>JBNMMB010000079.1:0-16152 GCA_050875105.1 Prevotella sp. | reverse complement strand
TTCGGAGATTGAGTTTGTGTGAGTCGTTTCATGCACCCAATGGGTCAAGATGACATACAACTTTTGGAACTGGTCGATCATCGGCGGAATAATCAAGTAGATTATCAGTGAAATCAACGAAGCGACAAAGATCAAAGTGATGATGATTGACAAAGCTCGAATGCGAACATGCAACTTGTTTTCCACAAATTTCACGATAGGGTAGAGCAGGTAGGCAAGCAACCATGCCACAAAAAAAGGTATTAGCACGCTACTCAAATAGTTGACCAGGAAAAACACGGCCAACACTAGCAGACCTATGCCCAAAAACCGCACAAACCTGTCGAATGTTATTTCTTTTGCCATACGATCAATTTTTATTTATTTGGAGTCACTTGTGTGACCATCTTCTTCAAACAAATTTTTGGAGAGCGCATTGCGCTTGTCTTCCTCTAGAGCCTTTTGGAAGCAATCTCGACAGAGCGGTTCGTATTCCATTTTCTCGCCGAGCATCACTTGCTTGTCATTACGCACCAGTCGATGACTGCCATAGGCTAATGCTCCACATTTCACACATATGGCATGCACCTTGGTTACCTCATCTGCTATCGACAATAATTGAGGAATAGGGCCAAACGGTTCACCTCGAAAATCCATGTCCAATCCAGCAATAATAACTCGTATTCCACTAAAAGCCAAAGCGTTACAAATATTTCCAAGATTAGCGTCAAGAAATTGTGCTTCGTCAATACCCACGACATCATATCCAGCAGACAACTTCAAGATTGTGTCGCTGCAATCAATCGGTGTGGAATGAAAACTATTGTGGTCATGGCTGACCACATCGATATCTGAATAGCGGTTATCCAACTTAGGTTTGAAGATGATGACACGTTGCTTGGCAAACGTTGCACGCTTCAAGCGGCGTATCAGCTCTTCGGTCTTACCCGAGAACATGGATCCGCAAATTACCTCAATTCTTCCGCGTTGGCGGTTCTCGCCAGAAAAGTTTTCTATGTTCATAACGCAAAGTTAGTCAAAATTTGCAAGATTTACTCATTGCAATCGCAAAATTTGCCATTTAGTCCCAATATGTGTTGACAAGGATAGCTTTCTCATTCTATTTATCATAATGCATGTTATAGATATAACTACTGATGGAAAACAGAATTAGTTTGTGGATGCCATGATTTTAATCATAAATGCGGATTTCAGAATGTCTTGAAAATTCTGAAAAAACACGCACTTCTGGAGTTGACCTTCTAGAGAAAGAAAAACTGCTTTTATCCAATTAAATTTCGTTAAAAATCTTAATGGTGGTTAATTTGTATGAAATTGTTCGGTGAAAGTGGCCTTATCGAGTTGCGATAGATATCGAATCGAGACTCGATAGATATCTTATCGAGACACGATAGATGCTTAACGGAGACTCGAAAAGATATCTATCGCAAAACCCTAAGCATGCGCATAGTTTTCCAAAAGCCTTATTTTCACATAAAGCTCTGTCCATTAGCTGTTTATGCAAAACCCTCTCAGAATCGCGTATTTGCGGGCAAAAGCAGGCTTGATTGATTTCGAGCGATTCTCCAGAGACCTTTTGTCCAATTTATTACAATAGGCTTTCATGAAGACATGAGATGCGAAGTCTTTTGATTCTGTCGCTTTACCGGTTGATTTTAGCGTTTTTTTACCTTTATCCAAGATTTTTATATAATAGATTTGTATCACCCGCAAAAATTTAGTATCTTTGCACGCCCTTTGCATCAATGCAAAGGACGTCAGGGTAAAAAATAACGGCATTAGACAAAATTAAACAAAATCATGCGTCAACTTAAAATTCAGAAAAGCATCACCAATCGTGCAGGCGAAGCATTGGACAAGTATCTCGTGGAGATTGGCCGTGTGCCAATGATCTCCGTGGAAGAAGAGATTGAGCTTGCACAAAAGATCAAGAAAGGTGGACGTGAAGGCGAACGTGCAAAGGACAAATTGGTGAAGGCCAATTTGCGCTTTGTTGTTTCCGTGGCCAAGCAGTATCAGCATCAAGGCCTAGGCCTCACCGACCTCATCGATGAAGGTAACATCGGACTGGTCAAGGCTGCTGAGAAGTTTGATGAGACACGTGGATTCAAGTTCATCTCCTATGCGGTCTGGTGGATCCGCCAAAGCATTCTCCAGGCTATCGCTGAACAGAGTCGTATAGTGAGATTGCCCCTCAACCAAGTAGGTGCATTGTCGAAGATCAACGCAGAGATTTCGAAGTTTGAGCAAGAGAACCAGCGCCGCCCGTCGGTACATGAGCTCTCCGACTTGACAAATATTGACGAGACCAAGATAGACCAAACCATCAAGGCAGACAATCATCACATGAGCATCGACGCTCCTTTCCAGGAAGATGATGACAACAGCATGGCAGATGTGTTGGCCTCTGGTGAGGACAGCAGAGCAGACAAACATGTTGATTACGAGAGTATGTCACACGAGCTCGACACCGTATTACGCAACGTGCTCAAAGACAGAGAGATCACCATTGTTCGTGAATGCTTTGGAATAGGTTGCAACGAGAAGGGTCTTGAGGAGATTGGCGACCAATTGGGGCTTACCCGCGAGCGTGTCAGACAGATACGCGAAAAGAGCATTGTGAAGCTCAGAGAGAGCGGCTACTCAAAGTTGCTCATCAAGTATTTGGGTTAAGCGGCTGTTGTCCCAACGGCCTCTTCCCACAGGGCCGTTGGCGTCTTGCTGACAAGCGGGTTATGACAGGTCTCTCCAATTGCACAAAGTTTTTTTCACCCAATAACAAAATCGATTCATGGAAAGCAATTGCATTGAGGTAAAGGGTGCGCGCGTGAACAACCTGAAAAACATCAGCTTGAACATTCCGCGCAACAAGTTCATCACCATCACTGGAGTTTCCGGCTCCGGCAAGTCGTCACTTGCTTTCGACACTCTTTATGCCGAAGGCCAGCGGCGTTACGTGGAAAGCCTGTCTAGTTACGCCCGGCAGTTCATGGGTCGGATGAACAAGCCTGAATGCGATTTCATTAAGGGGTTGCCACCCGCTATTGCCATTGAGCAGAAAGTCATCTCCCGCAATCCACGGTCTACAGTGGGCACATCCACTGAGATTTATGAATACTTGAAGTTGCTTTATGCCCGTATCGGCCACACCTACTCCCCTATTTCTGGGCAAGAGGTCAAGAAGCACTCGGCCGATGATATTGTCACCCAAACGTTCAGCTACTCAGATGGCACGAGGTTCATGGTGCTTGCGCCACTACACATACCCGAAGGGCGTACTGTCTCAAAGCAGCTGGAGATGTATCTTCAAGAGGGCTATACACGTGTGATGACAGGAAGTGACGTGGAGAGGATAGAGGACGTGCTTGCCAACGAAGCAAACGTGAAACGCATTACCGACGCCTCGTATCTTGTCATTGACCGCATGAGCGTCTCTCACGAGAAAGACAGCATAGCGCGTCTCACCGACTCCTTGGAAACCGCCTTGTATGAAGGTGATGGGGCTTGCCGCCTTGTTTTCCTGCCATCTGGCATCTCCTATGACTATTCCTCACGTTATGAGGCTGACGGGATGAAGTTTGAGGAGCCCAATGAGAACATGTTTTCTTTCAACTCGCCATTGGGCGCCTGTCCCACCTGTGAGGGGTTCGGGAGCATCATCGGCATAGACGAGAAGCTTGTGGTTCCCAACTCCACCCTATCTGTGTATGATGGCTGTGTGCAGTGTTGGCATGGTGAGAAGATGCAAGTGTGGAAAGATGAGTTCTGCCGGCGCGCCAAGCAAGTAGATTTCCCCATTTTCAAGCCATACTTGGAGTTGTCACACCAGGAAAAAGACTGGCTGTGGCATGGCTTACCCTCAGACCGCAAAACCGACGGGACACCGAAGGAAGATGCGGTATGCGTGGACGCTTTTTTCCAGATGGTGAAAAACAACCAATACAAAATACAATATCGCGTAATGCTCAGCCGATACCGAGGCAAGACGGTCTGTCCCGACTGCCATGGCACACGGTTGAAGAAGGAGGCCTCGTGGGTGAAAATCAACGGCCGCAGCATCACCGACTTGGTGCAGATGCCTGTTGGCAAGCTCTACGAATGGTTTCTGCAACTGCAACTCAATGATCATGAACACGAAATAGCCAAGCGGCTCCTAACTGAAATCACGTCACGCTTAAAGTTCCTTTGTGAAGTGGGATTGAGTTATCTCACACTCAACCGCAAGAGCAACACACTGTCAGGCGGTGAGAGCCAACGCATCAATCTCACCACTTCATTGGGCTCATCACTGGTAGGCAGCCTCTACATTCTCGACGAACCAAGCATCGGCTTGCACAGTCGCGACACCGACCGGCTTATCCATGTGCTGAAAGAGCTTCAGGAAATCGGCAACACTGTCATCGTGGTGGAGCATGATGAGGACATCATGCGTGCCGCCGACTGGCTCATTGACATAGGCCCCGACGCTGGCGAGCAAGGTGGCGAGGTCGTATATGAGGGCCACCTGCCAAAAGCCTTGGGTGACAACCATCACAAGGAGACGAACAAGCTACTGCTGAAGGACTTTCCACGTAGCTATACCATCCGCTACCTGACTGGTGTGGACCAGATAGCCTTACCCTCGTCACGTCGCCAGTGGAACCATTCCATACTGCTCAAGGGGTGTCGCATGAACAACCTTTGCGGTATCGACGTGGAGTTTCCGCTTAATGTCTTGACCGTTGTTACGGGCGTTTCTGGTTCTGGCAAGTCTAGCCTGGTGAAGGGCATCCTCTACCCTGCCCTCAAGCGACACATGAACGAGGTAGCCGATGCGCCTGGAGAATATCTCGCACTGGACGGCGACTGGCAAGCATTGAGCCATGTGGAGTTTGTAGATCAAAATCCGATTGGCAAGAGCACGCGCTCCAACCCCGCCACCTATCTGAAGGCTTACGATGCCATCCGCGACCTTTTTGCCAGCCAGCCCCTGGCCAAGCAACTAGGCTTCCCGGCACAGTATTTCTCATTTAACGCTGAGGGTGGCCGTTGTGAGGAGTGCAAGGGCGCCGGCGTCATCACTGTGGAGATGCAATTCATGGCCGACCTTACCTTGGAGTGCGAGGCATGCCATGGCAAACGATTCAAACAAGACATCCTCGATGTGAGATTTGAGGGTAAAAACATCAATGATGTGCTCAACATGACGGTCAGCGAGGCTATCTCATTCTTTGGCCACCATGGACAGAAAACCATCGTCGGCCGTCTGCAGCCATTGGAAGATGTGGGATTGGGATACATCAAGCTAGGACAAAGCTCATCAACACTCTCAGGAGGCGAAAACCAACGAGTAAAACTGGCTTATTTCATCGGCCAGGAGCGCCAAGAGCCAACCCTCTTCATCTTCGACGAGCCAACCACAGGCCTACATTTCCATGACATCGACCGCTTGCTCCATGCTTTCAACGCGCTCATCGAACGTGGACACAGCCTGTTGGTCATCGAGCACAACATGGACATCATCAAGGAGGCAGACTGGGTGATAGACCTCGGCCCAGATGGTGGCGACCAGGGCGGTCGCTTGGTTTGCGCCGGAACGCCTGAGGACATTGTCAAATGTCCAAACAGTGTCACGGGTCAATACTTGAAAGAGAAACTATCATAATCCCCTTCCACACATGCTATCCATCCTCATTCCCACATTCAACGACGATTGTCGAGCATTAGCCACGGATCTCGCTAACCAAGCTCGGTCTGCTGGCTTGAGCGCTTGGGAAGTCGTAGTTGCTGATGACGGATCGACAGACAAATCTGTCGTGGCACTCAATGAAACGCTAAACCACATTCCCGGTTGCCGCTTTGTCAAGCGAGGAAGGAACATTGGGCGCGCTGCCATTCGCAACTTTCTGGTAGAGCAATCAATGGGTGACCACCTCTTGTTTATCGATGCAGACATGTCCCTCGTGGACACACATTATCTCGAAAAATATGAGCGGGCTCAAGGCTTGGCTCCGGTAGTGTATGGGGGGTATAGTGTTGGAAAAGGCAATCGGTCTAACTTGAGGTACATCTATGAGAAGAATGGCGAAAAGAACCATTCTGCCGAGTTGCGGAGCCGTCATCCCTACCAAGACTTCCATACGTCAAATTTCATGATCACGCGCCAGCTGATAGAGGCCATCCCATTCGATGAGCGCTTCCGTCACTATGGATACGAGGATGTGTTGTTTGGCAAGCAACTATTGGCTCACGCTATCCCCATTCTTCATATCGACAATCCGGTTTGCTTCAATAGATTTGAGGCAAACGAAGATTTCATCAGGAAGACCGAGGAAGGCTTACGAACATTGCATACTTTTCGTAAGGATCTCAAGGGCTATTCACCTTTATTAGACCTTGCAGAGAAGATCGAGAAGACGCACCTTAAACGTCTGGCAGCAAATACTTTACGAATATTCAACAAGTCTTTGCTAACGCACGCAGTCTCAAACAAGCCCTGCTTGCTGGCCTTTAATCTCTACAAGTTGGGGTATTACTTGAACCTCGAATGATTTCTGCTCGCTAATCATTTTTCTTGGGCCTTAGGACCTCACGCATACTAACGCGCCAAAAACCATTCCTAAGAATAGCGGGAATGCAATAGGTCGATTTCTGCTCGACGAATGTCGCACGCCCCAAACTATCCATGCGCAAGAAATGCGACACATCTACTTCAACAACAGCCATGCTGTCGTTGAGTAGATGTGCATTTCCTATCGTACAATCGATATCGTCCCTTCTCTCCCTTAAACTGTCCACATCAGCTTGTGTGACCTGGGAAGCCACAAAACTAATCCAGCGGTAAGACTCCGCGTCGCAATTGCGCACCGCCTTCAAAAACTGCCACCTAAAATAAGCCTGGGCAAAAGAGTCAACACAAGTCTCTAATTGCTCGCCTTTGCTAGTGCAAGAAGAAAAGGGCACACCAAGCAAAAGTGAGCACAAGACCGCAGACAATAATATTGTGAAAAATCGTTGATGCTTCATGTTTTAATCGTAAAACTGATGGTGCAAAGTTATAGAATCCCGTGGTTAAGACCAAACATCTTGCGGTATTTCTGTCACACCTAGCATGACTTTTAATTCCAATGAGCGATGAGGAAAGCAATGCGATTAAGGATTTTTGCACTATAAAACTTGAATATTTCTTTTCTTTTAGCTAACTTTGTGCTAAAATTCGATTTGAAATGCTGCACTTTATATCATTTGGCAGCGGAAGCAGCGGCAATTGCAGCTTCCTCTTCACGGAGAATGATGGGCTCCTGATAGATGCCGGCGTTGGTGTAAGAGCACTCAAAAGGCAGTTTAAAGATTTCGGACTGCATTTGTCTGACGTCAACAACATACTCATCACCCACGACCACGCAGACCATGTGAAGTCGGTGGGTAGTCTCAGTCGAGACAAGGACCTGCCCGTATGGACGACGCAAGGCGTACATGTGGGCATCAACAACAACTGGTGTGTCAGGTGCAAGATTGCCCCCGAAAGGATGAAATATGTCCAAAAGGGTGTTACGTTCCAGTTGGGCGATTTCACAGTGACGCCTTTTGGCGTGCCACACGACAGCGCCGACAACGTGGGCTATTGCATCGAGCACAACGGAGTGACCTTTGTGCTGATGACCGACATTGGCCATCTCACCGACGAGATGAAGACATATGTCAGCAAGGCCAACTACCTGGTCATCGAGGCCGACTATGAAAAGGAAATGCTATTGAATGGCCCCTACCCCCAACATCTGAAAAGACGCATCCTCAGTCCTTATGGACACATGAGCAATGAGGAATGCGGACTGGCCTTAGCAGAGAACGCAACACCCAATCTTCGACATGTGTGGCTTTGCCATTTGAGTGACGAGAACAATCATCCAGACTTGGCCGAAAAGACTGTCAAGCAGGTTTTGAGATCTCACGGCATCGTGGTCGGCAATGAGCATGGGGCTGACTTCAAGCTAGATGTGCTCAAGCGCAAAACACCTTCGGGTATCTTCGACTTGGAATAAGTTCTCATCAAGTGTTTTATCCAAACTCTTTGAAACTATGATGAAGCATATGACAATCAACGCATGGTTGCGAACGTTTCTCGTCGCAATGCTTTTGGCCATTCCTACATTGTTGGCCGCCGAAGAGAATGGACGTGAGCGCGCTGCTGCGCTGAACAAACAGGTAGATGTGCTTTTGTCTCGATTGGACGCCACGCGAGACACTTTCACCTATTATAATACATTGAAGCAGGTGGTGGAAGCAGCATTGCAATGCGACCTATACGACCGCACACCAAACGACAAAGGTAAAGTCGACTTGAAATATCGGCACAACAACAGCAAGCGACTGGCCCCACTGAGGGCACGACTTATCGATGCCGGCATGTATTATTATGACCATCACCGTAATGGGGAGGCACTCGAGGCGCTCAAGACCTATCTTAACCTGTCTAATAGCGAACTGTTCAAGGGCAAAAGAGATCTCTACAAGGGACAGGTGGCCTATTACCTGTCGTTGCTATTCTATGGATCGAAAAATTACGCTGAGGCCGACCATTACGCAGACATGGCCTTGCGCGATGCGGAATACGCGAGAGACGCAGCTGAGGTGAAGATCAGTTGCATGAAGGAGATGATGGTCACGCCCAATGATTCCGCACGCTATGTACTGGCGCTTCTCGAATTGCATGACAAGGCTCCCAACAATCCAACATATATGCGCCTTTTGCTGGAACAGTTCTCATTGCCAGGACACGAGAACGAGCTGGAACAGTTCGCCAAAGATGAAACCCGCAAAAATCCACAAAGCAAGCAGGCATGGGCCTTGCTGGGCGAAACCAAAATGAGGAAAAAAGCTTGGGGAGAAGCAGAAAAAGCTTACGGCAACGCCATCAAAATCGACCCTACTTTTGTGGAAGCTATTTATAATAAAGGTATATGCCTAAGCGCTCAGGCACAGCAAAACTTGCAAGATTTGGGCGCAAAGGGCAAAGCCCTACCCGACTCTATTTCGCTGTTGCTTCGGGAAGCCCAGAAGAACTTTGAGAGAGTGCAGCAATATGACCCTCAACTAAAAGAAGTAGACTGGGCTACACCACTCTTCCAAGTCTACAAGCTTCTAGGCGATGATGACAAGGCCAAGGCTATAGCCCCTAAAGTGGAAAAACAAAAGGATAAATAAACATGAGTACCCTACATAAGCACTTCTCAAGCAGACTGACGGTGAAAAGGCGTCTTGCGCGTCCTTTCTGGTGCATTTTTTTCCTCACTTTGGTTTGCACATGGATGTTTCCCATGGTTGCCATGGGACAGAAGAAGCAGATTTCGAGTGCTAAGGAAAACATCAAGAAAGGCAGCAATCTGGAAAACGCCGAGCAGACAATGTGCACTTTGTTGAAAGACTCGGCTAACAAACGAAACACAAAAATATGGTCAGTGCTTTTCGATGCGCTCAAAAAACAATACGACCAAGGCAATGAGAAGATCTACTTGAAACAGAAGTATGACACGGCTAACCTTTTCAATATTGCCTCTCGAATGTATCAGCAGATGGAGGCATTCGACTCCATAGACGCATTGCCAGATGAGAAAGGGCATGTCAAGTTAACCATGAGAAAAGAAAATTCCGCACTTCTCAATCGCCTGCGACCCAATCTCGTGAGTGGCGGCCATTACTTTATCCGCAAGAAGAAGTATGCTGATGCATATCGGTTATTCGACCAATATGTGGATGCGGCACGCCAACCTTTGTTTGCTGCTTACCATTACAACGAAAAAGACGCTAACATACCAGAGGCTTCCTATTGGGCTGTCTATTGCGCTTACAAGATGGAGGACAGCCAAAAGACGCTCCACCACACTTACCAGGCATTGAAAGACACTGCACATTATGAGATGATGCTGCAATATCTGTCCGAGACTTACAAGCGAGACACCGACACAACCCGCTACGTGAAGACATTGACCGAGGGCTTCCGAAAATACCCCTTGTCGCTGTTTTTCTACTCGCACCTGATTGAATTCTATTCCCAAACGGGACAATGGGCTAAGGCTTTGGCACTTACAGACAGCGCATTGGAAGTTGACTCAACCAGCCAGATCTTTTGGCAGACAAAAGGTACAATTCTCCTGAACATGGGCGACTTCGCCCAATGCTTCGACATCAGCCAGCGCTTAATCCAAGAAAACGACAGCTTGCCGGAAGCTTGGCTGAACGCAGGATTGGCAAAATTCAATTTGGGAGTGGGACTGGACAAGACCGCACAACCGACCAAACAGCGCAATGCGACCCTCCAATATTATAAGGACGCCTTGCCCTATTTGGTGAAATATCGCACATTGAGACCCGAGAGAAAAGACAAATGGGCTTTGCCTTTGTACACGATTTACCTCAATCTGAACATGGGCAAGGAGTTTGATGAAATAGATAAATTAATGGAAAAATGAACATCCAAGATATGATAAAAAAGTTGGGCATAACGCTCAACGCCATGCAAAATGCTTCAGCTGATGCCATCGTCAATGAAAAGGGAGATGTGGTGATCTTGAGCCCGACAGGATCGGGCAAGACATTGGCCTACTTGTTGCCGACAGCTCAACTGTTCCAGCAAGACGACGGCAACGTGCAAGCCGTCATCATCGTCCCCGGGCGCGAATTGGCCATGCAGACCGTCAACGTGTTTGATAGCATAAAATCAGGACTCCGCGCCCTTGCCTGTTATGGAGGTCGCCCGACGATGGATGAGCACAGAACGATCAGGCAACTGAAGCCGCAAGTAATCTGTGGCACACCAGGACGACTCAACGACCATATCAACAAGGCTAACTTTGACGTATCCCACATCAAGTTTGTGATCATCGACGAATTTGACAAGTGCTTGGAGATGGGCTTCCGCGATGAGATGCGCACCCTACTCAGACAAATGCCCACAAGGGCCCGCCACATTCTCTTATCTGCCACCGACTCTGAAGAAATCGAAGAGATGGTCGGGAATGCCAGTCGTCTAGACTTTCGCGACAAGCAAGAGCAGGTACCTGAAAGGGTGAAAGTGTGGGCGGTACATGCCCCTCAAAAGGACAAGTTGGAAACCTTGGCACAACTTCTTCGATCCTTTGGACAGGAGAGCACTATTGTCTTTGTCAATTACCGCGAGTCTGTGGAACGAACTGCCGTGTTCCTCAAACAACAAGGATTCACCTTAAGCGCCTTTCATGGAGGCTTGGACCAAAAAGCACGAGAAGACACACTCTATAAGTTTATCAACGGCTCCGCAAATGTGATGGTGAGCACAGACCTCGGAAGCCGAGGCTTGGATATTCCCAATATTCAAAACATCGTCCACTATCATCTACCAGAAAGCGAAGATAGCTATGTGCATCGTGTGGGCAGAACTGGCAGATGGGACAACTCGGGACAAGCTTACTTTATTCTTGCCCCCAACGAGCAAGTGCCGGCTTATGTCGATGCTGAAGTGAGCGACTACGTCATCCCTGAAGCCACGACAAGCGACTGCCCCCAACCACGCATGGCCACACTTTACATAGGAAAGGGGAAAAAAGACAAAATATCCAAAGGGGACATCGTTGGCTTTCTTTGCAAAAAAGGAAATTTGCAATCCTCACAAATCGGGCGTATTGATGTGAAAGATCATTACGCTTACGCCGCTATTGACAGGAAGAAACTGAAAAGCGTGTTGAGTTGTGTGGCAGGAGAAAAAATCAAAGGTCTGCGTACCATTGTGGAAGAAATACGATAATTTTGCTTATTTTTGGATATTGAACGAATGAACATGCAATATAAAGTGTCACTTTCACATTAAATTAAAACATTGAGAAAATCTTTGGAATAAATTTGTTTTATTGAGATAATATCAGTATCTTCGCAACTGAAACAAGCAACGTAGACTTTATTAATCCTAAAAATAAATTGACGAGATGAAGAAGTACAATTTTAATGCGGGCCCCTCGATGCTTCCACGTGAAGTGATTGAGAACACAGCGAAACAAATCCTGAATTTCAATGGCTCAGGACTTTCCTTGATGGAAATCAGCCACCGTGCCAAAGACTTCCAGCCTGTGGTGGATGAGGCAGTAGCACTCATCAAGGAGTTGCTTGACATTCCCGAAGGTTACTCGGTAATTTTCCTCGGTGGTGGCGCTTCATTGCAGTTCATGCAGATTCCCGCCAATTTCCTGATTAAGAAAGCCGGCTACCTGAATACGGGCACGTGGGCAAAGAAAGCCATGAAAGAGGCTAAGCTCTTTGGAGAGGTCGTCGAAGTTGCCGCATCAGCCGATAAGAACTACACGTACTTGCCTCATGACTTTGATGTTCCCACAGATCTGGATTATCTCCACATCACTACCAACAACACGATTTTTGGCACAGAGATCCGTAAAGAACTCGATTCACCTGTCCCCATGATTGCCGACATGAGTTCTGACATCATGAGCCGCCCTGTAGATGTTTCCAAATACACCGCTATCTATGCGGGTGCGCAAAAGAACATGTCAATGGCTGGTGTCACCGTTGTGATTGTCAAAGACGACATGTTGGGCAAGGCTCCTCGCGAGCTCCCCACAATGATTGACTACCGCACGCACGTGGATAAGGGTTCTATGTTCAACACTCCTCCTGTGGTTCCCATTTACTCATTACTTGAGACCATGCGCTGGGTCAAGGCTCAAGGAGGCGTCAAGGAGATGGATCGCCGGGCCAAGGAACGCGCCAAGATTGTCTACGAGGAGATTGACCGCAACAAGTTATTCCGCGGCACGGTAGCTGAGGCTGACCGCTCGCTCATGAATATCTGCTTCGTGATGAACGATGAGTACAAAGATCTCGAAAAGCCCTTCTTGGAGTTTGCCACAGAGCGTGGCATGGTCGGCATAAAAGGCCATCGCAGTGTAGGTGGCTTCCGTGCAAGTTGCTACAACGCACAGACGATCGAAGGAGTGAATGCGCTGGTGAAGGCCATGAGAGATTTCGAGGCACAACATTAAACGTTAAACATCACTACACTCATGAAAATACTTGTAGCTACAGAAAAGCCTTTTGCTTCTGCTGCCGTAGATGGCATCCAGAAAGAAGCGAAAGCTGCAGGCCACGATGTGGTGCTGCTGGAGAGTTATACAGACAAACAACAGTTGTTGGACGCTGTTGCAGATGCTGACGCCATGATTGTGAGATCCGACAAGGTCACCCCTGAGGTCCTTGATGCGGCAAAAAAACTCAAGATTGTGGTGCGCGCTGGTGCCGGCTACGATTCCATTGACACGGCTTATGCCAAACAAAAAGGCGTTGTGGTCGAAAACACGCCTGGTCAGAATTCCAACGCTGTCGCTGAACTTGTTTTTGGTTTGTTGGTCTTCACAGTTCGCAACTTCTTCAATGGTAAAAGCGGCAGCGAGTTGAAAGGCAAAAAATTGGGCATCCTTGCTTTTGGCAATGTGGGGCGCAATGTTGCTCGTATCGCTAAAGGCTTTGGCATGGAAGTTTACGCCTTTGACCAGTTTGTCACTAAAGACAAGATTGAAGCACAGGGCGTTCATGGCGTTGACAGCAAGGACGATTTGTTCAGGAGTTGCGACATCGTGTCATTGCACATTCCTGCAACCGATGAGACGCGCCAAAGCATCAACTATCAAGTTGTCAGCCAAATGAAAAAAGGCGCCATTGTGATCAACACGGCTCGCAAGGAAATCATCAACGAGCCCGAACTGTTGAAGCTGCTTAACGAACGCACGGACTTGAAATACATCACCGACATCAAGCCTGACGCTGACGAAGAGTTTAAAAAGTTGGAAGGAAGATATTTCTCCACTCCTAAGAAAATGGGAGCCCAAACTGCTGAGGCTAACATCAATGCCGGTATTGCTGCGGCCAAGCAAATCGTTGCCTATTTTGCCACAGGTGACGAGAAATTCCGCGTGAACAAATAACAGAACACCCAAGAGTCTCTGTCTCCAATAACCGATAAAGCCGAATTGGAGGCAGAGACTTTTTCGTCTTACCTAAATTCTATTGCTATGGCTACTATTAAACCTTTCTGTGGCTTGCGGCCACCTAAGAACTTAGTTGAGAAGATTGAGTCGAGACCTTACGATGTTCTTGACTCCGAAGAGGCACGCAAAGAAGCAGGCGATAACGAGATGTCGCTGTATCACATCATCAAACCAGAGATTAATTTTCCGCCAGACGTTTCTGAATATTCGTCATGCGTGTATGAAAGCGCAGCCGAACAATTCAAAAAATTCCAAGACAAGGGATGGCTTGTACAAGATTCAGAAGAGCACTATTACATTTATGCCCAGACCATGAATGGCAAGACCCAATATGGTCTTGTCGTGGGAGCATCGGTAGATGACTACATGTCGGGAGTCATCAAGAAGCATGAGCTTACCCGTCGGGACAAGGAAGAAGACCGCATGAAACACGTTCGCGTGTGTGACGCCAATCTGGAGCCTGTGTTTTTTGCCTACCCAGACAATGCGGTTCTTGACCACCTGCTAAAGAAATATTCTTCCACAGAACCTGAATACGACTTCGTGGCGCCAGTCGATGGATTTAGACATCAGTTTTGGGTAGTCTCAGACAAGAACGACATTAGCCTCATCACTGAAGAGTTTCGCAAAATGCCTAACTTATACATTGCCGATGGTCACCACCGTAGCGCTGCAGCCGCCCTTGTTGGCGATGAGAAACGCAAGATGAACGCCAACCATAAGGGAGACGAGGAGTACAACTACTTCATGGCTGTTTGTTTCCCCGCCTCACAACTGACCATTCTCGATTACAATCGTGTGGTCAAGGATCTCAATGGAATGACATCGGAAGAGTTCTTGAAAGCACTTGAACATGACTTTATTGTCGAGGATAAGGGCACGAAGGACTATCGTCCGCAACATATCCATGAGTTCTCACTCTATCTAGATCATGAGTGGTACAGTTTGGTGGCACGTCCTGGCACCTATGATGACGCTGACCCCATCGGGGTTTTAGATGTAGACATCTCCAGCCGACTTATTCTTGACAAGCTAATAGGTATCAAGGACTTGAGGTCAGACAAGCGGATTGACTTCGTTGGCGGGCTGCGCGGATTGGAGGAGTTGCGTCGTCGTGTTGACAGTGGCGAAATGCGCTGGGCATTAGCCCTTTACCCTGTCTCAATGGAGCAAATCATGAACATTGCAGACTGCGGAAAGATTATGCCTCCTAAGGCAACTTGGTTTGAACCCAAGTTGCGTTCGGGATTGGTTGTACATAAACTAGAATAATGGATTCATACCAAACATTAGAAGAAACGACTATTGGCGAGGGATATTACTCGGAAAAACGCAGTAAATTCCTCGCCTATGCCCATCATGTGGATTCGGTTGAGCAGGCCAAAACGATCATAGCTGGTTACCGCAAGAAGTATTTTGATGCGCGCCATTGCTGTTATGCCTATGTGCTTGGTCCAGAAGGACAAGAATTTCGGGCCAACGACGACGGCGAACCCTCCTCCACAGCCGGAAAGCCAATCATGGGACAAATTGTCTCCCACAATCTGACCAATGTGCTCATTTGCGTCATCCGTTATTATGGCGGAGTCAATTTAGGCACTGGTGGACTGATTGTGGCTTACCGGAATGCAGCTGCTGATGCTCTCAACAACAGCAAGATTGTTACACGACTGGTGGAAGAGCAAATAACCTATCGTTTTACTTATCCCATGATGAATGGTGTCATGAGCATTGTGAAAAACATGCAACCAAGAATTATCTCACAGACTTTTGATAACGATTGCGAGATTGTGTTGGCTATCAGAAAAAGCAAAGCTGAAGAATTGAGAAAGCGCTTGCAAAGCCTCACTTTTGGAGGATAAAAGAGGTTTATCTTTCCTCGCTAACAATCATGCCTTATATGGAAAGTTGAAGTGCCAGAAGTTATTATTAACGAAAGTTAATTGCTGATATTTGTAGCGTTAGCACATACTATTCTAAAACATTTTTGCTAACTTTGCATTGCGTTTAGGAAGATTGGCAGAGTGATCGAATGCGCTAGACTCGAAATCTGGTATACCCGTTTTGTGGTATCGGGGGTTTGAATCCCTCATCTTCCGCTAAAACAAAAAAGGAAAAGCAATGCTTTTCCTTTTTGTTTTTATTG
>JBNMMB010000078.1:0-16605 GCA_050875105.1 Prevotella sp. | reverse complement strand
TAAAATATGTAATTTTGCACACCGATTTATTTCGGGACACACTTAGAGTCCCACGTGCGGGAGTGTAAATAGCCGTGCCTTTGGCCGGACACGGCGGTTTGTGAATCGTCCGCACAGCAGAGCGAAAGCCATGGATGGTCTCTTTTAGACTGGAGGCGCCGTGAGGTCTCTGTTTATATAAGGTATAAAAACGTTTTTTAGTAGTAAATTTAATTTTTAAAATGGACACTTTAAGTTACAAGACTATTTCCGTCAACAAGGAAACAGCTCAAAAGGAGTGGGTAGTCGTAGACGCTGCCGACCAGGTTGTTGGCCGCCTCTGCTCGAAGGTTGCCAAGCTGCTCCGTGGTAAGTACAAACCCACCTTCACTCCGCACGTCGACTGTGGTGACAATGTGATCATCATCAACGCAGCCCAGGTGCGTTTCACCGGCAAGAAGGAAACCGACAAGGTTTACACTCGCTATACTGGTTATCCCGGTGGCCAGCGCTTCAACACGCCCGCACAGCTCCGCAAGCGTGAGAACGGCATCGACAAGATCATCCGTCACGCCGTGAAGGGCATGCTGCCCAAGGGCCCCCTCGGCCGTTCGCTCATGGACAACCTCTACATCTATGAGGGTGCTGAGCACCAGCAGGAGGCACAGAAGCCGAAGACTATTGATATTAACCAGTACAAATAATAAGAATTAAGATGGAAGTCATTAATGCAATCGGTCGCCGCAAGAGCGCTGTAGCTCGTGTTTATGTCACTGAGGGCACCGGTAAGATTACAATCAATAAGAAGGACATCACTGTATACTTCCCCTCAGCCATCCTGCAGTATGTGGTCAAGCAGCCGCTGGAGTTGCTCGAGGTCGCTGAGAAGTATGACATCAAGGCCAACCTCGACGGCGGTGGTTTCACCGGCCAGAGCCAGGCCCTCCGCCTCGCCATCGCACGTGCGCTGGTGAAGATCAACGCTGAAGACAAGAAGAACCTCAAGGATCACGGCTTCCTTACTCGTGATAGCCGTGCCGTCGAGCGTAAGAAGCCTGGACAGCCCAAGGCTCGTCGTCACTTCCAGTTCAGTAAGCGTTAATATCTCTCCGGTCTCCTCCCACGGGAGACGAGAGATACGTTTAGCATCCAAACAGGCAGGACTCTTCGCCGCATAGGCGTGGCTACCCGTCTGCTGGTTCTAAGCAACGGCCACAAGGCCGGTTACGCTTGGGGAACACATCCCCGGCTAACAAGAATTAAAAAGGAAAGTAAACAAATTTAAATCGAACAAAAATGTCAAGAACAAACTTTGACCAGTTGCTTCAGGCAGGTTGCCATTTCGGTCACCTGAAGCGCAAGTGGAACCCCGCCATGGCTCCTTACATCTTCATGGAGCGCAACGGCATTCATATCATCGACCTCAACAAGACAGTGGCCAAGATCGACGAGGCTGCTGAGGCCCTCAAGGGCATTGCCAAGAGTGGCAAGAAGATCCTGTTCGTCGCTACTAAAAAACAGGCCAAGGACATTGTAGCCGAAAAGGCTGCCTCTGTCAACATGCCTTACGTCATCGAGCGTTGGCCGGGCGGCATGCTCACCAACTTCCCCACCATCCGTAAGGCTGTCAAGAAAATGACGAACATCGACAAGTTGATGAACGATGGCACTTTCTCGAACCTCTCAAAGCGTGAGCTGTTGCAGATCACACGTCAGCGCGCCAAGCTCGAGAAGAACCTCGGGTCCATCGCCGACCTCACCCGTCTGCCCTCTGCCCTCTTCGTGGTGGATGTCATGAAGGAGCACATCGCTGTCAAGGAGGCCAACCGTCTGGGCATCCCCGTGTTCGCTATCGTCGACACCAACTCTGATCCCAGCAACGTCGACTACATGATCCCTGCCAACGACGATGCCAAGGACTCTGTGGAGGTCATCCTCGACGCTGTCTGTGGCGCTATCGCTGAGGGCCTGGAGGAGCGCAAGGCTGAGAAGGCCGACGAGAAGGCCGCTTCTGAGCAGCCCGAGGAGGCCGCTGAGGGCCGTCGTCGCGCACCCCGTCGCGCTCGTCGCGAGGAAACTGCTGCCACTGAGGCCGCTCCCGCAGCTGAGGAGGCTACTCCCGCCGCTGAGTAATCAAAGCGTTAATACATCAAACTTTAAAAAGTAAAATATCATTATGGCTGTTACAATTGAAGACATCAAGAAGCTTCGCACAATGACCGGTGCAGGCATGAAGGACTGCAAGAAGGCTCTCACCGAGGCTGATGGTGATATCAAGAAGGCTGTGGAGCTCGTTCGCGAGCGTGGCTTGGCCATCGCCGCCAAGCGCTCTGACCGCACCACATCCAATGGTTGCGTGCTCGTGAAGAACGAGAATGGCTTCGCCGCCATGATCGGCTTGAAGTGCGAGACCGACTTCGTTGCCAACGGTGCCGACTACATCAAGCTCACCCAGGACATCCTCGACGCTGCCATCGCAGCTAAGGCTCACACCCTCGACGAGGTGAAGGAGCTGACCGTCAGCTACGACGGTGAGGACGTGAAGGTGGCCGACGCTGTCACACGCCGCTCTGGCGTCGTGGGCGAGAAGATGGAGCTCGACGGCTACAACGTGCTTGAGGGCGACAACATCTACACCTATGACCACATGGGTCGTCACACCCTCTGCACCATGGTGCAGCTCTCTGCTGCCAACGAGGATGCTGGTCACAAGGTGGCCATGCAGGTCGCTGCCATGAAGCCCGTCGCTCTCGACGAGGCCAGCGTGCCCCAGAACGTCAAGGACGAGGAGCTCAAGGTGGCCATCGAGAAGACCAAGGAGGAGCAGATCCAGCGCCAGGTCAACGTGGCTCTGAAGAAGGCTGGCATCAACGCCAACCTCGTCGACTCTGACGATCACATCGCTTCTAACGTGACCAAGGGTTGGCTCACACAGGAGGATGCTGACAAGGCTCGTGAGATCATCAAGACTGTCGGCGCTGAGGCTGCTGGCAAGCTCAATGAGAACATGATCCAGAACATCGCCAAGGGCCGTATGGCTAAGTTCTACAAGGAGAACTGCTTGGTCGACCAGGAGTTCCAGTTCGAGGAGGGCGACAAGAAGAATGTGGCTCAGTGGCTCGACGCTCAGGCCAAGGGCTTGAAGGTTGTGGCTTACAAGCGCTACACGCTCGCTGCCGACTAAACTTTAGGTTTACATCAATAATAATGGGGAACCATGGAAGACGCGGTCTTCCGCGGTTCCCCATATTTGTTTCTCTCACCTTATTCTATATGTTGAAATTGTTGGGCAGGTGGCTGCCTTTCCTTGTTTTGTCGCTGATGCCGGCTGCCGTGTGTGCGCAGCGCCCGGCGTTTGGCAAAATGTCGCCGCTCGTCAGGCAGGCATGGCTGGCGCAGCAGCGTGGCCACGACACGGCGGCCAGGCGACAGGTGCCCCACGACGGGCAGGCCGCTGGACCTTCGATCACAGCCTTTGTCAAGTTGACCGAGCCCGACGCCACGGTTCTCCAGCGGCAGGGGGCGCGCGTGCTCGACCAGCGCGGCACGCTGTTTGTGGCCGACATACCCCTTGGCGCGTTGGCGCGCCTGTCGCACGACGGGCGCGTGGTGCGCCTGGAAGCCGGCCAGCGCGCCTCCGTCCAGATGGACACCACGACGGCCATCGTCGATGCCACGCCGGCCCAGCAGATGCTCCGCTTGCCACAGGCCTACACCGGAAAGGGTGTGGTGGTGGGCGTGCAAGACATCGGTTTCGACCTCACCCATCCCAATTTCTTCTCGGCCGACATGGCCGACTACCGCATCAAGGCCCTCTGGGACCAGCTCTCCACCGACACGCTCCACACCACCCTGCCCGTCGGGCGCGACTATGTGGGGCGCGACAGCTTGCTGGCCCTCGGTTGTCCGCGCGATGGCCTCAGGCAGACCCATGGCACCCACACAGCCGGGATAGCCGCAGGCAGTGGGGCGGAGGGCGCCGACACGCTGTCGCCCTATCGCGGCGTGGCCTGGGAGAGCGACCTCTGCCTGGTGTGCAACGCCACGACCGACGACATCGCCCTCATTGATCCCAGCGACTACTATAAGTACACCTATGCCCTCGACGCCCTCGGCTTCAAGTACATCTTCGACTATGCCGACCGCGTGGGCAAACCCTGCGTCATCAATTTCAGCGAAGGCTCACGGCAAGACTTCCAGGGCTACGACCAACTCTATTATGAGATGCTCGACTCGCTGACTGGTCCCGGACATGTCATCGTTTCGTCGGCAGGCAACGACGGCCAGGCCATCAACTACCTTCACAAGCCCGCCGGAAAGGCTTCGGCCGGCCTCTTCTGCGGCAGCAACTTGCAAAACGTGGGTTTCACCACCAAGATCCAGGGCGCCATCGACGACTTCACCCTGCGCCTCACGGTCTACGACCATGCCGACAGTCCACAGGCGGTGGACATCCCCATCCGCCAGGTGCTGGCCGCCGACGACTCCACGTGGGTCGACACCGTGGCCATTGGCGATTACCAATATGTCATCGCCGCCACCGCTTATCCCTCATGCTATGACGCCACGCAAGTGGTCTGCGACTGGGATGTCATCACCCTGGCCCACATCTTCAGCAAGTGCTATCCCGTCTCCCTCCAACTCATGGGCCAGGCGGCCGACGCCGAGCTCTATCCCGTCACCGGATGGCTCTACCACAGCAATCTCGACGACCGCCTCGCCGACGGCGACAACACCCACAGCATCAACTCGCCGTCGAGTGCGCCGACGGTCATCTGCGTCGGCGCCACGGGCTACAGGACACAGTTTGTCAACTATCTCGGCCAACAGATGGTCTACGACAATGGGCAGGGCGGCGTCCGCACACCGTTTTCGGGCGTGGGCCCCACCTTCGACGGGCGCACCAAGCCCGACGTGATGGCGCCCGGACAAAACATCATCTCGTCGTACAGCAGCTTCTATTTGGAGAACAACCCCGAAGCGGGCGACATCCGCTCAGACGTGCGCCACTTCGAGCACGACGGACGCACCTACGCCTGGAACAGCAACGGCGGCACCTCCATGTCGTCGCCTGTCGTCGCCGGCGCCATCGCCCTCTGGCTCCAGGCCGACCCCACGCTGTCGCCAGCCGACTGCCTCGACATCTTCGCCAAGACGTGCCGGCACCATGACCCCACGCTCACTTACCCCAACAACCTCTATGGTTACGGCGAGATCGACGTCACAGCCGGCCTTGAGGAGGTGTTGCGCAGGCAGGCGGCCGGCGTGGAGACCATCCCGGCGGCCAGGCCCACAGGCCGCATCCACACCCTCGACGGCCGCTACGTGGGCACCGACAGCTCACGGCTCTCACCAGGACTGTACATCCGCGACGGCCACAAGTTCGTCGTCAGATAAATCAACACACAACCTTTTCATCCATCAGTTATGAAGATTTTCGCCATCGGCATGAACTATGCCTTGCACAATAAAGCGCTCCACGGCACGTTATCTAAGCCAGAGGAGCCAGTCATCTTCCTGAAAGCCGACACGGCTTTGCTCAAGGACCACAAGCCGTTCTTCATCCCCGACCACCTGGGAAGCATCGAGTATGAGGCTGAGGTGGTGGTGCGCATCTGCCGCCTGGGGAAGAACATCCCCGAGCGCTTTGCCCATCGCTACTACGACGCCTATACCGTCGGCATCGACTTCACGGCCCGCGAGTTGCAGCGCAAGCTCGCATCGCAGGGCAAGCCCTGGGATCTCGCCAAGGGATTCGACGGGGCGGCATGCATCGGCGAGTGGGTGCCGAAGGAGAAACTGCCCGACATCCAACGCCTGCGCTTCCGTCTCAACATCAACGGCGAGGAGGTGCAGCAGGGTTACACGGGCGACATGTTCTATAAGGTGGACGAGATCATCGCCTACATCAGTCAGTTCTACACCCTGAAGACGGGCGACATCCTCTACACGGGCACACCGACAGGCGTCGGCCCCGTACACATCGACGACCACATGGAGGGCTTCATCGAGGACCGGAAGGTGCTCGAGTTCAACTGCAAATAGGCGTTGGCACCGCCACTTGTGCCGCTGGCTGGCGCACTTGGCGACGCGCCTGCTGTCGTTGCCACCCATGTGGAATTCCCATATAACAGACAAAACATGAAACACAGACGAATACTTGTTCTACTCCTGTCGCTCCTGACAAGCCTGACCCTATCGGCCCAGCGGTTCTTCAACCTGACGTCCGATGAGGTCACGGTCGACTCCATGCTGCCGCAGTTCACTTATGCTGTGCCCTTGGAGGGCGCCTTCTCCGACTCCGTCTACACGTCGACAATCCTCTACCCGGAGTTCATCGACATGACGCAGGAGGACATCGCCCATTACCATAGCCTGTCGACCGACTCGCTGCCGGCGCTCCCCCGTGTGGAGCAACACCTGGTGCTGAGCCGCAAGAAAGGCACGCTCGAGGTGGGCTTCTGCCCCTTGGTCTACCGCGAGGGACGCTACCAGATACTCGTCAGTTTCATGCTCCGCATCGACGCCAAGCCCCTGCCGCGCACCAAGCGCAAGACCCAGGCGGCCCAGGCGACAGCCGCCGCATCGCGCTATGCCGACCATTCGGTGCTCGCCTCGGGCTCATGGGCCAAGATCCGTGTGCCCTCGACGGGCATCTACCAGCTCACCGAGGCCTTCATTCGCCAGGCGGGCTTCTCCGACTTGAGCAAGGTGAAGGTCTATGGCTATGGCGGCAACCTGCAGAATGAACGTCTCGACGGCGATGAGCTGCGTGAGACCGACGACCTCCATGAGGTGCCCACTTATGCCGTGGGCAACCGCCGCCTCTTCCATGCGCGCGGTCCGGTGAGCTGGGAAAGTGCCACGGCCACCCGCCGCACACGCAACCCTTATTCCGATTACGGTTATTATTTCCTCACCGAGAGCACCGAGGCGCCCGAGGTGGTGGACTCTGCCGCCTTTGTCTCTGCGTTCTACCCATCGCCCGACGACTATCACTCGCTCTATGAGGTGGATGGCTACAGTTGGTATCAGGGTGGCCGCAACCTCTTCGACCCCGAGCCCATCCACTACGGTCGTGTCAAGAACGTGGTGCTGAAGAACCCCACCAGTGCCACGTCGGGGCGCCTGTCGGTGAGTGTCTCGGCTGGCATGTACAGTCGGGCGAAGGTCTCGCTCAACGGCAAGGAGTTGGGCAACCTCTATGTCTCATTGGGAAGCTACGACAAGGGCAACTCCGCCACGGCCACGTATCAGGTCAGTGGCCTGACAGCCAACGACACGGTGAGCATCAGTTGCGAACTGGGTGACCCCATCCGGCTCGACTATGTGTCGATGGCATGGAACCAACCGGCCCCCGCCCCCAAGCTGACGGCGCAGTATGCCACCCCCGAATACCTGTACCACATCACCAACCAAGACCACCATGCCGACGCTGCAGCCGACATGGTCATCATCATCCCCACCTCGCAGAAACTCCTCAAGCAGGCCCAGCGGCTCGCCGCGTTCCACGAGCAGCACGACTCCCTCAGGGTGCGCATCGTGCCTGCCGACGAACTCTTCAACGAGTTCTCCAGCGGCACACCCGACGCCAACGCCTACCGCCGCTACCTGAAGATGCTCTACGACCGTGTGGCAACTGATGCAGACATGCCCCGCTACCTGTTGCTCTTCGGCGATTGCGTGTGGGACAACCGCATGCTCACCTCTGAGTGTGCCAACCTCAACCCCGACGATTACCTGCTCTGCTTTGAGAGTGAGAACTCGTTCAATGAGATCCGCTGTTACATCGACGACGGCTTCTTCTGCCTCCTCGATGACGGTGAGGGCGTCAACCAGTTGCGCTCCGACAAGCTCGACATGGCTGTCGGCCGCTTCCCCGTCACCACGGAGGAAGATGCCAAGGCCATGGTCGACAAGACCATCGCCTACGTGGAGAACAAGAACGCGGGCGCCTGGCAAAACACACTCGTCTTCATGGGCGACGACGGCAACGGCAACCTGCACATGAACGACATCAACGACGCGGCCAACGACATCGCAACACGCCATCCTGGCTACCAGGTGAAGAAGGTGATGTGGGACGCTTACCAAGGCATCCCGTCCGCAACAGGCAACACCTATCCTGAGGTGACCAGCCTGCTGAAGCAACAGCAACAGGCCGGCGCGCTCATCATGGACTATGGCGGGCACGGCCGTGCCGACCAGATCTCGCACGAGCGGGTGCTCACCCTGTCTGATTTCGAGTCGTTCACCAACACCAACCTGCCCCTTTGGATCACCGCCTCGTGCGACATCCTGCCTTTCGACGGCACCATCCCCACCATTGGCGAGGCGGCCGTAACGAGCAGCAAGGGCGGTGCCGTGGCCTTCTTTGGCACCACACGCACGGTCTATTCCAATTACAACAAGTCCATCAACATGGCTTTCCTGCGCTATGTCCTCTCTCTCTCTGGCGGCAAGCCGATGACCATCGGCGAGGCCCAACGCCTAGCCAAGAACCAGATGATCACCACCCGACAGGACACGACGGTCAACAAGTTGCAATATTCGCTCCTTGGCGACCCGGCCATCTCGCTTCACTTGCCCACGCTGAGCGTGGTGATCGACTCCATCAACGGGGTCAAGCCGTCGGCCAACTCGCCGGTGACGCTCAAGGCGGGCAGCGTGGCGCGTGTGGCGGGCCATGTGGAGAGTCCTGAGGTCTTCAATGGTGTGATGACCGCTCTGGTGCGCGACTCGCGTGAGTTGGTGACCTGTCGCCTGAACAGCAGTGCCGAGTCGAAGACAGCCTTCACCTATTATGACCGCACCAACACGCTCTTCAATGGCGCCGACAGCGTCAGGAACGGGCGCTTCGCCTTCTCGTTTGTGGTGCCCAAGGACATCAACTACTCGGATGGCAAGGGACTGATCAACATCCATGCCGTGAGCAACGACCACCTGCTCGAGGCCCATGGCGCCGAGGACAACTTCCTCGTGGGAGGAAGCGAAGACAACGAACTCGACTCGCTGGGACCGAAGATTTATTGCTATCTCAACACACCGCAGTTTGAGAACGGTGGCAATGTTAACCCGACACCTTACTTCGTCGCCCGCCTAAGCGACGACGACGGCATCAATGCGGCCGGCAACGGCATCGGCCATGACCTGCAACTCATCATCGACGGCAGTCCGAGCATGACCTATAAGCTCAACGATTACTTCGCCTACGACTTCGGCACATACCAGAGTGGCTCCGTCAGCTACAGCCTGCCCACGCTTGAGCCTGGGCGCCACACGCTGCTGTTCCGTGCCTGGGACGTGCTCAACAATTCCTCATCGGCCACGCTCGACTTCAACGTGGTGAAGGGATTGCGGCCCACGCTCTACAGCGTCGACGTGTCGCAAAACCCTGCGTCGACCTCCACGACATTCATCATCAGTCACGACTTCAACGGGTCGAACATGGACGTGAAGATCGATGTGTTCGACACCAGTGGCCGATTGCTGTGGACTCACTCAGAGAACGGCGTGTCGACGAGCGGCGCTTACACCGTGGACTGGGATCTCTGCCAGGAGGGTGGGGGCCACCTGCAGACGGGTGTCTACCTCTATCGGGTCCGTGTGTCGAGCGACGGCAGTTCTGAGGCGTCGAAAGCTAAGAAACTCGTCGTCATCAACAATAAATAGCCCTTTGCACACGTTCTTATACCAGTCGGTCGTGCCCTGTTGCGCCAAGGGGCCAACAGGACATCACCGGCCATCATCCAACAAACCAACCAAGCATGAATAAGACATCGAGAATAATCGCGGCATGCCTTCTTGCCCTTGCCACCTTGCAAGCCAACGCGCAGGATAAGAAAGACATGTTCAACCCTGTCAACACGTCTGTCACCTCGCAGACCATTGCGCCCGACGCCCGCGCTGGCGGCATGGGCGACGTCGGTGCGGCCACCGACCCTGACGTCGTGTCGCAATACTGGAACCCGGCCAAGTATCCGTTTACCATCAGTCGCGCCGGTGTGGCGCTCAACTACACACCGTGGCTGCGCCAATTGGTCAACGACATGGACCTGGCCTACCTCGCCGGCTACTACCGCATCGGCGACTACAGTGCTGTCTCTGGCTCGTTTCGCTATTTCTCACTGGGTGAGGTGATGATGGGCGACTATTCATCGAGCACCGCCGGGTCAGGAAGCAATGCCGGCAACACCATCAACCCCTATGAGATGTCGTTTGACGTGGCCTACTCGCTCATGCTCAGCGAGAAGTTCTCGATTGCTGCCGCCGTGCGCTGGATCTACTCCGACCTCACCTACGACTACACGCAAGACACTTCACCTGGCTCTGCCTTCGCCGCCGACCTCTCGGCCTACTACCAGAACTATGTCAACATCGGTTCGCGTGAGTGCCAGTTGGGACTGGGTCTCAACATCTCCAACATCGGTAGTAAGATCAAGTTTGGCGGTTACGACAACAGTGAGTTCATCCCCACCAACCTGCGCCTGGGCGCCTCGCTGATGGTGCCCATCGACGAATACAACCGCTTCACCATTGCCGCCGATGCCAACAAGCTCCTCGTGCCCACCTATCCCAAGCAGAATGAGGGCGAGACGACGGAGGATTACTTGCAGCGTGTGCAGAAGGACTATTATGACGTGTCGAGCATCAGCGGCATCTTCAAGAGCTTTGGCGACGCCCCCGGCGGTTTCAAGGAGGAGTTGCAGGAGATCCAGTGGAGCGTAGGCGCCGAGTACACCTACCATGACCAGTTCACCCTTCGTGCCGGTTATCACCATGAGAGCGAGAACAAGGGCAACCGTAAGTACTTCACCGTGGGTGGCGGTTTCAAGATGAGCGTGTTCTCACTCGAT
Organism: Prevotella sp.; assembly: GCA_050875105.1. GTDB lineage: Bacteria > Bacteroidota > Bacteroidia > Bacteroidales > Bacteroidaceae > Prevotella. The sequence continues at coordinate 5,770 of JBNMMB010000078.1, read as the reverse complement.
GCCGGTTACGTCATTGCCACGGCCAAGAGCAACCCGCTCGACCAGACGCTCCGCTTCACGCTGAGCTTCGACATGGACGGAATCAAGGATTTGTTCAAACGCAGATAAGATGACAAACATCAGAGTAGGAATGGGTTACGACGTCCACCAGTTGGTGGAGGGCCGTGACCTTTTTTTGGGAGGCATCAAGATCAGTCACACGCTGGGCCTGTTGGGCCACAGCGATGCCGACGTGCTCATCCATGCGATATGCGACGCCTTGCTTGGCGCCGCCAACATGCGCGACATTGGTTATCACTTCCCCGACACGTCGGCCGACACGCTTGGCATGGACAGCAAGGTCATCCTCGAGCAGGTCGTGGCGCTCATCGCCACCAAGGGCTACCAGTTGGTCAACATCGATGCCACCGTGTGTGCCGAGCGTCCCAAGCTCAATCCCCACATTCCGGCGATGAAGGCCTGCCTGGCCCGTGTCATGGGGTGCGACGAGGACCAGGTGAGCATCAAGGCCACCACCACCGAGAAACTCGGGTTCACGGGCCGCGAGGAAGGCATCTCGGCCTATGCCGTCTGCCTGATAGAGAAGCAGGGTTGAGCCCCGAGGCTTCTATTGCTCCCCGATAGGAGACACGTGATTTTAACTTTAGACAAAGAGATAGGCTTGGACCTCCGGGTTCCAAGCCTTTTTTGTTGGCTTTTGTTGCTGCTTGCCGCCCTTTGCTCCGAAGGTTCCAAAGGGCACAAAAAAAATACGCTGAAACTCATCAACGAGCTCCAACGTACACCTATGTTTAACTAAAAATCCTTTTCAAACGAAATGAAAACCTCACGGTTTCCATTGTTCTCCGTTAAACAATCTATCAATCTACCTTAAACCTAATAACTAAAAACCTAAATCTATTACTACTAACCTAAACAATCTATTAACCTTTTGACGCTGCAAAGTTACTATGAAATTGTAATCTCCACAAGAGAAAGGTCGTGATTTTTTTATGAAAATGCGCTTTAATTGACATAAATCAACCGTTGTGTTCGCACACATCATGTTTTTTCCTCATTTTTGGCAATTCTTCTTTTAGTTTCATTCGATTTTCTTATCTTTGCAAAAGATAGGTTGCGGCTCGTCCATCTGCCGATAAGCGCTCATGGCGTTCGCCCGCATTGTCTTGACAACAAATTATCCAAAAAGGTATGCGCGTACTGATCATCAACACAAGTGAGAAGACAGGCGGGGCCGCCGTGGCCGCCAACCGCCTGCTTGATACGCTCAACAACAATGGCGTGAAAGCCAAGATGCTGGTGGGCGACAAGGTGACCGACAACATCACGGTGGTGCAAGCGCCACGTCCGTGGCTCCGCAGGTGGAACTTCCTGTGGGAGCGTTGGTGTGTCTTCTGGCATCTCCATTTCAGTCGGAAGAACCTTTTCGAGCTCGACTTGGCCAATGCGGGCATCGACATCACGAGTCTGCCCGAGTTTAAGGAGGCCGACGTCATCCACTTGGCATGGATCAACCAAGGGCTGCTGTCGCTCGGTTCGATCCGCAAGATCCTGGCCAGTGGCAAGCCGGTGGTGTGGACCATGCACGACCTTTGGCCAGCCACGGGCATCTGCCACGTCACGCTGGGCTGCAAGGCCTATCGCGCCGTGTGCCAGGGGTGTCGCTACCTGCCCAAGCACCACACGTCGACCGACCTGTCGACACGCATCTTCAACCGCAAGCGCAAGCTTTACAGGGGTAGTGGCATCCACTTCGTGACGTGCAGCAAGTGGCTGGGCGACCAGGCCCGCCAGAGCGCCTTGCTCTCAGGCTTGCATGTCGACACCATTCCCAATCCCATCGACACTCACGTGTTCTGTCAGAAAGACAAGCAGCAGGCGCGTCTCCACGCCAACCTGCCTGCCGACAAGCGCATCATCCTCTTCGTGTCGCAGCGCGTCACCATGGAGCGCAAGGGCATTGCCTATCTCACCGAGGCCATCTCGATGTTGGCCGACCAGCATCCCGAGATGCGCCAAGACACGGTGGTGGCCATCCTGGGTGGCCATGCCGAGGAGGTGGTGGGACAGTTGCGCCTGCCTGCCATTCCCCTGGGCTACGTGAGCGATGAGCGACAGATTGTGGACATCTACAACTCGGCCGATGTCTTCGTGTTGCCCTCACTCGATGAGAACCTGCCCAACACCATCATGGAGGCGTTGGCCTGTGGCGTGCCGTCGGTGGGCTTCAAGGTGGGCGGCATACCCGAGATGATCGACCACCAGAAGAACGGCTATGTGGCCAAGTACAAGGATGCGGCCGACCTGGCCGCTGGCCTCCATTGGGTGCTCAGCGAGGCCGACCACGCCGCGCTGAGCCAGAACGCCATCGCCAAGGTGCGGGCCAACTACTCGCAGCGCACTGTGGCCATGCACTACATCGAGGTCTACAACCAGGCCCTGGCCTTCAAGAACTATAACATCTGATTCTCTCAGACCTTACACATGATCAAGTTTACCATCATCACTTGCACCTTTCGTGCCGCCCATGAGTTGCCCCGCACCGTGGAGAGCGTGCTCAGCCAGACCTATGGCGATGTGGAGCACCTCATCCTCGACGGCCTGTCGACCGACGGCACGGTGGAGATTGCGCGCGACTATGCGCGCCGTTCGGACGAAGCCGACAATGGCCATGAGGTCATCGTCGTGTCGGAGAAGGACGGCGGACTCTATGATGCCATGAACAAGGGCATCCGCAAGGCCACAGGCGACTATCTCGTGTTTCTCAATGCCGGCGACGTCTTTCCATCACCCGACACCCTCGAACTGGTGGCGGGCTGTGTGGGCGACGGTGAGCCCCTGCCCGGCGTGCTCTATGGCGACACCGACATTGTCGATGACGAGGGCCACTTCCTGCGCCACCGACGCCTGCAACCGCCCGAACACCTGACGTGGCGCTCATTCCGCCAGGGCATGCTCGTGTGCCATCAGGCGTTCTATGCGCGCACCGACCTGGCCAAGGCCCACCCCTACGACCTGTCGTATCGTCTCTCGGCCGATGTCGACTGGTGCATCCGCATCATGAAGGCGGCCGAGCGCGAGGGACTGCCCCTGCGCAATGTGGGTGCGGTGGTCGTCAACTACCTCGACGGCGGCATGTCGGTCAAGAACCATCGTGCCTCGCTCCGTGAGCGTTTCCGCCTCATGCGCCACCACTACGGCTTGCTCCAGACGCTGGCCCTCCACGCCTGGTTTGTGCTTCGCGCGGTTGTGAAGAAGTGAATAAAAGGCATGGACGAAAAAAAAAACCTGCAATTCCGATGGGATTGCAGGGCTTTTTTTGACTTGTATGTTTGGTCAGCGGCAGGTCGCTTAGACGTATCTCACGATCTGTCCGGTCTTGACGCGTTGGTTCTTGCGGAAACCGTTGAGGCGGCAGAGCTTGTCCATGTCCACATGGAGCTTGTTGGCAATCGACTCGAGCGTCTCGCCGTTCTTGACCTTGTAGTAGAGGCGCTCAGGCGCGTTGATGGCGTTCTCGAGAGCAGCCTCGGCCGTCTCGCTGCGTCCCAGCTTGCCACCCTGCACCATGTCGCGGGTGTATCCGCCGTTGCCCACCTTGCCACGTTCGCGTGTGGCATCAGCCGACTCGCTGTCGTAGGTGCGCTTGCTGAAGACATATTGGTCGCCCGTGACATCCTGGTTGCGGAAGTCGAAGAAGAGGGCGGGGTTGAGGGCCACGCCGCAGAGGCGTGTCTCGAAGTGGAGGTGAGAGCCCGTGCTTCGTCCGGTGTTGCCACCCAGTCCGATGGGCTCGCCGGCACGCACCACCTGGTTTTCGTGCACGATCTGTTCGGAGAGGTGTCCGTAGTAGGTCTCCAGGCCGTTGGGGTGACGAATGACGATATACTTGCCAAATCCGCCGGGGTTATATCTCACGATGCGCACCTTGCCCGAGAAGGCAGCGCGGATGGTGTCGCCCACGTAGACCTTGATGTCGAGTCCCTTGTGTTGGCGGCCCCAACGTGCGCCAAAGTTGCTGGTCACCACGCGGCTGGGCGTGGGCATGCAGAAGTGGCGTAAGTCGATGGTGAATGTTTCGGGCAGGTCGCTGGTGCGACTGGTGGAGGTGTTGTCCCACTCGTCGCCGTAGAGCTCGCCCGCTGGTGTCTGGATGTTTTCCCTTTCGGCGAAGGTCTTGACTTCAATGGAGTCAAGTTTTTTGGCTCTTCGGTCCACAGGGGCCTGACGGGCCAATAAGTCTTGAGCGGCAACAGGTTCGGCCGCCAAGGCAAATAATAATGATATCGTTAAAGTCTTTATCGTTTTTTTCAGCGTCATGAAGTTTGTTTTGTTGTTAGGTGTTCGTCTTCCGAAAAAGCGAGAAGCTTTGATCTTGCGGGAGTCGTTGAGCGTTAGGAATGTTCAACGAATTATCAAAAGACGTTGCAAAGGTAATAAAAATATTGCAACGAAATTGTCATGTTAACACTTTTTGTTCTCAAATTAACACAAATCGCTATGTTATCGCATACAATTAACATTTGCAATGTGCTTATTTCCATCGTTTAACGCCTTGTGGCACACTTTTCGATGGTTGCTGACGCTACGTATCATGCGATATAGCGTGAGGTGATTTTCAAAATGAAAAAGTCCGATACTCAAACGGATTTGGAAGAAACGAAAACAACGGGTACGACTAACCACAGGGGACCCGCTATCGAGTACAGCCGGCTTCTCTATCAAGTACAGCCGGCTTCTCTATCAAGTACAGCCGGCTTCTCTATCGAGTACAGCCGGCTTCTCTATCAAGTACAGCTGGCTTCTCTATCAAGTACTGCCGGCATCTCATGTGAGCCCCACGTTCATCCACTAAAAGCCGCTGTTGCTTGAGTAACAAACGCTGCCTTTTTCATGTTCCTGCGGCAGGCCCATCTGCCTGTTGACATGTGCCGTGGGCAGACGGGCCCACATTCGGATTTGCCTTGCTGCAAAAGTCCTGTAGGACAGGCGTCAGCTGATGGCCGCCCAGTTGATGTTGGTCTTTCGGAGCTCTTTCAGTCGGTCCCAGAGGCGTGCGTTCTCCGGTTTGTTGCAGTCGGGGTCGTCGTCGATGATGCGTTGCGCCTCGTCGCGCGCCATCTGCACGAGTTGTCCGTCGCGTGCGATGTCGGCAATCTTCAGGTCGAAGGCGATGCCACTCTGTTGCGTTCCCTCCAGGTCGCCAGGTCCGCGGAGCTTCAGGTCGGCCTCGGCAATGCGGAAGCCGTCGTTGGTCTCACACATGATGTCGATGCGCTTGCGCGTCTCCTGCGACAGTTCGTAACCTGTGACGAGGATGCAATAGCTCTGCTTGGCGCCACGTCCCACGCGGCCGCGCAACTGGTGCAGTTGCGACAGTCCGAAGCGTTGCGCCTCCATGATGACCATGACCGAGGCGTTGGGCACGTTGACACCCACCTCAATGACGGTGGTGGAGACCAGGATCTGCGTCTCGCCGCTCACAAACTTCTGCATCTCAGCCTCTTTCTCGGCCGGTTTCATGCGGCCGTGCACCTTGCTCAGCCGAAAGTCAGGAAACACCTCGCGCAACGTCTCGTAGCCCTCCTCGAGGTTTTGCAGGTCGAGCTTGGCGCTCTCCTCGATGAGCGGGAAGACGAAGTAGACCTGCCGTCCCTCCTGGATCTGCTTTCGGATGCCGCTGTAGAGGCTTGTCGCCTGGTTGGTGTACTTGTGCAGGGTGACGATGGGTTTGCGGCCTGGTGGCAGTTCGTCGATGACGCTCACGTCG
>JBNMMB010000077.1:0-17363 GCA_050875105.1 Prevotella sp. | reverse complement strand
TTGCTGGGGTGAAGGGCGTTCTGAAACCTGTGTTTTGGCTGTTTTACAAACACTACTTTAATAAATACGGCATACAAATCAATGTGTCGACGCAGATCGGAGGGGGCTTATACATCGGACACGGACTGGGCGTGGTGATCAACCCGACGGCAGTCATCGGGAAGAACTTCACGATCTCTCAATTTTGCACCATCGGCAGCAACAAGGGCCATGCCGCCACCATTGGCGACAATGTCTATGTGGCTCCCCACAGTTGTATCGTGGAGGATGTGAGGTTGGGTGATTACTCTACGGTCGGAGCGGGTTCCGTGGTTACTCACGATGTGCCAGCTTATGCCGTAGTGGCCGGTGTGCCTGCAAGGATCATTAAATATAATAAGGTATGAAAAAGATGAAAATACTTCAAGTTTCATGGAGTTTGTCGTCAGGTGGAGCAGAGCGCTTCGTCGTGGATTTGTGCAATCGGCTGGCAGAAAATCCTCAATTGGAGGTCGTTCTTGTCACGCTTAGTGATGACAACATTCCGGGTAATCAGCATTATCTCAATATGGTCTCAGACAAGGTTCGCTATGTGAACCTGGGTTGCCATAGTGGAGGCTCTGTCTCCTCGCATTTGAAATTTCTAAAGTTGATTAGGAAGGAAAAACCTAATGTTATTCATGCGCATTGTGGCATTCAGTGGTTGTACCTTCCGGCATTGGTGTTCAGCAAGGTTAGAATCGTTTACACCCTTCACAGCATGGCTGACGTTTGCGTGTTTCGTAGCTGGTTAAAACCTTTCGACAAGTGGCTCTACAGTCATAGAATTCATCCGGTTACTATTTCTAACACGTGTGAGGATAGTTTCGTAAAAGTATTCGGCATCCATTCAGCCGAACGCATCACCAACGGCAGGGAGCCGATGGTGCCTTCGGGCACTATGCCAGCAGACGTCTCTTTCTTGAATGGGGAGAATGCCCCTGTTTTTATTCATGTGGCCCGTAGCCACCCAGCCAAGAACCATAGGCGTTTGTTCCATGCGTTTGAACAACTCCAAATGGAAGGTGTAAAGTTTCAGTTGATGGTGATTGGTAGTGGCTACGAACAGGAATGGATGCCACTGTTTGAAAACAATTCCCAGATTCACATTTTGGGAGAACGCAGCAATGTGGCAGACTACTTGGCATTGGCCGATTTCTTTGTGTTAACTTCCGATTATGAAGGTCTTCCGCTATCTCTGTTAGAGGCCATGTCTTTAGGTGTTATCCCAATATGTACGCCTGCAGGTGGCGTGGCTGATGTGATAAGGGATGGAGATAATGGCTTTATGACACAAGGTTTTTCTGACGAGGAGTTCTTGGCAAAAATAAAAGAAGCGCTTGGCAAAAAAGACACGATAGACAGAAACCATATCAAGGAAGATTACAGACAGCATTACTCCATGCAAGTTTGTGCTGATAAATACTACAGATTATATTTGAAAAGCAATGAAGCATAATAATTTCAAGCGGTTGTTCCACAGGTGTCTGGAGGAGGTGAAGGCGTCTTGTGATGTGGCTAAGGTGATCTCGGTGAGGGCCGCGGTCATTACCTTTTGGGCGAAGATTGACATACAGATCATGAATCGCAATGGATTTAAAGAGCCAGAGAGCGTGAAGAAGCGGTTGATGAGGAAACACCAAATCATGACAGACTTCTTGGAGGATAAGTTTAAGGACTACTGGGCCAGTTACCAAGTGACGGAGACAATGCCGGAGTGTGATGAGAAGCTTCGCAACAAGATATGGGTGTGTTGGTGGCAGGGCATCGAGAACGCTCCCGAGATCGTGAAGACCTGCGTGGCCTCCATCAAGCAGCATGCGGGCGACTATGAGGTCATCGTGATCACGGATGAGAACTGCAAGGACTACGTCCAATTCCCCGACTGGCTGGAGGAGAAGCGGAAGAAAGGAATCATTTCGAGAACGATCTATTCAGACCTTCTTCGCTTGAACCTTCTCTCCCGTTACGGTGGACTTTGGATTGACTCGACATTTTTCTGTACAGGCGCCTGTTTCGAGGATTACATGAAGTTGCCCTTGTGGTCCATCAAACGTCCTGATTACATGCATTGCTCTGTGGCTAGTGGCTATTTCGCCAATTATTCTTTGGGCTGCGATTATGAGCACCGCTATGTATATGCTGTCGTTAGGGATTTCCTGTATAATTACTGGAAGCATTACGACAGATTGGTCGATTACCTCTTGACCGACTACGCCATCGTGTTGTCGCAGAAGCACGTGAAGTCTGTGGCCGATGCTTTCACTAACATTCAGCCCAACAACAAGAATTGCGACGAACTCTATAAGGTGCTAGGCCAGCCATACGATGAGACACTTTGGAAGCAGATCTGCCAAGACACGAAGCTCTTCAAGTTGACATGGAAACAGAGTTTCCCCAAGGTGATTAACGGCAAGCCTACCTTCTATGGGATGTTGGTAGAGGGGAAGCTTACCAGTTGTTAGGTTTGGTGTATTTATGGAAGCGTTCGTTAATATAGAAATCCTTCCTGCCCGTGAAGTCGATTGCGTTTTTATTACAATCAGTTCTGCAGATGAAATCTATAACATCATGGTAGACAGTGGCGTGAAGACGACATATATGTTTCGTGACCGAAAACAACGTATCCAAAGTGGACCGTTGAAAGTCAAGATCAATGAACTTAGGGAGAAACAGCAGATTATAGACATGATGATTCTTACTCATGTAGATGAGGATCATTTGGGTGGAATCGTGGAGTGGATGGCCAAGGATGAGAATGCCCTTGATATGATAGGAACGGTTTTGATGAATAATGGTGACCAAATAACAGTTCCAGACTGTTCTTCGCTTCTTCACTCTATACCTCAGGGGAGAAACTTGGATATGTTGTTGAGAGATGCTCATAAAACCGTAGTAAACCAGGTTGTCAAGGGAAAGATATTTGGCATTCCTCATGGCAAAATGACAATATTGACACCTACGGTCGCAGCTCATAACGTGATAGCAGAGAAGTGGAATGGAGATGTGCTCCATAAGGCCCCAGCTGATTATGACAAACCTGTCAAAGCTTTGCTGGAATATGACTTCACTGAGAGGGATAACTCAAAGACAAACAACTCTTCTATTTCTTTCCTCTTGGAGATAGATGGACGTAAGGATTTGTTTCTTGGTGATGCCGATATCGATGAAGTTTGCACGTCTTTGGAAGAGCTTGGATATAGTAAAGAACATCCATTAGGCTGCGGCACTGTAAAATTGTCGCATCATGGCAGCAAAAAGAATTTCTCTCCTCGTTTGTTGGAATTGGTGAAGGCCCAAGTGTTTATCTTTTCTTCCAATGGCGATTATTACGGGCATCCAGACAAGGAAGTGCTTGCTCAAATCATAGATAAAACAAGAGCGAAGGTCTATTTCAATTATAAGGATAGAGCGGAAAGGATTGTTTGTGAGCAAGACTTGGTTGACTATCCTGGTATTACGAATCGCATCATTGATAATCTGAATGGCTGATTACGATTTTCTTAAGCAGATTTCTGTTAAGGTCAATGATGGCAGTGGGGTTATCATCAAGCCATGCACCAATGAGTATTGTTATGTCTTTACAGATTGGCATGTCATCGAGAAACTGAAAAGAGAAGAAATCTGTGTGGAATATTATGTTGCAGAAAAAGACAAACATGGTGAAGACGTTTTGGCTTTTGATAAAGCTGTTCCATTGGAAATTTATGATGACATGGAACGCGATGTCGCCATCTTGAAAATGCCTGCATATATGGCTGAAAATTTTGTCAAATTACGAGAGTTGACAAATGCGAAAAATTTGCACCATGCAGGATTTCCTCAAAAGCTTAGGGAAGAAGCGGCAGAAAGTCAATGGGATGTCCATCAAGTGAAGGAACTCCTTGATAAAATCAGTCATGGGTTCATTCGGTATAGCTTTGAAACAGTCCAAGAATTTAGAGATTTGGCGGGTACATCTGGCGGCGGAGTCTTTACTGACGATGGATGCCTGGTGGGACTTCATCAAGGAAGTAGTGTTAAGTCGCCAAATGGTTATTACGACAAATGCAATATTATACCCATTAGGTTCTATAAAGAAGCGATAGAGAACGGTAAAGACCATTTCCAACCTGTTTGGCGTTACCAATGGAATTCCTTTGAACCATTCTTGCGGAAAGCTTTTCTCGTTAAGAATGTAGGAGATGAGTTCAGGAAGATGATGGCATTGTTGTCCGCCCAACTTGATGCCCTGAAGAGACAATGCCTAAACTTGTCGCCAAAGGAAATAAAAGAGAAATTGGATCTTGACAAATTAGTGAATGACAAATGCTTTCAGAATTGCTTCGATGATGAAGATTTCGGCGTCTCGTTTTTGGAATATATCGTATGCATGCACTTGTTGTATGAATTCCCTTTGTCCATCGAAGGCGTTTGCAAGATGGTAAGCCATTCCTTGTTTATTTATTGGCAGAATCATGATGATGACGTATTGGCGGCCGTCAAAAACATGGATTCTTCTTATCTCATAGGAGCCAAGCTTGGACAAAATATTTATGTAGGAGGATTGCACTCCAGTGGCTATGCTTGCGATGTCATCAAAAAAGGTTCCAAGCAGATACTTGACATAAGCAGACCCTTGCTGAATGTAGGCAACGGGATAGATGTGGCAGATGCCATCAAAATAGAATACAACTATATCAGCACGTGCCTGTTTACTGATTGCATTTTGCAAAAGATAGAAGAGTTCAAAGGTCTTGATGAAAACCAAGTATTGAAACATTATAAAGAGATTCTTGAAGAGAAAATATCATGAGTCAAGAAAAATTTGAAATGATAAACAAGGATGTGTTTGGCTTTTCCCATAATTTATATATTGCCATCACAGTACCTATGAGCCAGGAGGAATTGGCTGAGAGCTGGCGTGACATCCGAAATGAAGTCATGATGAGATGGCAGGAAAACATGATGGATGACTTTTCCAGATGGAACTTTTACGTGTTCTATGTGGTTGAAGATTTGGACAAGCTTGATGGCAGCTTACGTTATCAGATAGAGCATGACATGGTTTCATCAAGAAAAATATTGGTGGATAGCAGAGATGATGTCAATATGGGAGATTTGTATAAGGCCGTAGTTGAAAAATACATCCATTACGATGTGACAGAAGGAGAAGGAGAGGATGAAGCTATACATCCTTTTGATAAGTCAGACGAAGTGGCTCAACTTATAAAAGATATCCAAAATGAAAATCAAAGAAATTACTATTGAGGCTTTCAGATGTTTTGATTATCAAAGTCTTAGCTTTGAGACAGGTGAGGGGAACTTGGCCAATCTCATAGTCCTTTATGCTCCCAATGGTTTTGGCAAGACTTCTTTGTTTGATGCCATAGAATATGGAATTACCGGCTCTGTAAACCGATTTATGAAGGGCGTTTACCAAAAGGACAATATGATAGACAAAGGACTGCGGGATAAACACTCTTTCCTGTTCAACAAGAATGTGGATGCCAAAAGGAATATACATATCGCCATTCATTTTGACGGTACATTTGAAGATATAGACCGGACTTTCTTGGTGGCAGATGAAAATATGTTTTCATCGAAGGTGCAGACGCATAATGACTTCTTCAAGAATGTGATTCTGTCACAAGAATGGTTCGACAGTTTTATTCGTTCCACCACTCCAGAAGAAAGGTGCAAGATATTCTTTGAATATTTCAACCGAAAGGATAGCTTGTTGGCATATAACAAAGAATTGGAAGATGCCAAGAGTAAACTGAAATCAATCAAAAGCAACAAGGAGGCTGATGTAAAGAAGTTGAAAAACTGTCTGAATGTGGCTGTTCAAGGAGATGCTATGCAGGTGTTGCAGGTTAGACTGGAACAAGTGACTGAACTTGGCTGGGATTTACCCTCATTCAAGGTATTGAATGCAAAGAGCTTGAAGGCCTTACGCTTTTGGGGGCAGGCGAAATGGGACGATGTAAAGTTGGCAGTGGATGCCAACGAGGGAAGGATTACGAAAATACTTGCCGTATTGGATGGCACCTCTGATACAGTAACGATCGCAAGAATAAGGGAATGCTTTGTAAAACAGAAAAGCTTGGCAAAAGAGATTTCTGCATTAAAGAGTTATCGGGAGAAACAAGACAGATTGTTGCTCTTGCAAAAAAAGCAAAGCGAGAATTTAGAACAGACCTATCAAGCAGGAAAGGAAAAGGATGTATTTGATTTTTATATCAGCAATGAGAAAAAAATAGCAGAGCTATTGCATCAATTGTCTCGTCTGGCAGAAGACAAAAAGCGGAAGGAGACAAATGTTGCTGAAAGGCAAAGACACCTTTCCGAATTAAACCAGGAGAAGGAACAACTCCACGCACGGATAATCGAGACTGAAAAGGCATTGAAGGACATATCGCCTATTCATATGGATTTGAAGCGGCTCTTCGAACGATACCGGACCTGTAAGAATAAAATATCCAAGAATGAGAAGAATATCAAAAACCTGAAGTCGCAGACATTGTCGTTGCAGGAAAGTAACGCTGAAAAAGGCAAGGATATCAAGAAGATGGAAGCCTTTGTCAAGGCTTTGGAGCATGTGACGGATGAAAGATTGTTGTCCTACGGTCTTTATAGAGATATCGTGTTGTCCTTATTGGATGACTGGAATGCGGTCAGAGAAATCGGAAATGTAAAGAGTGCCATCGACAATAAGAAGAAAGGGTATGAACTCTACAAGAGCGAAGTGCAAAGACTCGTTGATCATTCAAAGGCCATCTATTCAGAGTTAGACAATGGTGTGTGTCCCCTATGCGGGTATGATTGGAAGAGTGTTGAGGAACTGACCAGGAACATTGAAGAAAATCATACGATTGATGCGGCAATTTCTCATTTATCAGAGCAATACGAAGAACAAGTCAAGAAAGAAAGAGAACTCTTAGAGCGTGTTGCTGCCCAAAAGAATGAGCTTCGTGATGCTGTTAGAAGTGGCATATTGGCGAAACAAGACGAAATGGCTCTTAATGACAAAAGAATAGAGGACAACAGGAAAAGTATACATAGAATACAAGACGAACAAGATGCCTTGGCTTCTGAAATAGGAAAGTATGCCGATATATTTGGAGACCTTGATTTCGACTTATTGAAGGCTAAAATTGAAGGCGAATATAAGATTGCCCAAGAGCAAGACGCTGAGACAAAAAAGAAACTGGCTAAAACAGTCTTTGCGATTTCAACAGAAGAAAAACGATTGCAGCAATGTCAGCGAGACATCAAAAGAATAGCATCTGAATATGCAGCCCGTTGCTTGGATAGTTTTTATCAGAAGACGAAGGACTGTTATAAAAGCCTTGATGGTAACCTTGACAAGAAACTGGTTGACAATTGGAAAGAAAGAAGCCTGTCTTTGGGACAGACTTTGGAAAAGTTGAATGAAAATTTGTTGGGCATAAAGACTGAAATTGAAAATCTTCATGGCACTGGGGTCAATGAATTTGACATAGAGGCAAAAAATGAGGAGATGAAGAGTCTTGTGGAACAGCAAACCGCACTTTTGCAAACATTTGGCAAGTTGCTGAATGAACTTAATGAACTGTTGATAAGTCATGAATTTTCTGTTGAAAGCAATCCTGATGAGATTAAAGAGCTATTGCAAGGTGAACTTGGCCGCTTGAAAGAAAATCGGAAACTGCAAAACAGATTGCAGATACAGTTGGTGGGCTTGATGAATCTTGTAGACAAGGCTGATGAATATCTGGGATATGACAAAAGCTTATCTGAGATAAAGATGCTGGAACTCGAAATAGAAGACTTGAAAGAGAAATTGAGACTGCTGAATGAAGAGAAGAGGAAATTGAGTAATTACGTGAGAAGCTATGTGGATAAGTTTTTTGACCATGTGCTGATCAACAAGCTATATAATACAATAGACCCGCACCCCAAATACAAAGAGATCAATTTTGATTGTGACTTTGGCAAACAGACTCCGAGGTTGTGTGTCAAAATGTCCACGGTAGATGGACAAGGGAATGAAATTGTACCCAATCTCTATTTCAGTTCTGCTCAGATTAACATCTTGTCTTTCTGCATATTTATGGCAAAAGCATTGAATGCAACGGATGACAACGGAAACAAGGTGGAATGTATGTTTATTGACGACCCTATTCAGGCTATGGACGACATCAATGTGCTTTCTGTGGTGGATCTGTTGAGGAATGTGGCTTTCGTTAATAAAAAACAAGTGGTGATTACGACTCATGACAGAAATTTCTATGAGTTGTTAAAGAAAAAATGTCCTTCCTATATCTTTCATTCCAAGTTCTTTAAATTCTTGGAGAAGGGAAGAATTGTGGAGGATGCGTAATGACATTTTTATATTTTCAGAAAGATGATGAAAGTACTATTAATCGACGTTTATAATTTTAATAAAGGTGGGGCGGAGACGGTTTGCTTCAACACGGGCAAGCTGCTCGAGGAGCATGGCCACCAGGTGGTTTACTTCACGCTGAAATGGGCGGAGAACAATCCGTCGCCCTACAGTAAGTATTTCCCGGAGTCGAAGGAGACGCGGAGGGGACCGCTGCGGCAGGTGAAGAACCTGGTGAACTACTTCTATCACTTCGAGGCGGCCAGGAAGTTGGAGCAACTAATCGAGGACGAACGACCCGACATTGCCCATATCCACCTGATGTGGGGGCAGATCACGCCTTCGATCTTCCCCGTGCTGAGGCGCCACCATATCCCCATCGTGTTCACGGTGCATGATTACCGTATCGTCTGCCCTGCCTATCTCTTTCGCGACGGCAGGGGACGGATCTGCGAGGACTGCAAGGGCCGGTACTTCTACCGGTGTTTTACCCATACCTGCTGCAAGGGTAGCAAGGTGATGAGCGCGGTGATGGCCGCCGAGCAGTATTTCCGCAACGCGTTCTTCAGCCCTGCGAAATACATCGATGGCTTCATCTATGTGAGTAACTTTGCCCGCGACATCCAAGAGAAATACATGCCGGCATTGAGGCAGACGCCGAACATCACGCTCTACAACTTCTCCACCTCGATAGCTGAGCAGGCGAAGGAGATGCCGAAGGACAAGTACTTCTTGTATTTTGGTCGCCTGTCATATGAGAAGGGGGTGCGCACGGTGCTCGAGGCGTTTCGCGACCTGCCTGGCTGCCAGCTGAAGGTGGTGGGCACGGGACCGAAGGAAGCCGAGCTGAAGGCCTACGTACAGGCGCACGGCATGGCGAACGTGGCCTTCTTGGGTTATAAGCGTGGCCAAGAGCTGCGCGACCTGGTGACCGGGGCGTATATGGTGATCGTGTCGTCGGAATGTTATGAGAACAACCCGATGACGATCATCGAGGGTTACTCGGTGGGCACGCCGGTCATCGGTGCAAGGATTGGTGGCATACCCGAGATCGTGGTGGAAGGCGAGACGGGCTACCAGTTTGTGAGTGGCGACAGCGCCGACCTCAAGCGGAAGGTGGAGCAGGCCGATGCCCTGCGGGGCGACGAATACGCGCGGCTGAGCGATGGCGCGCTGCGCTTTGCACGCGAGAAGCTGAGCGTCGAGAGTTACTATCCGAAGCTCGTGGGATTTTATGAGCGGTTCTTGGGCAAGTAAGGGCGATTTCGGTGCGCCTGTGGCTCACGGGTTCACGCCGATTTTTTTCGAACACAAATTTCTCGAGATTTGTCGTAGACCCACTGACCAAAGGGAAGTAATTAAGCGAATGACGAGTGAGAGGGACGCGCATTCGGCGCTGGATTGCACGAATGTTTTTTGACGACAATCGGGGACAATCGGGGACAATCTTTAGTGGGTGACGTGTCTCACGTCACTGCGATTGGCTATGATGAGGTTGAAGACAACTCATACAACGATTACAACCTTTTACAACTTTTCTGCTCAGTGAGGGGCCCAACGGGCGGACAACAAGGACAACTTCTTTAGTTCGCCTGTGGCTCACGGGGCTCTCCGTCTGTGTTCCGTGGAATTTAATCGGATGTTGTTGCATTTACCTACAGGGGAACAAAAAGTGATAAATTGTGGCATGGTGATTAATAATTTCTATGATGTTGTTTTAATGTTTGTTTTAGAAAAATGAGCATTGAGAGTTTATATGTTAGTTGAAGCTAATAGAGAGCTAATAGAAAGTTATAAAAAACAATAATTTGCTATTAGTTTTTGTTGGATAACGAAAAATAAACATTATATTTGCAACACTGAATTTCGTTTGGATGAGTAGCGCAATGGTGCGCTTCTATAAAAAATGTTTTATATGAATTACATACAAGATTTTGTGTATCACAACTTGTGGAACAAATATAATGTTGTTTGGCATCACTTGAACGAGGATGTCAATATACTTGTTGGCATTAATGGTAGGGGTAAAACGACTTTGCTTGATGCCATCAACACATACTATAACGGGAAATCGGGTAAGGGCAGTTTAAAATGTGTGGAAGCCTCTCCGCTGGATTGTCCTGTTGTGTACATACAATCAGCTGATGTTCCGGGCAAAGTGAGGGGTAAGGGGCATTCTGTCCTTTATGAAAACCTCATGCGTGTGGTCTTGCAAAATGAAAAGCAAGATTCTTTTTTTAATTACCGCATGAGGGCTCTGAATTATCCAAAAGAGTCATCCCGTATATCCCAGCGAATCGATATGCTGTTTCAAACCATCGATGCATATTTTGGACAGACAGGGAAGCAGATAGAGATTGACAAGGATAGTAATATGCTTGTCTTTAGGGACGAAACGGAAGAAAAAATCGAGTTGAGCATGCTCTCTGCAGGAGAGAAGCAGCTGTTGTATATATTGTTGACCGTGTTCTTGATGGACGAGCGGCCTGCAGTATTGTTGATGGATGAGCCAGAACAGTCATTGCATATCGAATGGCAAGAGAACCTCATTAAATCTATCAGAAAGTTGAATGCTCATTGCCAGATAATCTTAACCACCCATTCGCCAAGCATTTTTGCTAGTGGATGGGAAAGTAAGTTGGTTTACATCGAAGACTTGTTCATTAAAGTGTAATGGCTCTATGGATGACAGGGATTTTGCGGCACGAGTAAGAAACCTAAAGGCGTCACGCCATTTGTATCGCGTGGACGTCATAGCTCGCGTTGAGTCAGAAGACGACATTCCTTTTTGGCAGAAGGTCATACAACGTGTGAGGCCTATGGTAAAAGTGAAATTCATTCCCGCGGAGGTCTCTGCTGAGAATGTGAGGCAACGTGGCAAGACGCTTTGCTTGAAGCTTGTGGACTATTTGGATGAACATTTTATCATTTGTGTTGATAGTGATTTTGATAAATTCCTTCGTCCGGGTCTCTTGGATCCTTCAAAACATATATTGCAAACGCATGCTTATTCTTGGGAAAACCATCATTGTCATGCGGAGCACCTCCAGATGAAGTGGAATGAGGTGGGCAATCTCCAATTTGATTTCGTGCTTTTCTTGAAGAGCTTTAGCCAAGTACTCTACCCCATACTTATTGGTTTGTTAACAGCTAAAGAACTCGGTATTAAGTCATGGAGTTTGGATAGTCTTTGTGGTGAGATTTTGAACGTGCAGGTCAATCAGAAAGAAAGAATGGCGGATAATGCACAACTCCTGCTTGTAATTCTTGCTAATAAAATGGAGCAATGGCAAGAACGTCAGCAACCATTGGGCAAGGGTAGCTATTCAAAGATGAAACAAAGAGCTTCAGGGGTAGGCATGACGGCGGACAACGCCTATCTGTATATGCAAGGACATTGCGTTTATGACTTGATCATGAGAATTGGTAATTTTTTGAGTAACAAGACTCATGACTTCCTGTATGAAGTGTTGTCGGCTTCTTTTGTCCCGGATGGATATGCTGAAATCGAAATGATCAATTCGGACATTAAGCAGTGTCTTACGTTACCCAGACACTCATGAAGGAAAAATGAAAATCCTGTCAAACAACGTATCTCGTCGTCTAATGTGGCACACGGATCGCACGGATTTTTTCGACCACGAGATTTGTCGCGGCCCCACTGACCAAAGGGAAGTAATTTACCGAATGACGAGTGAGAGGGACGCGCATTGGGCGCTGGATTACACGAATGTTTTTTTGACGACAATCGGGGACAATGAGGGACAATCGTTAGTGGGTGACGTGTCTCACGTCACTGCGACTGGCGATGATGAGGTTGAAGACAACTCGTACAACGATTACAACCTTTTACAACTTTTCTGCTCAGTGAGTGACCCAACTGTCAGACAACATAGACAACTTTTTCGGTTCGCCTGTGGCTCACGGGTTCACGCCGATTTTTTTCGAACACAAATTTCTCGAGATTTGTCGTAGACCCACTGACCAAAGGGAAGTAATTAAACGAATGACGAGTGAGAGGAGTGCGTTGGGCGCTAGATAGCACTAATGTTTTTTGACGACAATCGGGGACAAAGGGGGACAATCTTGGTTCGCCTGTGGCTAAATAAAAATGTAAGGTTAATGATGAAATATGCTCTTTTCCTTGGTGGCTTCAATCAAAAAGCGTAACTTTGTGGCATAAGTTAAACGTTTTAATAAAAGGAGGGAATATGATGTTGGGAATGAATGCACCAAAGGCTGTGGCTAGAGGTGAGTACGCAAAGGCTATTCGTAAGGCTGTTCATGATACTGTTGTGGCTATTGAAAGCGGTAAGTCTTCTGCAGCAAAGAAGCATAAGCGTCATTTTGAATGGAGAGTATAGCCATGGAGAGTAAAACAAGGCTCGTCGTGGAACTTCTTGATGATTTTGAGGAGTTAGAAAGTTTTTCTTGTGGAGAGAAACAAATGGATGCATTTATTCATGGAAATTTAAAAGAATGCAGCGTCAATCACTATTGTTCCACTTATTGTGTTCGAAAAGCTGACAATAATGAGATCGTTGCAATCTTTTCACTTTCTTTTGATTCTGTGGATATCGATGATGATGATTTTGACGACATGAGGATAGGAGCATCCGGAACAGACAAACCGAGCGTAACAGAGTCTTTTCGGGAAAGATTTGAAGAAAAATACACCTATCCAGCTCTTGAAATTACATATTTGGCAGTAGATAAGAAATATCAGCACATGAATGTCGGAACAGAAATTGTAGATGACATTTGTGCAATGGCACGGCAACAATCTTTCGCGGGTTGCATTTTTGTTACAGTATTGGCATTGCATAAGAAAGATTATACTGCTGTTCCTTTTTATGAAAAATGCCATTTTGCCAAGCAAACACCTCTTCCGATGTCTGATGTTTGGCCAATGTACAAAACGTTATGGATAGAGGAGAGTGATAATGATGAGTAGCTAATGGCCCATAAAGCTTAGAAAGGAAAAACGTGAGCACTCAATATTAGGGCTTGAAAATGATGAAGCTTTCGTCTTCGTTCAGCGGAGATGTATTTTGTCCACAGAATGCAAACGGAATTTAGACGGATCTGACTGTGCATTGGGCGCTGGATTGCACGAATGTTTTTTGACGACAATCGGGGACAATCGGGGACAATCGGGGACAATCTTTAGTGGGTGACGTGTCTCACGTCACGATCGACGATGATGAGCTTGAAGACAACCCGTACAACGATTACAACCTTTTACAACTTTTCTGCTCAGTGAGGGGCCCAACGGGCGGACAACATAGACAACTTTTTCGGTTCGCCTGTGGCTCACGTGCTTCCGCGGATTTTTTAGAACACGAATAGCTCGAATTTTACGAATGACAGCTGATAGGAAGCGCATAGGGCGCTGAATTACACTAATGCAAATCGTCTGCATTCGGAGAATTCGGGCTATTCGTGTTCGTTAAAATAACTTGTATTTGTAGGCCGACCACGAGATTTGTCGTAGACCCACTGACCAAAGGGAAGTAATTAAACGAATGACGAGTGAGAGGAGTGCGTTTGGCGCTGGATTGCACGAATGTTTTTTTGACGACAATCGGGGACAATGAGGGACAATCATTAGAGGGTGACGTGTCCCACGTCACGGAGTGGAAAGGGCTGGCGCCCTTGTTCGGTGGGATACAAGGCACCCACTGAGGGGGACCCATTTGGTGATAATGTTGGGGTTAAAAAAAGATATTTATATTTGTTGGTTGGCGTGAGTTTGCAGTTTGTGCATACTCGAGCTAACCTTTTTTTATTTCGTTGCCTCCTCTCCGTTGTGAGAGGGGAGGGGACGGTCCATTAATATTTCCTTTTTACATATGATGAAGATCGTAGTGACGGGCACTCGCGGCATCCCCGATGTGATGGGTGGCGTGGAGACCCATTGCGAGGAACTGTTTCCCCGCATGGCGAAGCGTGGGTTTGACGTGACGGTGATCCGCCGCTCCAACTATGTGGCCGATGGGCTCGACGCGTGGCATGGCGTGAAGCTCGTGACCCTGCCTTCGCCCAAGAAAAAGAGTTTTGAGGCCATCATCCATACCTTCCGCGCCATCAACCAGGCACGGCGGATGGGCGCCGACGTGGTGCACATCCACGCCATCGGCCCGGCCCTGCTGGTGCCCTACGCCAAGCTGCTGGGCATGCGCGTGGTGTTCACCCATCACGGTCCCGACTATGACCGCGACAAGTGGGGCTTCGTGGCCAAGACCATCCTGAAGATGGGCGAGCGCATGGGGTGCCTGTTTGCTGATGACGTGATCGTAATCTCGAACGTCATCAAGGAGCTCATAGCCAAGAAGTATGGTCGCACGCGGCGCGTCCACCTCATCTATAATGGTGTGTCGGCGCCCGAGATCTGCGATTATCCCGAGTACTTCCGAGAGTTGGGCATCGAGGAAGGCCGCTATGTGCTGGGCATGTGTCGCTTTGTGCCCGAGAAGAACCTGCACCACCTGGTGGAGGCCTTTGTGAAGTGGAAGAAGTCGCACGCCAGCCTCGCGGATTTTTCGGATGTCAAGCTGGTGCTCGCCGGCGACACCGACTTCGAGGACGCCTACTCGTTGGGCCTGAAGGAACTGGCTCGCAAGAATGGCGTGGTGCTGACCGGTTTTGTGAAAGGCCGCAAGCTCCATTCGTTGCTCACCCACTGTCGTTGCTACTGCCTGCCGTCGAGCCATGAGGGCCTGCCCATCGCCCTGCTCGAGGCCATGAGCTATGGCGTGCGCGTGGTGGTGAGCGACATCCCCGCCAACCTGGAGGTGGGCCTGCCCGAGGACGACTACTTCCACTGTGGCGACGTGGACGCGTTGGCCGAGAAGTTGGGCAAGGTCATCGCCCAGCCGTTGCAACACATCGACTACGACATGAGCCGGTATGACTGGGAGCAGATTGCCGATGAGGTGGCCGAGGTGTATCGGGACTTGGGTGGCAAAAAAGAGACGGGCAGATGACAGACCTCCTAACAGACAAGTTCTTCGCGCTGTTGCGCCTGTCGGTGGGCGCCGCGGCAGAGCGGCCCGTCATCCAGGCCGACGAGTGGCCGCAGCTCTTCGCCATGGCCCAGAAGCAGCAGTTGGCGCCATTGCTCTTCGACGGTGTGCAGGCGATGGGCGACCAGGCCGCCATCGACGGCGACCTGCTGATGCGCTGGATGGGCAAGAGCGTGCAGATGGAGCGTCGCAACCGACAGGTCGACGAGGCCGTAGGCAAGGTGTCGGCCTGGTTTGAGCGCAAAGGGTTCGCCACATGCCTCCTGAAGGGACAGGGCAACGCGCTGCTCTATCCCCATCCGCAGCGGCGCACGGCCGGCGACATCGACATCTGGTTGTCGGGTCGTGTGCCGGCGATCATCCGCTTCGTGCACAGCGTGGCACCGGGCGAGAAGGCCTCCTATCACCACGTGGCGTTTCCGAGCAAGGACGGTGTGCCCGTAGAGGTGCACTACCGGCCGTGCTATCTCCACAACCCCTGGCACAACCATCGGTTGCAGGTCTTCTTCCGGCGGCAAGCCCATGAGCAGTTTGCCCATCGCAGGGAGGTGGGTGGCGTGGCAGTGGGCGTTCCCACGGCCTCGTTCAATGCCGTCTACCAGTTGGTCCATATCTTCAACCACCTCTTCCAGGAAGGCATCGGCATGCGCCAGATCGTCGATTATTATTTCGTGCTCCGCCAGATGGCTGCTGAGGGATCCGACCGCGAGGGCGTGCGCCACCAGTTGCGGCTGTTGGGCCTGACGCCTTTCGCCGGGGCCGTGATGTATGTCTTGCGCATGGTGTTGGCGCTCCCGACGAGTGAGATGCTCGTGGCCGAGGATGAGCGGCGCGGTCGTCAGTTGTTGGCCGACATCCTGCAAGGTGGCAACTTCGGGCGGTTTGGCGAGCGGCCCCAGCAGGCGCAAGGCACCCTTGGCCACAATGTGGAGCGCTTCCGTCGCGACCTGCGCCTGGTAAGGCTTTATCCCGCCGAGGCGTTGGCCGAGCCATTTTTCCGTGCGTGGCATTATGTATGGCGGCTCTGTCATTAAGAAAAAGTGTTCGCCTGTGGCTCACGGCTTACGCTTGCACATCATGGGTTTGAAGACAACTCGTACAACGATTACAACCTTTTACAACTTTTCTGCTTTGTGAAAGCCCAACGGGCAGACAACACGGACAAGTTTTGAGTTCGCCTGTGGCTCACGGCTTACGCGGAGGATATTGTTCGCGCATGGATCGTCATGCAACGTCAATGAAGTCAAGTGGAAGACCATAACGTAATGACAGGTCTCTTGAAGATGCTGAAAACAATGAAAGGAGTTGTCATCAGTCGATGAAATGTTTGACACCGTTCATGGTCAGTGATGAAAAATGGCGTATTTGCAGCAAATATTTTCTTGCTGGCAAATACGCCATTTTTCGATGTGAAGTTTGTTGCGATTTTTTAGAGCCGCAAGCGGGGCCGTTTAGCTGTTGCTTTCGCGCTGGTTCCGTATCTTGGCCTGCCACTCCTGTCGTCTGGTCTCACGTTTCTTCTTTTGGTTGCGTATGTCGCTGACGCTCTTGGCGCCGATCCACACGATGATGACGGTCAGCACGACGAAGACGGCTATCACGATGTAAAGTTCATATTTTCCCATATCTTCAGATTTGTGGTTTCTTGCAAATTTACGCATTTATTGGCAGTTGCCAAAATATTGAGGCTTGATTTTTTCGACAATCCATGCAAGTGACCAAAGGGAAGTAATAAAGCGAACATCTATCACAAGCGCGTTCGGCGCTGGATTAAGCGAATGCTTTTTTTGACGACAATCGGGAACAATGAGGGACAATCTTTAGTGGGTGACGTGTCTCACGTCACTACGATCGACAATGATGGGGTTTAAGACAACTCGTACAACGATTACAACCTTTTACAACTTTGGACTTGTGGGGCCCAACGGGTGGACAACAAGGACAACTTCTTTAGTTCGCCTGTGGCTCACGGG
>JBNMMB010000076.1:0-17498 GCA_050875105.1 Prevotella sp. | reverse complement strand
GTTTTCTGAGTGGCGCCAGAGCGCCACGGTCCGTCGTCCTGTGGGTGCCCGTCGTGAGCTCGCTCACGTAAGGACATCCACAGGACGGCGGACAAGCCGAAGGCTCAGAAAACCAACAGGCGATAAACCGATTTTAAACCGCTCACGCAATCGGAAACTGACTAAACCGCTCACGCAATGCTATGCCTATCTGTAGTGGGTGACATGAGACACGTCACCCACTATGTGAAGACAATGAAAAGGCGTAAATGTTTGATTTTTGACACTTTTGCCTTGTTTATACCTTTGATTTTTAGCATTTTCAGGCCATTTAAATCTTTGATTTTTAGCATTTTCAGGCCATTTAAATCTTTGATTTTTAGCATTTTTATAACGTAAATAGTTGGAAATCAAAGAAATACGAAGTGTCTTGTAGCCATCCCATTCGTATGAATGAATAAACGATGGCGAGAAAAGCGATGGCTGATAGCTATCTTCCCGCTTTACGCCGTGAAAAATATCGTTCAAAAATGATGGTCGCGGCATAAAAAGAAGTAACTTTGCACCGAAAAACATAACGTCACGAATCATGGAATACATGTCACAGGAAGGCTACGACGAGCTCGTGGCTGAGTTGCGCGAACTGGAGCTGGTGGAGCTGCCCCGTGTGCGCGACGCCATAGCCGAGGCGCGCGACAAGGGCGACCTCAGCGAGAACTTCGAGTACCACGCCGCCAAGCGCGAGCAGTGGCGCCTGCTCGGGCGCATACGCTTCAAGCAGAAGGTGCTCGAGAACGCCCGCGTCATCGACAAGTCGAGGCTCCAGTCCGACTGCGTGGGACTGCTGAGCCGCATCCGCATCACCAACCTCGCCAACAACCTCACGATGACCTACACCATCGTGAGCCCCCACGAGGTGAACCTAAAGGAGGGCAAGATCTCCATCAAGTCGCCCATCGCCCAGGCCCTGCTGGGCAAGCGCCAGGGCGACGAGGTCACAGCGCGCGTGCCCGCCGGCACCCTCCGCCTGCGCCTGGAGAGCGTCGAACTTTGAGGCCTGTCGCCTACGGCCTGGCCTCAGAGTCTATGGCCGCTGTGCCTGTCGCTGGCACAGCGATCTGTGGCACGTCCTTCTTCTCAATGAGGTAGTAGTTGGTTTCCTTGGGCTTGGCCACACAGTTGGTGATGAGGTCAATGCCCCAACCGATCAGTCCGCCCAGTAGGATGTTGCCGTAAGCCCATGAGTTGGTCTTCTTCGAGAGATAGATGTCGCGGTATTTTTCCGTCTTCGACAAAACCTGCACCCGCTGTCCGTCTATCTTGTGGCGGCTCACCTCCACGGTGACCGGAAGCAACACGTCCTTATAGGTCTTTTTGGCCGTGACGATGGTCACAGGGTTGGGCGTGTCGCCATCGATGGTGATGCTTGGGTTTCCGCCAGCCACAATGGTGGCACACGAGGTGACGAGCGTCAGTGTGGCTGTGGCGAAGAGCACACAGAATGTTTTCCTCATACTAGAATGTTTTGTGTTTGTTGATCGTATCTGTTTGCAAAAGTATACAAAAAACAGAAGACGGGAGAAGGATGGCCCAGAAAATAATTGCAGGCCGGTGAAGCCGCAGAAAGTAAATGAGGCGGGATGTGGCACATGGGAGACGTAAGCCTCGATGCGCCGCATTCGGTTTTTTTGAACGCCAATAGAAGAAAAAACAGCCATTTGCGTTGGCTTTTCGAGTTTTTTTATTATCTTTGTCATAGAATAGGCAGATGACGCCGGCACGCAATGGCACGGTCTTTGCGGAAGACAACAGGAAGGAAAGGTGGAAACTGCTATTTCGTCTTATTATATATATAAAAGGAAAGAACACAGATGAACAACGACTTTAGAAAGTATGCCACGAAGCATCTTGGCATGAACGGCATGGTACTCGATGATGTGGTGAAGGCCCAAAACCAGTACCTCAACCCCTATATCCTGGAAGAGCGCCAGCTCAACGTGACGCAGATGGACGTGTTCTCGCGCCTGATGATGGACCGCATCATCTTCCTCGGCACCGAGATCGACGACTACACCGCCAACACGCTCCAGGCACAGCTGCTCTACCTCGACTCCGTGGACAACAGCAAGGACATCTCCATCTATGTGAACTCGCCGGGTGGCGTGGTGACCGCCGGACTGGGCATCTACGACACCATGCAGTTCATCTCGAGCGACGTAGCCACCATCTGCACCGGCATGGCCGCCTCGATGGCCGCCGTGCTCCTCGTCTCGGGCACCGAGGGCAAGCGCTCGGCCCTGCCCCACAGCCGCGTGATGATCCACCAGCCCCTGGGCGGCGTGCAAGGACAGGCCTCCGACATCGAGATCGAGGCCCGCGAGATCCTGAAGATGAAGAAGGAACTCTACACCATCATCTCCAACCACTCGCACCAGCCCTACGACAAGGTGTGGCAAGACAGCGACCGCAACTACTGGATGACGGCCGAGGAAGCCAAGGAGTATGGCATGATCGACGCCGTGCTGACAAGAAAGAAGTGATAGACAGGAAATGAAGACTACAAAGAAATGTTGCAGCTTCTGCGGAAGAAGCGAAAGCGAGGTGAGGCTGCTCATCAACGGACTCAACGGCTACATCTGTGAGGAGTGTGCCGTGCAGGCCTACAACATCGTGAAGACCACGGGCATGCTCGACCTGCCCGACGACCTGCCCGACGGCGACGCCACGGGCAAGCACACGGCGTTCAAGCTGAAGAAGGTGCCCAAGCCTCGCGAGATCAAGGAATATCTCGACCAGTATGTCATCGGGCAGGACGACGCCAAGCGCACGCTCGCCGTGTCGGTCTACAACCACTACAAGCGACTGCAGCAGCCGGTCGACGACGACGGCGTGGAGATCGAGAAGAGCAACATCATCATGGTGGGCACCACCGGCACGGGCAAGACCCTCCTGGCGCGCACCATCGCCAAGTTGCTCGACGTGCCCTTCACCATCGTCGACGCCACGGTGTTCACCGAGGCCGGTTATGTGGGCGAGGACGTGGAGAGCATCCTCAGCCGCCTGCTACAGGTGGCCGACTTCAACGTGGAGGCCGCCGAGCGCGGCATCGTCTTCATCGACGAGATCGACAAGATAGCCCGCAAGAACGACAACCCCAGCATCACGCGCGACGTCAGCGGCGAGGGCGTGCAGCAGGGACTGCTCAAGCTCCTCGAGGGAACGATGGTCAACGTGCCGCCAAAGGGCGGGCGCAAGCACCCCGACCAAGACTACATACACGTCAACACGAAGAACATCCTCTTCATCTGTGGAGGAGCGTTCGACGGCATCGAGCGCAAGATCGCACAGCGACTCAACACCCATGTCGTGGGCTACAACTCGGTGCAGGCCGTGCGCAACATCGACAAGAGCGACCTCATGAAGTACATCCTCCCGCAGGACCTGAAGTCGTTCGGCCTCATCCCCGAGCTCATCGGCCGCCTGCCGGTGCTCACACACCTCAACCCGCTCGACCGCGACGCCCTGCGCCGCATCCTCGTGGAGCCCAAGAACTCCATCGTCAAGCAGTATGTCAAGCTCTTCGAGATGGACAAGATCGCCCTGACGTTCACCGACGAGGCCCTCGACTTCATCGTCGACAAGGCCGTCGAGTACAAGCTCGGCGCCCGCGGACTGCGCTCCATCGTCGAGGCGGTCATGATGGACGCCATGTTCGACGTGCCGTCGCGCCGCATCAAGAAGTTTGAGGTGACGCTCGACTATGCCAAGGCACAGCTCGACAAGGCGCACATGGAACAACGCATGGAGTCGGCCTGACAAGCCGACTTCCATTAGCCACTACAACCACAAATGAAAGACAATCTGATCCAACCACTGAAGCAGTATTTCGGCTTCGACAAGTTCAAGGGAGACCAGGAGGCGGTCATCCGCAACCTGATGGACGGCAATGACACCTTCGTCCTCATGCCCACCGGCGGCGGCAAGAGCCTCTGCTACCAGTTGCCCTCGCTCCTCATGCCGGGCACGGCCATCGTGGTCTCGCCGCTCATCGCCCTGATGAAAAACCAGGTCGATGTCATCAACGGCCTGTCGGAGAACGACGGCTTGGCCCACTACATGAACTCCTCGCTCAACAAGGCGGCCATCAACCGCGTGGTGAAGGACGTGCAGACGGGCAAGACCAAGCTGCTCTATGTGGCTCCGGAGTCGCTCAACAAGGAGGACAACCTGGCGTTCTTCGAGTCGTTTGAGATTTCTTTCTTTGCCATCGATGAGGCCCACTGCATCTCCGAGTGGGGACACGACTTCCGCCCGGAGTATCGCAACATACGGCCCACCATCGACAAGATCGCACGCCACCGCGGCGTGGACAAGATACCCGTCATCGCCCTCACGGCGACGGCCACCGACAAGGTTCGCACCGACATCAAGAAGAGCCTGGGCATCGTCGGAGCCAAGGAGTTCAAGAGCTCGTTCAACCGCCCCAACCTCTATTATGAGGTCAGGCAGAAGGTGAGCGAGGAAGACACCGACAGCCAGATCATCCGTTTCCTCCGCCAGCACGAGGGCAAGAGCGGCATCGTCTATTGCCTGTCGCGCAAGAAGGTGGAGGAGCTGGCACAGAAGCTGAAGCTCAACGGCTTCAAGGCCGCACCCTATCATGCCGGCCTCGACACCGAGGTGCGCACCAAGACGCAAGACGACTTCCTGAAGGAGGAAATCGACGTCATCGTGGCCACCATCGCCTTCGGCATGGGTATCGACAAGCCCGACGTGCGATTCGTCATCCACTACGACATACCCAAGAGCCTGGAGGGCTACTACCAGGAGACCGGGCGCGCCGGGCGCGATGGGGGAGAGGGCATCTGCATCGCCTTCTACTCGCCCAAGGACCTGAAGAAGCTGGAGAAGTTCATGGACAGCAAGGGCGAGGCCGAGAAGGAGATCGGCCGCCAGCTGCTGCAGGAGACGAAGGCCTACGCCGAGTCGTCGATCTGCCGCCGCAAGATGCTGCTCCATTATTTCGGCGAGGACTACCCGAAGGACAACTGCGACAACTGCGACAACTGCAAGCATCCGAAGAAACCCAAGGAAGCGCAGGAGGCGCTGCTCGTCGTGCTGGGTGCCATCAAGGCCGTGAAGGAGAACTTCGACCAGTCGTATGTCATCGACTTTGTCAGGGGACGGCGCACCGACAACATCGTGCGCCACGGACATGACAAGTTGCCGGAGTTTGGCGCCGGCGAGAAGATCAACGAGGAGGACCCCACCATCTGGAACCCCGTGATCCGACAGGCCATGATATCCCACTACATCCGCAAGGACGTGGAAAACTACGGACTGCTCAAGCTCACCGCCGAGGGCAAGCGCTACATGGAAAACCCGACACCGTTTATGGTGGTGGCCGACCGCGAGTTTGACGAGGCCGACGAGGGTGCCGACAATGTGTCGAGCGCACTCGACGAGGAACTGTTCAACCTCTTGCGCGGCTTGCGCAAGGACGAGGCGCGCAAGCACAAGTTGCCACCTTACGTCATCTTCCAGGACATCTCGCTCACACAGATGGCCACCAACTACCCGGTGACCATGGAGGAACTGCAACAGATACAGGGCGTGGGACAGGGCAAGGCCAAGAAATACGGCAAGCCCTTCATCGAACTGATCAAGACATACTGCGACGAGAACGACGTGAAGCGCGCCGACATCATGCGGGTCATCAGCCTGCCCAACAAGTCGATGCGGAAACAGAAGATCATCGAGCTCATCGACAAGCGCATACCGCTCGAGGAGATCGCCAGGGCGCAGGGCTATGGCTTCGACGACCTGCTCGACGACATCGAGGCCATCGTCAACAGTGGCATCAAGGTGAACATCGACTATTACCTCGACGACGACGAGGTCATCGACCCCGACGAGATGGCAGACATCTACGACTATTTCCGCGAGAGCGACAGCGACGACATCGACAAGGCCATAGAGGAGGTGGACATCTACGACGATGAGGACGGACTCACGGCAGAGGAAAAAGTGAGACTCGTGTTCATCAAGTTCTTCTCGGAAATGGCCAACTGACACAATCCGGCCAGGGAGGGGGCCGGATTGAACCACGTTAAATTGCATTAAACAAGAAAGAAAATTGTTCTTGATGGCGGCGTAAGTGGATTTTTATTGCTAAATTTGCACGCAATAAATTCCTAAAGTTACATTTATGTCATCATTTGTTGCAGATAAAATTGTAATGGACGGCCTTACTTTCGACGACGTCCTGTTGATTCCCGCTTATTCTGAGGTGTTGCCCAAGGAGGTGACGTTGAAAACGCGCTTCACCCGGCACATCGACTTGAATGTGCCGTTTGTGACGGCGGCCATGGACACAGTGACCGAGTCGTCGATGGCCATTGCCATTGCGCGCGAGGGCGGCATCGGCGTCATCCACAAGAACATGTCCATCGAGGAGCAGGCACGCCAAGTGGCCATCGTCAAGCGTGCCGAGAACGGCATGATCTATGATCCGGTCACCATCCGCCGAGGCAGCACCGTGGCCGACGCGCTGGGCATGATGCACGAATACCACATCGGTGGCATTCCCGTCGTCGACGAGGAAAACCACTTGGTGGGCATCGTCACCAACCGTGACTTGCGCTTCGAGCGCAAGATGGACAAGAAGGTCGACGAGGTGATGACAAGTGAGAACTTGGTGACCACACACCAGAAGACAGACCTGGCCGCTGCGGCACAGATCCTGCAGGAGAACAAGATCGAGAAGTTGCCGGTGGTCGACGCGGGCAACCACCTGGTGGGACTGATCACCTACAAGGATATCACCAAGGCCAAGGACAAGCCCAATGCCTGCAAGGATGACAAGGGACGCCTCCGCGTGGCGGCCGGCGTGGGTGTCACACACGACACGCTCGACCGAGCTCAGGCGCTGGTCGACGCAGGCGTCGACGCCATCGTCATCGACACCGCACACGGACACTCGGCAGGTGTCGTCGGCAAGTTGCACGAGGTGAAGAACGCTTTCCCGAACCTCGACGTCGTGGTGGGCAACATCGCCACGGGCGAGGCAGCCAAATACTTGGTGGACAACGGTGCTGACGCCGTGAAAGTGGGTATCGGCCCGGGCTCCATCTGCACCACACGTGTCGTGGCGGGTGTCGGCGTGCCACAGCTGAGCGCCGTCTACGACGTCTACTCGGCACTGAAAGGCACCGACGTGCCCCTGATCGCCGACGGTGGCCTGCGCTATTCGGGCGACATCGTCAAGGCGCTGGCCGCTGGCGGCAGTTGCGTGATGATCGGATCGCTCGTCGCTGGCACCGAGGAGAGCCCAGGCGAGACCATCATCTACAATGGCCGTAAGTTCAAGAGCTATCGTGGCATGGGCTCGCTCGAGGCCATGGGACAGAAGAATGGTTCCAGCGACCGTTACTTCCAGGGCGACACCAAGGATGTGAAGAAACTCGTGCCGGAGGGCATCGCAGGCCGCGTGCCTTACAAGGGCACCGTGCAGGAGGTGATCTACCAGCTCATCGGCGGTCTCCGCTCAGGAATGGGCTATTGTGGCGCAGCCACCATCGGCAACCTCCACGACGCCAAGTTCACCCGCATCACCAACGCTGGTGTGCTCGAGAGCCATCCGCACGACATCACCATCACCAGCGAGGCTCCTAACTACAGCCGCCACGAGTAAAGGCGCGTCGGCTGGTTGCCGCTGCCTCGCTGAGGCATGCTGAATGAACAGAAATAACAAGCTCTCCCTCCTCCTCATGACAGAAGGGGGGAGAGCCACTTAAAATAAAAATGAAAAAGAAACTGTTGTTGGGCGCCATGCTGTTGTGTGGCACCTTGTCTTTTGCGCAATCTTCCGACCCCGTGGTGATGACCATCAACGGCAAGAACATTCCGCGCTCAGAGTTTGAATACTCTTATAATAAGAACAATGCTGACGGTGTCATCGACAAGAAAAGCGTGGCCGACTATGTCAACTTGTTTGTCAATTATAAGTTGAAGGTGGAGGCTGCCAAGGCCGCACACCTCGACACGTTGAAGTCGTTCCAGACGGAGTTTGCAGGCTATCGCGACATGCAGGTGCGCCCCACGATGATCGACGACGCCGACGTGGAGGCTGAGGCCAAGAAGATCTACACGCAGACGCAACAGCAGATCGACAACAACGGCGGACTGGTCAAGGTGGCGCATATCCTCTTGCTGGTCAACCAGAAGGCTTCTGCCGATGAGCAGAAGGCCGCCAAGGTGCGCATAGACTCCATCTACACAGCCTTGAAGAAAGGGGCCGACTTTGCTGAGATGGCCAAGAAATACTCGCAGGACCCTGGATCGGCCAAGAATGGCGGTGAGCTGCCGCTGATCTACAAGGGACAGACCCTGAAGGAGTTTGAGGACCAGGCATGGGCGCTCAACGACGGCGAGATGAGCAAGCCGGTGCTGACGGCTGCCGGATGGCACATCATCCTCAAGAAGGGACACCAGAACTTCTACAGCTATGAGAGCCAGCGCAACGCCATCATGAAGTTCATCGACCAGCGCAACCTGCGTGAGCAGATCATCGACCAGAAGCTCGACACGCTGGCCAAGCAGGAGCATACCACAAAGGCTGAGCTGCTCAAGGACAAACTGGCTCAGATGGAGGCGAAAGACCCCAACCTGAAATATCTCATCCAGGAGTATCACGACGGTCTGCTGCTTTATGAGATCAGCAACCGCACGGTGTGGGACAAGGCCCAGAAGGATGAGGCCGGACTGGAGGCCTTCTTCAAGAAACACAAGAAAAACTATAAGTGGGAGCAGCCTCGCTTCAAGGGCATCGCTTACCACACACGTGAGGCGGCCGACATCGCCAACGTGAAGAACGCTGTCAAGGACGTGGCGTTTGACAAGTGGGCCGATGTGCTCCGCAAGACCTTCAACTCCGACTCGGTGCTGCGCATCCGCGTGGAGAAGGGCATCTTCAAGAAGGGCGACAATGCGCTCGTCGACCGGGAGGCCTTCGGCGTTGACACTGTCGTCAAGCCCATGAAGGACTATCCTCACATGGCCGTCTATGGCCAGGTGCTCAAGGCGCCCAAGGAGTTGTCTGACGTGCGCGCCCTTGTGGTGGCCGACTACCAAGACTATCTGGAGAAACAGTGGGTGGCCGAGCTGCGCAAGCGCTTTGCCGTGAAGGTCAACGACGACGTGCTCAAAACGGTCAATAAGCATTAACGTATGAAGAAAACGATATATACCATTGCCGGAATGTTGGTCTTCGGACTGACAGCCATGTCCGGTGTGGGCGTGGGGGCCTTTGGCAACCGTCCTGGGGCCACCACCGGCCAGGCGTCGGCGGCAGTCAGTGTCGTGGCCGACTCGGCTGCCGATGACTCGGCGATGCGTGCCGAGATACCTGTCCCCGAGAGCAGTGTCATCGATGAGGTGATATGGGTGGTGGGCGATGAGCCTATCCTGAAGTCGGACGTGGAGGCCATGCGCATGCAGGGACTGGCCGAAGGCGTCTCCTGGGGAACGGATCCCGACTGCGCCATTCCCGAGCAACTGGCCGTGCAGAAGTTGTTTCTGCACCAGGCGGCCATCGACTCCATCGAGGTGTCGGAGAGCGAGATAGCAAGCGGCATCGACCAGCAGATCAACCGCTGGATACAGATCGCTGGCTCGCAGGAGAAACTGGAGGAGTACAGGAAGCAGAGCATCAAGGAGATGCGCGCGGAGATGCACGATGACTTCAAGAACCAGCAGCTCATCGAGAAGATGCGCAAGAAACTGGTGGAGAATGTCAAGGTGACACCTGCCGACGTGAGGACCTATTTCCGCAACCTGCCTGCCGACAGCGTTCCTTTTGTGCCCACCGAGGTGGAGGTGCAGATTATCACGCGACAGCCGAAGATCAAACAGGAGGAGATCAACCGTGTCAAGAACCAGTTGCGCGACTTCACCGAGCGCGTGAACAAGGGTGAGTCGTCGTTTGCGGCGCTGGCCCGCCTCTATTCCGAGGACCCGGGATCCGCTCGCCAGGGTGGTGAGATGGACTACATCGGGCGCGCCATGCTCGACCCTGCGTTTGCCAATGTGGCGTTCAACCTGACAGATCCCAACAAGATTTCCAAGATCGTGGAGACGGAGTTTGGCTACCATATCATACAGCTCATCGACAAGCGTGGCGACAAGATCAAGGTGCGCCACATCCTGCTGAAGCCCAAGGTGTCGCAGGATGAGATCAAGGCCTCGATGAGTCAACTCGACTCGGTGGCCACCGACATCCGCGCCGGCAAGTTCTCGTTTGAGGATGGCGCCTCTGTCATCTCCGACGACAAGGACACCAAGAACAACAAGGGACTGATGTCCAACTCCACCAACGACGGCATGACCTCGCGCTTCCAGATGAAAGACCTGCCGACAGAGGTGGCGCGCGCCGTCGACACCATGAAGGTGGGCGAGATCTCTGCGCCCTTCGAGATGGTCAGCCGCAGCAATGGCAAGACGGTGGTGGCCATCGTCAAGCTCAAGTCGCGTGTGGAGGGACACAAGGCCACCATCACCGAAGACTTCCAGGTCATGAAGGATGTGGTCTTGGCCAAGGAGCGAGAGAAGGTCCTCACCGACTGGGTCGTGGACAAGATCAAGCACACTTACGTGAAGATGAAGGACCGTTACAAGAATTGTAATTTCCAATATCAGGGATGGATTAAATGACGGCGAACAAGCAACACCAAACATTTCATAGTGGGCATAGGGTCATCATGACGATGGTCCTATGCTTCTTTGTCATTGGTTCCCTGCAAGCTTTCCTGGCGCCGCGCAAGGCCCGGAAGAAGCCGGTGGACAACAAGGTCTACCTGCTCCATGCCGATGAGCTGCGCTACGACATGGCGGGGCTCAACCCCGATGCACAGATAGCCAAGGGACACGTGGCATTCATGCACCAAGGTGCCTACCTCCATTGCGACAGCGCTTATTTCTACCAAGGCTCCAACTCCGTGAAGGCGTTTGGCCATGTGCGCTTCCGCCAGGGCGACACGTTGTCGCTGACTTGCGCCCGCGCCTGGTACGACGGCGAGGGACAGATGATGGAGGCTCGCGAGAACGTGGTGCTCAAGCACAGGCAACAGACGCTCTATACCGACAGTCTCAATTACGACCGTCTGTATGAGTACGCTTATTTCTTCAACGGAGGCAAGCTCGTGGATGGCCGCAGCCAGTTGAGTGCCGACTGGGGCGAGTATCACACCCAGACGCGCTTGGCCAAGTTCAACTATGACGTGCAGTTGCGCACGCCCAAGAACCATGTCTCCACCGACACCCTTTACTACGACACCCGGCGCGCCCGTGCCCATGTGGTTGGCAAGTACACTGCGGCCCGCGGCCACGGCAAGGTGGGACCCTCCATCATCCGTGGCGACAACGGCGTCATACACACCGAGAACGCTTATTTCAACACGCGCAGCGACCAGGCAGAGATGTTCGGGCGGTCCACCGTCGTCAACCAGGAGAAGACCATCACGGGCGACACCTTATATTATGACAGCAAGACGGGCAACAACAGGGGCCTTGGCAACGTGGTCTTTGTGGACACCAAGAACCGCAACACGCTGACCTGTGGCGAGGTGGTCTATAGCGAGAAGACGGGCAAGGGCTTTGCCACGCGCGACGCTCTGGTCACCGACTACTCGCAGAAAGACACTCTCTGGATGCACGCCGACACGATGCGCATCGAGACGTTCAACATCAACACCGACTCGGTCTACCGCAAGGTGCATTGCTATCCGCACATGAGGGCCTACCGCCTGGATGTGCAGGCGGTGTGCGACTCGTTGGTCTTCAACTCGCAAGACTCGTGCATGACGCTCTATCGCGACCCTATCGTGTGGAATGGTTCACGCCAGTTGCTGGGCGAGGTCATCAAGGTCTTCATGAACGACTCCACAGTGCGCGAGGCTCATGTGCTCGGACAGGCACTGTCGGTGGAGGCCATGGCCGACAGCGTTCACTACAACCAGGTGTCGTCGCGCGACATGTTTGCCTATTTCACAGACGGGGCCATCCGCCGAAGCGATGCCATAGGCACCGTCCGCTCGGTCTACTTCCCCGTCGACGACAAGGACTCGACACTCATCGGACTCAACTACCTGGAGACCGACACCATGCGCATGTATATCTCGCCGGAGCGCAAGCTCGACCATATATGGACCAACAAGGTGCAGGCCACGCTGTACCCGATGACGCAGATCCCGCCTACCAAGTTGAAACTTGATAGTTTTGCATGGTTCGACTATGTCCGTCCGACCGACAAGGACGACGTGTTTCGCTGGAGAGGCAAGGCAAGGGGCTCTGAACTCAAGAACATCACGCGCCACACTGCGCCGCTACAACGCCTGACCCGATGAACCTGCTCTTCCAAACAGCCAAGCCCCGCCGCTTCAGACACACGATGATCTATTGTGACGAGCGGCGTGAGCGCCTGCAGAGGATCGAGGCCCAGGCCCGGCGCGAACTGGGCATGGAGGCAGACCCGCAGGCCGATGGTGGCTTGCCGGCGACGCCTGATGATGGTGTGCGCTCCACGCCGAGGATGCGGTTCGGCGCCCGCCATGACGAGGCGGCACGGCGGCGATCGCTGGTGCCCGCCATGGCCGTGGCGGCCCTGGTGGTGGTCATCGTCGTGGCGTGTCTGTTGCTGTGGCTTTGAGGCTTGCCACCCATTCATTTTCATGTTAGCAAAAGGAGATTTACCATGAGTGATATCATACAATTGTTGCCCGACTCGGTGGCCAACCAGATTGCCGCCGGTGAGGTCATCCAGCGTCCCGCGTCGGTGATCAAGGAACTGGTGGAGAATGCCGTGGATGCGGGCGCCACACGTATCGACGTGTTGGTGGTCGACGCCGGCCGCACGTCCATCCAGGTCATCGACGATGGCAAGGGCATGTCGGAGACCGACGCGCGCCTCTCCTTTGAACGCCACGCCACGTCTAAGATACGCCAGGCCGACGATCTCTTCAACCTCCACACCATGGGCTTCCGTGGTGAGGCCCTGGCGTCGATTGCCGCCGTGGCACAGGTGGAACTCAAGACGCGGCAGCGGGGCGAGGAGATCGGCACGCACCTGTCCATCGCCGGCTCGCGCTTCATGGGACAGGAGGCGTGCGCCTGCCCGGAGGGGTCCAACTTCATGATCGAGAACCTTTTCTATAATGTGCCGGCTCGCAGGAAGTTCTTGAAGTCGAACACCACCGAGCTCAACAACATCCTCACGGCTTTTGAGCGCATCGCCCTCGTCTATCCCAAGATTTCGTTCTCCTTCCGCAGCAATGGTTCGGAGATGTTCAACCTTCGTGCGGGCGGCTTGCGCCAACGCATCGTCGACATCATCGGCAAGCGCATCAACCAGGATCTGCTCCCGCTCAACGTGGAGACCTCTGTGTGTGCCATCCATGGGTTTGTGGGCAAGCCGGAGAGCGCCCGCAAGAAGGGCGCGCAACAATACTTCTTCGTCAATGGCCGATACATGCGCCACCCGTATTTCAACAAGGCGGTCATGTCGGCTTTCGACCGCTTGGTGCCACAAGGTGAGCAGGTGCCTTATTTCATCTATTTTGATGTAGACGCTCACGACATCGACGTCAACATCCACCCCACGAAGACCGAGATCAAGTTTGAGAACGAACAGGCCATCTGGCAGATCCTGTCGGCTGCGGCCAAGGACGCCGTGGGCATGTTCAACGATGCCTCCACCATTGAGTTTGACACGGAGGGCAAGCCCGACATCCCGCTCTTCGACCCCACGCGCCAGGCCGACCTGCCGAAGGTCGACTTCAATCCCCAGTACAATCCCTTCAAGGCTACGCCCGCCCCGACATCGCATGTGAGCAAGATGGGTGGTGGCGTGACGGGTGGCATGACGGGCGAGGTGCACACGTCGCGACTGACCGACCAGTGGCAACAGCTCTACGACGGCCTCGACAGCCCGGCCGAAGTGCAGCAGGAGCCGCTCTTTGCCGATCCTGTCGAGGCGTCCGGTCCATCGCCTGCCGAGAGCGTCATCGCTGAGAAGTCGCCTGCCCACTACCAGTACAAGGGCCGCTATGTGATGACGGCCGTGAAGTCGGGCCTCATGATCATCGACCAGCACCGCGCCCACGTGCGCATCCTCTTCGAGAAATACCAGCGACAGTTGGCCGCCCACAAGGCGCACTCGCAGAAGCTCCTCTTCCCCGAGACGGTGCAGCTCACCGCCCAGGAGGTCGTCACGCTCAGCCAGGTCATCGAGGAGATGACGGCCATGGGCTTCGACCTGTCGCCACTGGGTGACAACACCTATTCGGTCAACGCCATTCCCGAGGGACTGGAGGGCATCGATGTGGTGTCGCTGGTGCGCGACATGGTGGCTGGCGCACAGGAGCGGGGGGCCTCGGCCGTGCAGGAGATCAACGACTCGCTGGCACTGAGCATGGCACGCGCAGCAGCCATCCCCTATGGCCAAGTGCTGGGCAACGATGAGATGGAAAACCTCATCAACGAGCTCTTCCAGTGCCAAAACGCCAAGTACACGCCTGATGGCAAGAACGTGCTCAACATTTTCAAGCAAAAAGACATCGAACAAATGCTCGGCTGAAGACCGCGCAAATGCTTTCTCGACATGACAATTGGGACAATAGGGGCGCAGGCTTTGGCCAAATAAAAGCTTCATACAAAAATATTGATGATTTTGCGAGAAATCAAGACGCATTTTAAAAAATATTATTAACTTTGCCATCGAAAAGGAATGGTAAAAACATTTTTTTGATATTTATTATTGATAGTTAAACAAATAAAGGTTATGAAAAAGTTATTGATCGCTTTGGCATTTGCTGGCCTTTCCCTGTCTTCACAGGCACAGGAGACCGCAGATCCTACACTGAAGTACAGTGTTGCCACCAATTCTTTCTGGAGCAACAGGTTTGTTCAGGGTAACTTCACTTGGACAGCTTTCTACTCCAACGAGGAGAAGGGCATGGGTTGGACCAAGAGTCCCTTCAAGGACTTCCGTCGCGACATGGGCTTCTCTGCCGCCATCGGTAAGTGGTTCACTCCGGGCCTCGGTCTTCGTACCAAGTTCAATGGTGTTTGGGGTAAGGACGTTCCCAAGGAGGATGCCTACAACACTTGCAAGCACAATCACTATTGGAACATCCAGGAGCAGGCTCTGTTCAACCTGAGCAACCTCTTCTTCGGCTACAACCCCACACGTGTGTGGAACCTCTCTCCGTTTGCTGGTGTCGGCGTGATCCGCAACATGAGCCTCAACTCTTATGAGCTCGCTGCCAGCGCTGGCTTGCTGAGCCAGTGGAGACTGACCAAGCGCCTGCAGCTCAACCTCGAGCTCCAGTACAACCTCATGGGTGACGACTTCGAGGGTGTCGACGACGCTTACGCCTACGGCGGCCACAAGAACAAGAACCACGACCAGATCGTCTCTGCTGAGGTCGGCTTGACCTACAACCTCGGTCACAACACCTGGAACAAGGTGCCTGACGTGGATGCCATCAAGGCCCTCTCTCAGAGCCAGATCGACGCACTCAACGCTCAGCTCAACGACGCTAACGCTGAGAACGCTCGCCTGAAGAACCTGCTGGCCAACCAGAAGCCTGCTGATAAGGCCGTGAAGGAGTTTGTCAACACGCCAGTCTCTGTGTTCTTCAACATCAACAAGACCAACATCGCTTCACAGAAGGACCTCGTCAATATCGAGGGCCTCGCTAAGTATGCCAAGGCCAACGGTGCCAAGCTGAAGGTCGACGGTTATGCTGATAGCGCCACGGGTAACGACAAGATCAACCAGAAGCTCTCTGAGGGCCGTGCCAACGCTGTTGCCGATGAGCTCGTGAAGATGGGTGTTGACCGTAGCAACATCACCACACAGGGTCATGGTGGCGTCGATGAGCTGTCTCCAGTCTCATTCAACCGTCGTGCCACTGTCCAGGTGACCGACTAATCACACTGCACATTCTGACAGTAACATAAAAGGGCGTCTCTCCTTCGGGAGGAACGCCCTTTTTAGATGTCTGTAGTGGACCCAATGCAACTTCTTTCAAAAGTTTACAATAAGAAACTCTCGTAATTGTCTCTTGTCACTACCTTAAAATCTACATTCTCGTACGAGCGGGAAAATGACAAAGGCATAGTAGCCGTACGTTTGGGATTCCATTTGAATTCCACGGCAGAGAGTTGTCCATCAATGTCCTCGATGTAATCGATTTCTTGCTTGGTCTTGGAACGCCAGAAGTAGCTCTTAGCGTATGACTTCTCGTAGCGTAGCTTTTTTAGTCTTTCAGACACCATGTAGTTTTCAAACAAGGCACCGGTGTCCATTCTGTTTTCTAACATTTGATAGTTTCCTATTACAGCATTGCGAATTCCGCAGTCCCAAAAATAAATCTTTCGGGCGAACTTGAGTTCGTTGCGTAGGTTTCTGCTGAAAGATCCCAACCTAAAGATAATGTACGACTGCTCCAGAAGGGTGACATAGCTCTCCACTGTTTTGGGGTCAAGGCCACACAACTGCGACAACTCATTATACGAAACTTCCGAACCCATCTGGAAGGCCAAGGCTTGAACCAGCTTCACCAGTTTGTCGCTCTTCTTGATCTTGTCGAATGTCAGGATATCTTTGTAGAGATAACTGTCGGTCAATTCACTCAACACCAATCTCTCGTCGCCAACCTGATTGATGACATCGGGATAACTGCCGTAAATCAAGCGATGGGGCAAGAGCCTTTTCTCTTCCAGCAAGCCGTTGTGCTCAACGAGCTCTCCGAAGGAAAGTGGATACATCCAATAATCTATTTTCCGGCCAGTAAGAGGTTCATTGATCTTGTTGGACAAGTCGAAAGATGAGCTGCCTGTGGCTATGACTTGCACATTGGGGATGTTGTCGGTTATCAGTTTCAGTCCTAAGCCAATGTCCGCAATTCGTTGCGCCTCATCAATGACAATAACTTTTTTCTTTCCTATAATGGCGCTCAGCATTGTGGAAGATGTGTTGTTAAACAAGCTGCGCACATCTTGCTCGTCTCCGTTGAGCCACAAGACATCATCGCGTCCTTGAAGCAAGTTCTTGAGCATTGTGGTCTTGCCCACTTGTCTTGCCCCGAACAATAAGATGGCTTTGCCCTTCCATAGTCTTTGTTGTATTGCTGCCTCTAGTGTACGCTTGATCATAAATTCTCATGTGTTGGTTTTGTGTGCAAAAATAAGCATTTTTCTTGTCAATTCCATAAAAGTATCAACTTTTTTGGAATTGATTCCGTAAAAAACAATACTTTTTTGGAATAGAGCGTTTTGAGAGCCTGTTCTCATAAGCTAAATTTAGTTGTGCGGTTGCGTGTAACTATTCAGCGGTAGGTGCATGACGAGTCGTCAAACCTCGAACAAGGCTTGAATGGCATTGAAAGGAGTTTGGTTGTGCTTTTTTGCTGTCTCAACAACAGAGTGTAATTCCAGAAATGCATCAGCTCCAAAATCCG
>JBNMMB010000075.1:0-17540 GCA_050875105.1 Prevotella sp. | reverse complement strand
GCATTATGCTGGCATTCATTTATCATTGAGTTTGGTCACTACAAAGATAGATAATGCCAGCTTTATTTTTGCCATAGAAGAGAAAATATTCTTATTCCTTATCTATGCATTTAACGGAAGAACCAAAATAACCGTCTTCCACAATTATGGGACAGCTCTGATGCGATGCGGACAATATAAGGAAGCCGTCGGCTTTTTGGAGGCCGCCAACGTGGCATTCAAGACAGCCATAGGGAAGGACAATCCAACTACATTAGAATATATTGAGGAATGCAAAAAGCACTTTTAATCCTTCTGCTGGTTTGCGCAAGTCTCGTGCCTGCTCAGACTCAGGCGCAAGCAATCTACAGGTCATGGGAAGAAGTGGCCCAGGGCCTTGCTCATGGCGAGCAGGGAGCGGTTGACTTACTGCTCCAAATGAAACGGCAAATCGAGAAGGACGACACGTGGAACGACGAAACGCGCAAGAGTTATGTCTCCTCGGTGCAATTGCTGAGTGGGTATTATGGCCAGGCGGGCCTCTTCAAGGAACAAGAGACGCTCCTCAACGATGCCGTCCAGCTTTTCGGTTCGCGCGACACAGTGTACAACACACTGGTGATGCGCCAGCTATGGCTGTATCTCACGACGATGTTGGTCCAGATGAAAAATAATGACACCGCTATAAAATATGGCGAACACTCGATGTCGTTGTTTGAAGCGGCGGATGACCACGGGATAGACTATGACCTTCTGTGCTTGGCCCTTGGCCATGCGTACATGAATGAAGGCGAAACCTTAAAGGCCAAGCTGTATGCCGACGAGGCATTGGACGGATTGCAAGGCGAGAAGGCAAAGGGCGGACTGATGGCGTCGGGCTATTATATGTCTCTCTTGCTTAGAGGTCAAGTTGAATTAAAACTAAAACAATATGAGCAAGCCATAACCGACTTCAAGGAAGTGGCAGAACACTCTGTTCCCGGCAACATGGCATCGCCCTATTATCAGGCATTCAACAATTTGGCCACCGCTTATATTGGATCAGGCAAGGTGAGTGAGGGCATCAAACTGTTGAGAGACATGGATGAATCGTTGCATGACCTCTATTGCTGCAAATACCAAAATCTCGCCGTCGCTTACATGATGCAAGGTGACCAGCAACAGGCTACGGACTGTCTCGAGAAATACAACCGCGAAGCGCTGACTGGCGCGCTCCGCGTCGTCGCCAATTTCTCGGAGGTGGAACGTGAGGCATATCTCTCGACAGTCGGTTGGCAACTCATCACAGAAAACAACAGCATTGCCACCAAAGCCCCACAGGCCATCAAGGAGGCTTACGACATGAATGTCGTCGCGCTCCAACTCTCACTCTATATCAACCGATACATGCAAGAGGCATACCGTGGCACACCCGGTTATCATGAATGGCAAACGCTGCGGCAGGAGATCCTCACCAAAGGATTGCCACCTGCCAAGCAAGACTCCATCCGACTGGCCATCATCCGATTGGAGAAGCATCTTCTTCGGGCCGACACCACACTGGCCAATAGGATTCCCACAGATGACTGGACATTCGACAAGGCCGTGAG
The DNA here is from genome assembly GCA_050875105.1 of Prevotella sp. Classification (GTDB taxonomy): domain Bacteria; phylum Bacteroidota; class Bacteroidia; order Bacteroidales; family Bacteroidaceae; genus Prevotella. Next base: position 15,972 of record JBNMMB010000075.1, on the reverse strand, counting down.
CACCTTGCAAGAGCGTGAGGCGCTCGTCCTATTCTGCTATGCGCCCTTCATGAAGGCCATCAACGATGTGGAACCCTGCTATGGCGCTTTTGTCATCAGAAAGGGTGACAAGCAACCCACGTTCATCCGACTGGGGGAGACGCAAGAAATCAACAAATTATTCTGGAGCCAGGACTACACAACCGATTTCTTGTCGGGCGTTTACAGCGTAGAGAATGCGCAAAAGCTCTACCAGCTGTTGTGGCAGCCTGTGGAGCAACACCTCAAGAAGGGCGAACGCGTGTATTACTCGCTGTCTGGTGGTCTGTCTGGCCTCTGCGTGGGCGCCCTTGCCGACAGGCGTGGCACGCGCCTCAAGGACAAGTACGACTTGGTATTGCTTTCCTCGCCCGCCGAGAAGGACCACGTGGTGCGGTCGCTGCAGCCCACCGACTTTGTAGCCTTCGGCTCGCCGGCGTTCAACCTCTCGCCCAGCGACATGGCCACCAGCGCCTCACGCTACCGACAGTTTAGCGGCGTGGACATCTCGCGGCAGATGAGCCTCCGGGGCGACCGCCTGCGTGGCAACTGGCTCGACCTGCCCGGCACGCGCCAGGAGGTCGACTCCATCGCTGCGCTCATGAGGGCCAAGGGCATCCGCACCACGACCTATCTCGGGCGCGAGGCCAGCGAGGAGGCTTTCAAGGCGCTCAGCGGCCACTCGCCCCGCATCCTGCACGTGGCCACTCATGGCTTCGCCATCTCCACGCAGAAGGACTATGACCGCAGTGCCTTCGCCCAGGCCACAGCCAGCGTCAGTCCGAACAACACCTACATGGCCTGGGCAGGCCTGGTGCTGGCTGGCGGCAACGCCACGTGGCGAGGCGACACCATCCCCGACGGGGTGGAAGACGGCATCCTCACCGCCGAGGAGATCGCACGCCTCGACCTGTCGGGCACCGACCTGGTGGTGCTGTCGGCTTGCGAGACGGCACGCGGCCACATCGACCCCGTGGATGGCGTGTGGGGCTTGCAACGAGCTTTCAAGCAGGCCGGTGCCAAGGCCGTGCTGATGACGCTCTGGAAGGTGTCTGACGACATCACGGCTCTCTTCATGGAGCAGTTCTACAAGCATCTCCTCGCCGGCAAGACCATCCGCCAAGCCGTCAGGCTCTCGCAAGACTATCTCATCGCCCACGGCGCCTCCGACCCGTTCTATTGGGCCCCGTTCGTGGTGATGGACTGACGTTTGTTCGGCGGCATCGAACAAGATGCAGGAAAACTCTTCGATGCCACCAAACAAAAGCGTCACCTGCCCGTCGCCTGCAAATACTCTCGCTTCTTCACCTCGTAGTTGGTGAACGTCTCCACATACTTGTCGCGGCTCTGCTGAAAGAGCGTCTGCGCATCGAGGAGATCGCTGATGGTAGCAGTGCCCGCCTGGTAATAGTCCGTATTCAGACGAAGGTTCTCCTCGCTTTGTGTGATGCTTTCCTTGGCGATGCCCACTTGTTTGTAGGCATCGTTCATGTCGTTCCACGCCTTGCGCATCTTGACCATCAGGAGTTCGCTCTTGTCTTGCTTGTCGTTGATGGCATTGGCAATCTGTAGTTTCTGCCGCTTCATGTCGTGCGAACCACCCCACCAACTGGAGATGGGCACAGAGACGGTGAACATCCCGACAAGACTGTTCTGCGATTTGTCCATGACATTGTTGTACATGTAGCTTCCACCCACCGCAACAGACGGGAGGTTTTTGCCTACCGATAGTTTGTACTGGAGGCGATCGGCCTCTATTTGCTTGTCGAGAAGCTGGTACTCGTTGGTCTGTGCGAGCGATGATTCGGGAGTCTGGAAGAACTGCTGAGGCGACTCAGGTTGCTTGTAGCTTTCGCCAATTATCTGATAGTCCACATCAATGCTTTCGCCGGGATGCCCCATCACTTGCGCCAACAAGTCCTTTAGGGTCGACAGGGAATTCTCCACCTGTATTTGTGAAGTCTTCACCTCATTTTGTCGAAGTTGCACCTGCAGGACATCGTTGCGGTTGCGTACGCCAGCATCCACGGCAGCCTGTGCATCCTTGCGTACACTTTCGAGCTGTCGGTTGAGTTGGTCGAGCGTGACGAGCTTTTCCTTGAGTTGCACGATTTGCCAATAATACTGCTCAGCGTTCAGGCGAATTTCATTCTCGCTCAGTCCCTTTTGCAGTTTGTTGGCCTCCACACTCACTTTGGCCAGTTTGTTGGCATTGACGATCTGACCACCGGCAAACACCGGTTGCATGGCCGTCACGCCTGCCATCAAGCCATTCTTGGCAAGCGACACGCTCGCACCTGGCATATTCATCTCTATCAATCCCTTGTTGGCAGTGAAGCCGCCACCCGTGGCAGAGATGGAAGGGAAATACTTGGTGAACGCCTCCTTGCGCTGTTCCTCCGCCATGGCTATCTGATTGTCGGCATTGCGGAGTCTCATGTTGTTGGCCACTGCCTCTGTGAGGCATTCGTCGAGCGTGTAGACCTTCGGGGTCTGGGCTGACGCAGAAGCCGAGAAAAGAACTGCGGCTGCGATTAAGATATATTGTTTTGTCATTGTTGTTTGTTTTATGGAAGTTATCATTACTCCTTCTCCATATCCAGCACCCTCTGCCGTTCTTTCTCCGTGCCCTCGAACACCACGAGATACGTCACTGGCACAACAGTGAGTATGCACAGCATCGCCAACAGTGTGCCGTAGCAGATGACAGTGCCCATGGGCATCCACAGGCCACTGCCACCGAGAATCATCGGGATGACACCCATCGAGGCTGCCGCTGACGTGAGGAAGATGGGGCGCATACGACGGCTTGCGGAGTGCCAGATGGCGTTGCGCACATCCATGTGCTCAGTCTCGCGGAGCTCCTCGGCGTAGTCGTACATGATGATGCCGTTGCGCACGATGATGCCCATTAGTGCCACAAGTCCCATCACAGAGGTGACGCCGAACGGCAAGTCTTCTATCTCCAAGCCCAAGGCGGCTCCAAATATGCTCAGCAGCATACTGCCAAAGATGATGGCGGCCAAGTTGATCTTGCGGAAGTGGGCCATCAGGATGAAGAAGATCATCACGGCGGCAATGGCGAGGGCAGCCATGGTCGGCCCCATGGTCTCATCGCTGTTCTCGATGTCGCCACCATAGACGAGTTTGGTGTCGGGCGAGAGTTTCACGTCTTTCAGTTTCTCCTGCACCTTGGCTGTGACGCCCAATGCATTGTAGCCGCGTTTGGTCTCAGCCATGACGGTGATGGTAGGCACACCGTTGCGGCGGACAATCTGTCCATATTGCGTGGTGGGCACGATGTCAGCAATCTGGCGCAACGGCACGGTGCGCTGTCCGCCCGCCACTGGTATCTGCTCGTCGGCGAGGTTGTCGGTGGAGGCAATGTTGGAACGGGTGCTCATCAGCATCACCGGCACTTGCTTGTCGCCTTCCCAAACATTGGCGATGGCGATGCCGCTGCTGTAGCGCATGGCGAGAGTCGACTCAAGCTGCTGGTTGGTGACGCCTATTCTCGCAGCCTCGTCCTCCTTCAACTGTATGGTCGTGGTGGCCTGGGGCTCGTTGAAGTTGGTGCGCACAAGCTCAAGCTCAGGTATGGTGTGCAGTATCTTCGCCACGCGGTCGGCATCCTTCATCATGGCCTCCGTGTTCTCGTTGCTCAGTCGAACCTCGATAGGACATGTCGCCTCGTCGTAGCTCAACTGCTTGAACTTGATGTTGGCCTCAGGGAAGTAGGTGGCGTATTTGTCGGCATAGTCGTCGAGCACGGCCACTGTAGCCTTGTCGTCGGTGGTGTTGACGATGAACTGGGCATAGTTGGAACCGGCCATCTGTGGAGCATATGCTGTGTGGAAGCGCGGTGAGGCGCAACCCTTAAAGGACGTGACCGACACGATGCGCTTGTCGCGGCGAAGAATGTGCTCCAAGCTGTCGGCCACCGCAGATGTCTTGTCGAGTGATGTGCCCGTGGGCATGTAAATCTCCACGGCAAACTGGTTGCGCTCGGCAAAAGGCATCGTCTGTTGGGGCAGTCGGCTCATCATCAACATGCCTGCGATGACGGATGCGAAGCCCAAGGCCAAGGTCGTCTTAGGGTGTGAGAAACAAAGACTCAGCAACCGGTCGTAGTACTTCTGCAGCACGTCGAGGAATGAGAACGCCTTCTTGCCTGTCTTCGGGTTGATCTTCTCCTTCAATGGTTTGCGAATGAAGAAGAACTGCATGAAAGGCACCAGGAGCGACGCGATGATGAGCGAGACGCCCAACACAATGGTGACTGCCCATGGGAACGAGAGCAGGAAGTCGTGTGTCTGTCCCACGCAGGTGATCAGGAACGGGAAGAATGTGATGCTGATGGCGCATGTGGCTGAGAAGATGCTCTTGAAGAAGTGGGTGGTGGCGTCGATGGAAGCATGCCAGCGGCTCTTGCCCTCGCCAATCTGTTCCAGGTAGTTGTCGATGATGACGATGGAGTTGTCAACGATCATGCCGAGCGTCACGATGAGGGCCGCCAGCGTCACGGTGTTCAGTTCTATGCCGAAAGCATTGTATAAGCCTAAGGATATGAAGATGCTGATGGGAATCGTGGAGGCAGCCACCAATGCCACACGCATGGGCAAGAGAAGCATCACCACGATGACCACAGCCACAATGGCGATGACAAGTTCGTGGAGGAAGTTGACCACGCTGTCGTTCACCACCTTGCTTTGGTCGGTGATGCGGTAGATGCTCACGTCCTTGGGCAAGGTCTTCTGAAACTCAGTCATCTGCTCGTCGATAGCCTCGCCCATCTTCACGATGTTCTCTCCTTTCTTCATCTCCACACTGAGGAGCATGCACTTCTTGCCGTTGTTGGTGATGCGGCTCTCTGCCTCGGGATATTCGCGCTTGACGGTGGCAATGTCCTTCAGCCGGACGTTTGTGCCGTCGGGCGAGGAATAGACGATCTGCTGCTCAATGTCGTATATGTTGTTGAGCGACTTGCCCACGTGGATGGGCATGGTGTAGACGGGTGTCTTGATGCGCCCGCCAGTGGTCGTGAAGCCCTTCTGATAGAGGGTGGCGGCCACCGTCTGGTCGCTGAGACCATACTTGGCCAGGCGGTTGTTGTCGAGATACACGGAGATTTGTTCCTGTTGCATGCCGCTCACGGTCAGTCGGCCCACGCTCTTGATGGTGCGCAACCGGTCTTGCAGGCCGTCCATGTAGTCGTTAAGCTCGCGGTAGGTCTTCTCCGTGCTCTCCATCGTGATGAGGAGCGATGAGGTGTCGCCGAAGTCGTCTTGCACGACGATGGCTGCCACGTTCTGCGGCAGTTCGCTCTTGAACGCCTGCACGCCGTGCTTGAACTTCGACCAGAACTCGTCCTTGTTGTTCAGTTCATCGTTGAGCTGCACTTGGATGTAGACGATGCCGTCGCGACTCATCGAGTAGGTCTTCTCCTTCTTTACCTCTTTATATGTAAAGATGTAGTTTTCCAAAGGTTTCGTTACCTGCTCTTCCATCTCCTCGGCGGTGTTGCCGGGAGCCACGGCGATGACGATGCCTTGGCGCACGGTAAAGTCGGGGAACTCATTCTTGCGCATGTTCGGCAAGCTATATACGCCGAAGGCTACAAGGCAACACACCACCACGATGATGATCTGGCGGTAGTGCATCGCCCATTCCACAATATTTCTCTTTTTCATCATTTGGTCAATTTTGTTCCCGAGCACACTTTCTGCTGTCCTTCCACGATCAACTTGTCGCCACGGCTTAATCCGCTTGTCACGACAACGCCGTTGCTCTGGTATTCGCCAATGGTTATGGTGCGGCGGACAGCCTTGCCACCCTCGTCAATCCATACAAAGTGGCTGTTGTCGTCGGCTATATTTATTATAGACGCGGGTATCACGGCGCCCATTGTGTTGCCGCTTGCCTGCGAAGCGATCGTCTTGGCAAGGCTCACTTGCGAAACCATGCCGGGTAGCAAGGCGCCGTCAGCCCCACTGACACGAATCTTCACGCTGTAGGAGCGTGAGACGGGGTCAGCGACAACGCCCTTTTCGACGACATAGCCCTCGTACTGCTTGTCGCCGAGGGCCCGCACCTCTATTCTCGCTTGTTGGCGGACATGTATGTTTGTCATCTCGCTCTCGGGCACGGAAATCTTGACATTCAGCACATTGGTTGTGACGAGCTTCACCACGGGCATCCCTGGAGCGGCGTTCTGTCCCACCTCGGCATACTTCTCAGAGATCACTCCGCTGAAAGGAGCGTACAGACGGCAGTCGCCAAGACTCTTGCGGGCAATGTTCTCGGCCGACTTGGCCTGCTGGAGTTGGCTCTGCGCCTCCACCCACTTGATGTCGGGCAGACTGCCCTTGTCGTGCAGTTGCTTCATGCGCTTGTAGGCATCCTCGGCTTGTATCTTGGCGGCATGTGCCATGTCATAATTGTTGCGCACAGATGTGGGGTCCACGGTGGCTATCAGTTGTCCCTTGCTGACGCGGTCGCCAACGTTCACGCGCAACTGTGTGATGGTTCCACCGGTGGTAAAGCTCAATGAGGAGCCGTTCTCCTCTTCCACTGTTCCGGAATAGTCAAAGTCGGCTGAGGCATGAGGCAACGATCCTCCTTCGCCCACAATCATCTCCTTCACCTTGACTGGCTCTACCGTAGCCTGGGCTTCCTTTTTGCCACAACTCACCAATAATGATGAGGCAAGTAGCACCAAGGCTGTGCCGATTGTGGTAGAGACTCCAAAAACTCTTTTCTTTTTCATCTTTCCTATATTATGTTTACTTTGTCTTGTCCCTTTTCCCAAGTCGGATGCAAAATTAGTCATTCCGTGTGGACAATTTGAACATATTACGTCTTCAAAAGTGTCTGATTGTGCATCGTGATTGCAACCTTGCGAAACAGAAGACACTAAAAGAGAAATGGATAACACTATATATTTCGGGAAATTGTGATACATTTGCAACCGAAATCACAGATGTCCCACAACAAGGATAAAAACAGAAATGGAAATAACAGAAAACGAATATAAGTTGCGCCTTGAGAAACTCACTGGCGAGGACATAGCCGTCTTCAACGAGTTGGGCGACGTGCCCACAGAGAATTTGCATGCCGAGGCATACGTGGCTGTGTTGTGCCTTGCGGGAAAGGCGTCATGCACGATAGAGGGAGTGGAATACAATGTGGCAAAGAATGACTTGATACTTGCCCATCCCAACCAGTTCATACAGAATGCAATGGTAAGTTGCGACTTCAAGTGCCGCGGAATACTGATGTCGCCAACTTATTTTGAGAATGTTTTCATGCTTGGCGGTAATGTTTGGGAAGCAAGTATGATTGTACGCGACCATCCGTTGCTGCACCTTGATGAGCAGGAGGTGGAGAACATGATGCTTGATTTCGAGGTGCTCAGGCGCAAGTTGGCGGCTACCGATCTGCCCCATTATGAGCAAATCGTCAAGTTGATGCTACAATCGTTTGTCTTTGAGTTCTACGATAGTGTGTCGCCCATGCTGACGCAACAGATATCGACTCGCAACTATTCCTCGGCAGAGGTCATTTTCCGCAATTTCTTGAATATTGCTTCCAAGGAGGCTCCGCGCCGCCACGATGTCGCCTATTATGCCAACAAACTCTGTATCACTCCCAAGTATCTCTCGGCAATCTGCAAGAAACAAACAGGCAAGACGGCTTCTGACATTATCAATGGCGCAACGGTGAACTACATCAAGAACACGCTTGTCTCATCCGACAAAACCATCAAGGAGATTGCCAAAGAAACAGGCTTCGACAATCTCTCGTTCTTCGGCAAGTATGTGAGGAGGGAATTGGGCATGTCGCCCAGGCAGTTTAGGACGCAGAAACAAAACTGATTCAAAAAAAGTCTCCTTTCCTTGTTAACCTTTCCCCCTTGGCGGTCATAAAGGGTAAAAGAAACCGAGATAGTAACGATTAAGTCAACGAGAACATGAAAATACAAACCCGCCCCACGCCACCACGTGTTCGACATTCGCGAAATGTTAAAATAACGTGGTCTCATGATTTTTTCTGAGAAACTGAAATGTAAGTTCAAAGAAAAGTATTATATTTGCCACGTCGTAGCCCACACCCGCAGCCCGCAAGGGCGGAAGGGAGGGCCGACATACATATGATATAAGGCGTTTTTGTGCGCTTTGGTTTTGACGATCGATGAACTTCGCAACTTCAACTGTAAGTCAAAAAACAAAGCAAGGCAGAACGCCTCACATGAGGTGTATTCGTATACAGCCTACTCCATCCTCGGACCCCACAAGGCCCGTTGGTAGGGAAGGCGAATTATATCCATACACTGGCGTGGGGCTTTCGTGCGTTGCTCGTTTCAGACTTACAGGGCAATGCGAAGGCCTATCGACCGTGGAACGAGTGACAAACTGGCTCCGCGCTTTTTTCGTGTGTATTAGTGAGATGATTCGCCAGCAGGGGGCCACTTGACGATTAAAAACTAATGCCGTCAGAATGGACATTTTACGAAACAACCCATATCGCCTGTTAGGAGTTTACTCCAATTCGCCGACCAAGGAGAGGCTGGCCAACCATAACCGCTTAAAAGCGTTTTTGAAGGTTGGCAAGGCCGTTTCCTTTCCCTTGGACCTGCCCCAATATCTCGATCCTATCGAACGCACGGAGGCGATGGTGGCCGATGCTGAAGCCCAACTCACCTTGCCCAAGGATCAGCTGGCCTATGCCCAGTTTTGGTTTATCAAGTCTTCCCCATTGGATGAGGTGGCGCTCAACCATCTCATTGCGGGTGACATGGAAAAAGCCGAGGAGATATGGCAAAAGAAAGAATGTTTCTCATCTTTGCAGAACCTTATAGTTTGCTCGCTGATAGCCGATGATTGTGAGAATGCAGTTGGCATGGCTGAAATTTTATATGGCAACACGCAATATGTCGAGCAGTTTGTGGATGCCATAGTTGGAGCAATGGGACAAACCGACGCAACTGCCATGGCCTTTGACTTCCTCGACACTCTCTGTGAGTTGGTGGGAGTAAATGAGGTACTATCGTGTGTTAACAAAGAGGACTGGAAAAACCACATAGCAGAGAAGGCTGTCAAACCGCTGGTGGACAGCATACAGGATGCAATTGACCAGGCGAAGAAAACGAATGGGGAAGGACCAGAAGCAAGACTGAAAGCTGGAAAAGCTTTGAAGAAATCCACAAGGGCCGCCTTGACCCAACTGGGCAACCTCCTTGGCAAGAAAGACCTGCAATACCAGATGATTGCCGACAAACTCGGCATTGAAATCTTGCAATGTGGCATTGACTATTACAATGGCTCTGATGAGCCTGATGCTGCCATAAAAGCAATGTCTCTTCAAGAATATGCATTGAGTATTGTTGTTGGAAAAGCAGCGAAAGACAGGTGTAAGAAGAATGTAGAAATACTTCAAAAGATAATAGACAATTTACCTCCATCGGAGGTGTTTGCCGAAGATAAGGCAATCAAGGAAGAATTACATAGGTGTTGTCAACGTCCTGACTTGATATGCCATGCTGTTACTCTTCTTGAAAATACTCAACCTTACTTGGAGGCTATCAAGGGTAAACTGGGTATTGAGAACGGATATTATCTAAAAATATCAACACTTGTAGTAAACAATGCACTCAGCAATGTTATCACGGAGGTTAATGAGGCTCAAAAGTATGATCCAGCAGAAGAACGCAAACGAAAGTATGCGGAGATGCGGGAAGAATCCTTATTTGAACGATATCATATGCCCTCGCTACTTTACGATGATTTTTTTTATCAACAAGAAGATAGGCAAAAAAAATATGAACGTATGAAAAGTACTATATTAAATGCAAGAGCGGCTTTGCTGATAATGGATGTCTTAGACATGGAAAAATCATTTGAGCAAGAACGGTATCTGCCAAATAGAAAAACGTTAAATGATTTCTTGATACAGATTGGGGCGGCTCTTCCTGCCTACAAGCCAGTGTCCTTGAAAGAAAAGGTTGTCAAATCATTTAAGGAAGAAAATATAAAACGACAAATTCAGAAGTCAAAATCTTGGCTTAAAGATAATGTTAATTCTATTAAGGAAGTAAATATAAAACGACAAATTCAGAAATCAATATCTTGGCTTAAAGATAATATTAATTCTATTTTTGCTATAGGCTACATTGCTTTTTGTATGATAATTGGCGGTTTAATTGGTGGCAATGGCATTTGGTGTGGTTTGTTGTTCTCAGTCGTGACTTTGGGTCTCGTTCGTGAAATAATAGATAGATAAATGATTAATTATAATCGGTCATGATTAAGTATAATGTCTTATTGGTTGCAACTTTTACTATATCAATGAATCTTTATGCAAATTCTGCATCAAGTAACAATAAGCCTAAAAACTTGGATGAAACAGTATTAGTTCTGCAACAAGAACAAAACAGAATGGATAGGAACTTTAAGTGGTTGGCTGACAAGCAAAAGGAAAGCGAACACGAATTAGAAGTTCTCATTAGCGTAAGCAATAACCAAAGTAAAGCTTTGGATAGTCTGCGCAAAGCTTGTAAACGTTTGGGAGAAAAGCAGTCTACCGACAACAAGAACATCTGTAGCAAGATAGAAAAAACCAACAGCAATGTGCAAGAAAACCAAGATACATTGCAAAGTCGTACACTTTGGATTGGCGCTGTAGTGTTTTTCTTGTTGGCTGTCATAATTGGTATGGCATACAGACTTACGAAGCGCATCAAGCACGGCGATACTTCCATTGATGAGGTGCGCAAGGTGCAAGAGGCTTTGCAGACGGCACAGACGAAGATGCAGGAAGAATCGGTGAAGCTTGACGATAAATTGCTGGAATTGTTAGACAAGCAGTTGGCTAACACGCCTAAGGAGAAGGGCAATGACACCCCCGATCACTCTCTTGCCTTGAAGGTTGCCGATGAGATCGCAAGAATAGAGTTGAACATGTCGCGCATGGATTCTTCCGTAAGGGGCTACAAGCAACTGTCGAAGGCAGTAGAGCGTATCAAAGACAACTTCAAAGCCAACGGCTACGAAATTGTTGACATGCTCGGGAAACCTTACAATGAGGGCATGAAGGTGGTTGCCAACTTTGTGGTTGACGAAGACCTTGACGAAGGTGCGCAAGTCATAACGGGCATTACGAAGCCCCAGGTCAATTACAACGGGCAGATGATTCAAGCTGCTCAAATTACGGTCAGTCAAAACATCTAAAACTATAACATCATGGCAAGAAACAAAATAGACTACGGCATAGACCTTGGAACGACCAATTCCGCCCTATGCCGCATGGAGAAGGGCGAGCCTGTTGTCATTAAGACGGACGTCTTGAAGGACACCATGCCCTCATGTGTGTCAGTAAACAAAAAGGGTTCCATCAAAGTGGGTGATGGTGCTTACAACGCAATGAAATCAGACAAGCGCCGTGCCACAAAAACTTGGCGCATAGGAGCGTCGAACACCTATGTGGAGTTCAAGCGCACCATGGCCACCAACACCAATTATGTCAGTACAAACTTAAACCGCAACTTCACTTCTGAAGAATTGTCTGCTGAAGTTCTGAAGACATTAAAATCATTTGTTTCTGACGAGAAATTTAATTCTGTGGTTATCACAGTTCCCGCAAAGTTCACGGTCAACCAGAAGACGGCCACCTTGGAGGCAGCCAAACTTGTAGGCTTTGACCATTGTGAGCTTTTGCAAGAGCCGATTGCTGCTGCTATGGCCTATGGCTTGACGGCAGAAGACAAAAATGGCTTGTGGATGGTGTTTGACTTTGGTGGTGGCACTTTTGACGCGGCTCTTCTGAAAGTGGAGGATGGCATCATGCAGGTTTTTGACACGGAGGGAGACAACTATCTCGGAGGAAAGAACTTGGATTATGCCATTGTGGACAACATCATTATTCCATATCTCATCGACAACTACTCCATTGAGCACATCATGATGGATGTGGACAAAAAACAGGTGCTTCGTGACGCAATGAAGACTTATGCCGAAGACGTAAAGAACCAATTGTCATTCAAGGATCATGAAGATATCATCTCCAACCTCGGTGATCTTGGCGAAGACGAAGAGGGCGAAGAGTTTGAGCTTGACTTGACCCTGACGCAGACACAAGTTTTTGAGGTCATGCGCCCTTATTTTCAGAAAGCAGTTGACATTTGCAAGAACTTACTGCAACGCAACCACATCGATGGCTCGCAGATCAGCAAGCTCATCCTTGTAGGTGGTCCTACCCACAGCCCACTCATTCGCCAGATGCTGAAAGAGCAAATCACGCCGAATGTCGATACAAGTATCGATCCCATGACAGCAGTGGCCACAGGCGCAGCACTGTATGCCTCCACCATCGACAATGAAGTCTCTGATGACGAAATACAAGTTGGAACCATCAAACTCGATGTCAATTACGAGTCAACCACAGTCGAAATGACCGAGTTCGTTCCAATCAAGTTAGCCGCAGGCTCTACGCTTGACCATGTCACCGTGGAAATCATCCGAAGTGATAAGGGCTGGTCAAGTGGCAAGATGTTGATTGACACAAATGGCGACGTTGTGGAATTGAACCTTTTAGAGCATAAAGCCAATTCATTCAGCATTGTGTGTTATGATGACAAGGGAACTTTACTGCCATGTTTCCCCAACGAACTCACCATCATTCAAGGATCGGATATTGGTGCAGCTCCTTTACCTTATAATATCGGTATTGCCACTTGGGATGAGAGCAAGAACCGGGGCGTCTTTCATATGGCAAAGGGTTTGGAGAAGAACAAACCCTTGCCTGCTACAGGTGTAGCCAATGACCTGACTACATCAAAGCAGCTTCGCCCAGGTGTCATGACCGACATCTTGACGGTGCCTGTTTATCAAACGGATGATTTTGCTGAGGCGGAAGGCAAGTCAGCTTTTCTCTATGAACACGTTGGTGATGTTGTCATTACAGGCGATGATGTTGACGCGCTTATCCCTGAAGGCAGTTCGGTGGATGTCACCTTAAAGGTAGACTCTTCTGAGCAAATGAAGTTGGAAGTTCACTTCTTGGCAGCCGACGTCACCGTAGAGAAAGTGTTTGATACCAGCAAGAAATTCACCATGGATGAGGTCAATGCAGACATCGAAAAAGGTTTTACAATAGCAGACTCGGGTATCAAGAGATTGGCAGAAAGCGGAATAGAAGTAAGCGATTTGCAGAAAGAGCTTGCTGTTGTCAGAACGGACAGCGAAAACACCACTGAACGAAAAGAAGTGCTCAAACACTTACGTGACTTACTCCGAAAAATCGAAAGTCTCGATTCGGACACGGAGTGGCAGCGCGTTGAGCAAGAGCTTCGAGAGGAATTTGACAAGCTTGAAAGAGCACAGAACGATTTGGGCAATGACAAGACAAGGGCGTTGGTTGAGCAACTTCGCTCACAGACTGACGAAGCCATTCGCAAGAAAGACGTGAAAGTCGCTCGCGAGGTCTTGGAGCAGGTAACTGCGCTGTTTGTTCATCTGACCATGCTTTACCAGTGCATGGGCATCATCCGTCATTACGACAGCCGCTTCGGTGCGATCCGCTGGAAAGACGCGGCACGCGCACGCCAACTCTTGAACAAGGGCTTGGAGCAAATCAATGACAACCCCACGGCGGAGGGATTGAGACAAATCGTCCTGTCGCTGTTTGAGCTCCTGCCTGATGATGAAGCGACCAATGCAGAAGGACTATTAAAATAAGAAGTGAATTATGACAAGAATCATCATTACCGTCTTGGTTTATTGTTTCCTTGGATGGCTGCTTTGCGACATCGACCCTGATAAGTACTACACATGGTACTCAGGCATTTGGCATGGCTTGTTTTTCGTGCCAAACTTGATTAGGAGTTTCTTTGGAGATGCCTTGTTCAAGGCGCACGAATATAGTGGAGCCTACAACTTTTGGTGGTGGGTAACCACCGTCTGGTCTTGCATTGGATTTGTCTTTGGAGGCAATAGCCAGCGCAGAAGCAATTACTAACCCTACAGTCCATGCGTTTCGACAAGAACGACAGAATAGGCCCCTACACGGTAGTGTTTCCGCATAAGCAAAGTGCTTATGCGGAAACCTACCGTGTGAAAGACCCGACAGGCAAGACGCGCTTCCTGAAGCTCATCAATTATGCCAAGCTTCATCGCAACCAGATTGATGATCATGGGCATGTGATGGAAGTGGAGATTGCCAAGCAGTTGCATCATCACAATCTCTGCCAATTTGTTGATGCTGGCACGATGATGATGAATGGCAACCAGTATGCTTGGATGGTGACAGAGTTTGTGAGTGGCGAAACGCTGTCGCAGAGGCTGGTGCGCGAAGATGAGGTCAGCGTATACGACATCAAAACGATAGCGAAGGCTGTGTTGTCGGCTTTGTCCTTCCTTCATAATTGCCCAATCCCTATCATACACAATGAGGTGACCATGCAAAACATCTTGCTGAATCTCGTTGGCGGATTGGGCGACTTGAAACTCATTGACTTGGGGCATGCACGCTATTTGAACGATGCCCCTAGCAAGTGTGATTTGGAAGAGTTGAACCCCTTCTATCTTGCCCCCGAACGTTTCTCGGGCGTGTGCTCCGTCCAAACCGACCTGTATGCTGTTGGCGCGCTGATGTATCAACTTCTCTATGGGCGGTTGCCATGGTTTGTGGATGTGTCCAGGATAAAGGGGGAAGACGTCACGGACGCTGTCTTGGCAGAACGCGACAAGGAACTCGAATTGCAGAAAGTGGACAAGTATGAACTCGATGACCAGCTGCTCAACATCATAGCCAAGGCTCTCAGCTATGAGGTCGAAGACCGGTTCCAGACAGCTGATGAGTTTGTCAAGGCACTCGATGGTGAGATTAAGGTGGGGCGGCAGTCGACTAGGCGAAAGATCTTGTCCCAGCATTCCGACAGCCCTGCAACGCCAAGGCCAACCAAGAAAAAAGGCGAGGGGTTTGACGCAATAGCTGGTATGGAGGAACTTAAACGGCAGATGCGTGAGGATGTGATCGAACCGCTCCATCATCCTGAAGAGTACCAGCGCTACGGGATTACGATCCCCAACGGCATGTTGCTCTATGGACCTCCAGGATGTGGAAAGACGTTCTTTGCCAAGCATTTTGCTGAAGAGGTCGGCTTCAACTTCATGTGTATCACGCCAGCCACTTTGAAGAGCCGCTATGTCAATGCCACGCAAGAGAACATCGCCCAGATGTTCAAGGATGCAGAAGACAATGCGCCAACGATAATTTTCATTGACGAGATAAATGAGCTTGTGCCCAATCGCGACAGTGGTGACGTGCATGAGATGTCACGAAGCGCCGTCAATGAGATGTTGGCCCAGATGGACAGGACGGGAGAGAAAGGCGTCTTCATTATCGGAGCGACCAACTATCCTAATATGATTGATCCGGCGATCTTGCGTGCAGGACGTTTGGACAAGAAATATTATATAGGTGTTCCTGACGCCAAGGCCAGGGAGGCGCTGTTCAAGTTGTATCTTGAGAAGCGTCCTTATGACTTTGGGCTCGACTATCATGTGCTTGCAGCGATGACCGCCAACTATGTGTCGGCCGACATACAGTTGATTGTCAATGACGCCTCTCGCTGCGCCCTGCGTCAACACAGCAAAATCACCATGGATATTCTGAAAGCCACCATTTCGACCACTCGCCCGTCGCTCAGCGACAGCGAACTTCATAAATACGAGCGCATTCGTGCCGTGATGAATGGAGAGAATGACGGACATGACAGGCCCAATATCGGCTTTAATGCATAGGCAACGGGGAAAGAAATGGTTCTTCCGTTAAATGCATAGATAAGGAATAAGAATATTTTCTCTTCTATGGCAAAAATAAAGCTGGCATTATCTATCTTTGTAGTGACCAAACTCAATGATAAATGAATGCCAGCATAATGCATAAAGCTTTTGGCAT
>JBNMMB010000074.1:0-17939 GCA_050875105.1 Prevotella sp. | reverse complement strand
CTCATCACTCTTCTTTGTGGCGGAGTAGAGGCTCACGGGATGACTCGTGTCGTCGGTCTCACAGAACGGCACATGCTCACCCATGCCATAGATGCTGCTCGACGAGGCAAACACCAGGTGCTCCACGCCATGGTTGCGGCACCCCTCAAGGATGTTGAGAAAGCCCAGCACATTGCTTTCGACATAGGAGTAAGGGCTCTCGATGGAGAAGCGGACTCCTGCCTGTCCGGCAAGGTTGCACACATGCGTGAAGCGCCCTTGGGCAAAGATGCGCTCCATGGCCGTGCGGTCGGCGATGTCGGCCTCCAGGAAAGAGAAGTTGGGCAATGTCGCGCTGGTGGAGGGCTCGGCACTGTGGCTTGTGATGCCCAGGTCGCGCAGGCGCGCCTCCTTGAGCAGTGGCGTGTAGTAGTCGTTGAGGTTGTCGATGCCCACGATGGTCGTCTTAGGGTCAGCGGCCAGGGCTTTCACCAGCGCATGGCCGATAAATCCGGCGGCGCCTGTTATGAGGATGTTCATGATCTTTCTTTCTTTTGTTTGTGAAACAACACGATGTTGCGTGAATAGGTGAAAAAGCCCACCGACTGGCCGAGGATGAGCACGGGGTCGAGGCGGAACACACCATAGCTCACGATGATGGCACACCCCGTGAGACTGATGATCCAGAAACCAATGGGCAACATCGACTCATGCCGACGGTAGCTGTAATACCACTGGTAGATGAATCGCAACGTGAAGATGACCTGTCCCGCAGAGCCCCATACCAACAGGGCCATGGGCACGTCCTGGTTGTGCAGAAACGAGGCCACGAAAGCTGCCCCGTCCCGGGCCATCATCGCCACAGCCACCACTGGCAGCGCCGCGATGGCCACGCGCAAGAGCAGCGGTACGCGTTGCCACACCTGCTTGATGTTGAGGTTCCAGATATAAATATAATAGGAGATGAGCTGTCCGAGGATGATGGCGAAGTCGTTGCGCAACCAGCCATAGGCGAAAAACAAGATGCTGCCAGCCAAGCTGCATATCCAATAGATGTTGGGCGACACCACGCGATGGGCCTTTTCAGACAAGACCCATTGCAACAGCATGCGCGCCGAGAAGAACCCCTGCGCCGCAAAACCGATGGCATAGACCCACATTGACGTTTTTTCCATGGATGTCGTTGATGGTTAGGTGGAGACAGGCCGTCCTTACTTGGTGCTGTCCTCGATGTTGCTGTTGTCGACGGCGTAGCGTATGTAGCGCGCCTTCATCCAGCGGAAGGCAAAGCAGTCGAGGAACGGCCCCTTGAGCCTGTTCCACAAGTGATACTTCGACACGCCCGCCGTGCGCGGATAGTGGCGTACGCGCACTTCCTTGAACCGTCCGCCCTCGAGGGTCATCAGGGCAGCCAGGAAGCGGTGCATGCCGTCGAAGAATGGCAGGCGCTGGGCGTAGCTGGTCCACATCACCTTCAGCGGGCAACCCGTGTCAGTGGCGGTGTCGCCCGTCATGTGGCGGCGGAAACGGTTGGCCACGCGCGACTGGAAGCGCTTGAAGGCCGAGTCCTTGCGGTTGGCGCGGATGCCCGACACAAGCTGGTAGTCGCCGGCATATTGCAACAGAAGGTTGAAGTCCTCGGGGTTGGTCTGCAGGTCCGAGTCGATGTATCCCACGAGTCGGCTCCTGGTGCTGTCGATGCCTGCCTTCATGGCGGTGCTCAGTCCGTGGTTGGCATTGCTGCTGATGTAGAAGAAGTCGGCGTGGCGCCCGCAGATCTCGCGTATCTTGTCGAGGCTGCTGTCGGTCGAGCCGTCGTTGACAAACAGTGCGCAAGCCTTCACCGAGGCTTGGGGCAGATATTCGGCCATGGCCTTCTCCACACGATCGAGATTGTCCTCCTCGTTGTAGACGGGCACGATGATGGTCAGTTCGTATTGCTGTGTCTTGTTCATGCTATCTTGTTTGTTACTCGTTTGTTATTGGTTGTTTGCTGGGAGTTGTATGGCTTTGCCATTTGTGATGCTTCCACTGGCCGTCACCCGCAACACGCGCCCGCGAAGGTCATCAGTATAGTGGTGGTTGCTCTTGGGGTGGAGGTTGATGTCGTAACTGCCCATGACCGTCGTGTCGGCCACAGCCATGACCGCTGTCGGCACCTTCGTCGTGTCGCTTGCGGGGATGACCAGGGCGAAGGGCAGGTGACGGCGCACTGCGGCCGTGTCGTTGAGATCGATGGGAAGTATCTTGCGCTGTGCGTTGTAGACCAGTTCGATGCGTATGGGCGTGTCCTGTGCATGGTAGAGCGGCAAGGCTTTGGCCTGCGTTGTGCCCACGGTGAGGATGATGTTGCGCGACTCAGGATTGCCCACCGCCCGCGTGATGGCAGGCAAGAGCAACAGTTCGGCTGTGGCGAACACCAGGGCCACAGCCACCACCTGCATCATGGGACGGCGTTTCAGCGTGGCCCACACCGTGAGGCAAGCCGTCAGCACCAGTGCCACGGCAGCCACGATGCGTGCCGCCAGACTGATGACTGCGGCGGCCGGCACCACGAAGAGTGCCACGGCAGCTCCAACGATGACCAACGTCAGCAACACGCCCTGGGCCCCATAGAGCACACGACCCAACGGGTCAACGTGCCCTGTGGCGTAGGCATCCTTGAGATGCACCATCACGCAGGCCACCAGCATGGCGCATGGGGCCAGCGAGGGCAGCAGGTAGCGCATCTTCTTCTCAGGCATCAGCGAGAGCAGCACCAACGAGCCTAAGGCCCAGCAGAAGGTGATGAGGTAGGTGCGCTTCAGGGTGATGTGGTGCTTCCAGTAGGTCAGCGCCAATGCGGCCAAGGCAGGCAAGGCCCATGCGCCCATCTCGAGGAAGAAGCGCCAATAGTACCACCAGGGCCTGACGTTGTGGTTCGACCAGGCACCCGACTCCTTGGCCATGACCGCCGTGACAGCGTCGCCGTGGGCCAGAAGCAGGTAGGCATACCACCAACCGCCCATCACCACGGCCACCACTACCATCAGACCGACATAGGGCCATTTGCCGCGCATGGCGATGGTGGGCAGGGTGACCACCGACAGGAGCAAGGGCAACAACAGCGCATAGAACGACACGGGGCCCTTGCTCAAGAACGACAAACCCATCAACACGCCGGCCAACGGCAGTTGCCAGCGGTAGCCCCGTTCTTCCATCAGCGCCCTGAGCAACAAGTAGATGGCGCCCATCATGAACGCATGGCAATAGATGTCCCATGTGGCCGAGCGCCCCATGAGTACCGCATTGTAACAGGTGAGGAAGACCACCGTCGCCACCATGGCGTAGTCGGTGCGCCGGGCAAGGAGACGAGCGGTGAGAAAGAGAAACCACGTCCACAGGCAGCCCATGGCGCCCGCAGCCAGTCGTTGTGCGGCCAGGCTGCCTGGATGGACAGCCTCGATGGCGCCGGCCACCCATGTGGGCAGAGGTGGCTTCTCCAAGCGGAGGTCGCCATTCATGGTGGGCACCAGCCAGCAACCGTCGTTCACCATCTCACGCGCCGTCACAACGTTGCGTTGCTCCATGATGTCGGTGGGCAACGCGCCGATGTTGGCAAAGAAGGTAACGAGGGTGAAGAGTGCCAGAAGGGCCAAGAGGGTATGTTTTGTTGCTTTCATTGTTTGTTTGTTGTGGTAAATGGTGGAGGCCTTGCGCTTAGAAACGCACGGCCGCCTGTGCGCCGAGGGTCATGATGTGCAGATACTCACGACTGTCACGACTGTGGGGCGACTGCAGGTTGTAGTCGAGAAACACGTCGAAGCTCAGGTTGCGCCGCATGCGCAGGTTGAGGCTCGCGCCCGTTCCCATGCCCCATCCGTTGTTGGCCGGTATGGTGAAGTTGGCCACGTCGGTCTTGGTGTAGTGGATGAAGCCTGCCAGCACTTTCGTCCCTACGCTCCATCGCGCGGTGAGAGGCAGGTTGAAGTAGGGACCGACAAATGTCGTGTAGTAGTCGAACGTGTCGTTGTTGGCCTTGTCATTGTTGACGATGAGGCGCAGGTTGGAAACCGATGTGCGCCCGCCCACACCCAGGTAGGGATTGAAGAAGTAGGCGCCTTCCAGTCCTACAGTCGTTCCCGTGGAGGTCCGCAAGCCATAGTCCTTGCTGATGTCGTAATGGCTCAGCGGCAGGTTGAAGCCAGAGTGGAGTCCGAAGAACGACGGGCGAGTGCTCCAGGTGCGTGTGTCTTCAGGCGTCTCAGTGCGGTTGAGACCACGCTTTTTCATGATGGCGTCTGCTATCCAGTAGCCAAACTCGGTGGAGAGGATGCCCACACCGGCGCCGACCATCACGTCAGACATCCAGTGCTTGTTATTGGCCATGCGCATCAGGCCTGTTGCCGAAGCCACGCTGTAGGCTCCCACGCTCACCCATGGTGATATGTGGCCATACTCCTTGGCCAGCATGGTGGCGGTCATGAAGGCCGTCGCCGTGTGCCCCGAAGGGAAGCTGTGTGGGTTGGAACCGTCGGGTCGCCACACGTGAGTGGTGTTTTTCGACACTTGCACCACCGTTGTCATGAGCGCTGCGGAGAGTGCGTCACTGAGCAGCATGCGTCCCCATGATGAGCGCGACGGCACGCCGGCGGCCTTCAGGCCTACCATGATGGCGGCTGGCGCCACTTGGGTGTAGTTGTCGGCGGTGTGGTGAAACCGTGGCAGGAAGTCGTTGCGCAGGGTGCGAAACTTTTGGTCCTCGTGCTGCTCGATGAGACCCGCCACGATGAGCGGCGCTCCCACATAGAGCGATCGAAACCAGCGGCGCTCCGTGATACGGTCGGCTTTCATGCCCAGCGTTGGTTGGTCGGTTTGTGCTTGTGTCCCCGCAAGGACGGGCTGGAGCGAGTCCATGCGGCAGCTGTCGTTTGTCAGGGCAGTCTCGCTTTGCGCGTGGCAGGCCAATGGCACCAGGGCGAGGCAGGCCAACAAATGGAGATGACGATGCATACTTCGGTTCACATGATTTATTCCAAGGTGCAAAATTACTTATAAACTTTGAATTAAATTGGTAGAACCTATTAAAAAAGTGGGAAACCCGAAGAAAAAGTTCGGTTTCCCCACTTGTCTCAGTGCAGCTAATATGAAAATGGAGCTGTTTCATTCTTGTGAGAGTGGCATTCAATTATCCCTTCATGATACTCTCTATTTCTTCTTTGTTTAAGTCGGTCATCTCCGCAATGATCTCTATGTCAAGTCCCTTGGCGAGCATGTTCTTTGCTATCGTGATGGCTTTTTTCTTCTCACCTACCGCTTCGCCTTCAGCTCTACCTTCTGCTCTGCCTTCTGCTCTGCCTTCTGCTCTGCCTTCAGCTCTACCTTCAGCTCTACCTTCAGCTCTACCTTCAGCTCTACCTTCAGCTCTGCCTTCTGCTCTGCCTTCTGCCCTACCTTCGGCTTTGCCTTCTTGCCACCCGTCATCATAGCCAGTCATGATGACGCTGCGTTGGTAGCGCAGGTTCTCCATGTGCCTGACATAATCATTGCGCTCCTCGACCGACAGCTTGTCTACCTTCAGGCACTTGCGTGCCACGGAGAGACCTGGCGCTTTAGCACCGTCTTTAATTTCTCCAGTTTTCAAGAAGTCTATCCATTCATCGAGGTTGTTGACAGCCAACTTGTCAAAGTTGTCGACACAAAGCAGGTAATATTCGGGGAAGAGGTCGCCCGCTTCGCGCTTGGTCTTTGTGCCAGCTTCAATCTCGTCGCCGAAAAACACTTCGCTTTGTCGGTTGGAAAGCTTCAGGACGTCGCCGGGGTCATGCATGCCCTTGAAGATGGTCTTGCCATGGTAGACATAATCCTTGGCTTGTCCCAGGGTGAAGTAGACGATATTGATGGAGTACACCTTGCGTACCTTGTCATAATCGTCGCCCAAATCGATGAAGTCGGTGATCACCTTCGACACTCCGTAGAGAATGCGGTGGAAGTAGGTCAACTCTCGGGTGTTTTGTATCTCAAAGATGGTCAGTTCACCCTTTTCGTTTTCAGCCAGGATGTCCACGCGATTGAACTTGTCGTTCTCGCTGTATTGGTTACTTTCACTTTCAAGAAACCTCTTGATAGTGAACTTCTCATTGAGGAGCGAATACATCAAACCTTCCAACACGCCGTAGTTGGCCTTATTGCGAAGCAGGCGTTTCATCGCCCAGTCAAAACGTATGTAATTTGCCATGGAGTGAGAATTATTGTGGGTTCATCTTTCTGTTGCAAAAATAAGTATTTTTCTTGAAGTCGCAAAGGCTTTCGCGCAAAACTTCTTGTCATCCCAGGTCGACCACGGTGATGCCAGCACCACCAAACTGCACATGCTCATCGCGCACATGGGTGACGTTGGGCTCCGAGGCGAGATATTGGCGGATGAGCTGTCGGAGGATGCCGTTGCCCTTGCCATGGAGGATGCGCACGCGGGGCATGCCCACGAGGATGGCATCGTCGATGAAGTATTGCACGGCTTGGAGCGCTTCGTCGCCTCGCATACCTCGCACGTCGAGGTCTTGCTTGAAGTTCTTGCGGTGGTTGTCGATGGTGTCTTGCGTCATGTGCGACATCTTGTAGTTCTGCAGTCCATCGCGCAACTCGTCCATCTTGGTCGGTTGGGCAGCCCCCATGTCGGCTGTCGTGGCCGACGGTGCGGCAGCCAGCAGCAGGCGGTCGACGGGCAACTTGGTGCGCATGTCGCCAAAGATGACGGTGGCCATCTTGCCGTTGAGACTCTCCACGCGGCCTTCCGATTTCGATCCCCTTATGCGCACGCTGTCGCCCACGGCGATGACGTTGTCGCGCACCTTCTGCTCGCGCACGGCCGCCGACCGCAGGGCTTCGGCGGCACGCTGCTCGTCGTCTTTTTTCTTCTTGCGCCGCTCCTCGTGGCGTGCCTTGCGCGCCTTGATCTGTTCAATCTTGCGGGCTATCTTGTCATCTTCGGCCTTGGTGTCAAAGGCCTCCACATCTTGTTTGAATCCCTCGAGTTCCTGTCGGATGCGGCGTGTCGATTCGCGCTCAGCCTGTTGCTCACGTATCTCGCGTATGGTGTTCTCGATCTTGCGGTTGCTCTCTTTTAGCAGGTCCTCAGCCTCCTGCTTGGCCTTGGCCAGAATGTCGCGGCGCTCGCTCTCCACAGCGGTGATGTCGTGCTCATAGTGGTCGATGCGCTCCTGCAAGCGCTTCTCCTGCTGGTGGATGGTCTGTCGCTTCTGTTCCCAGTAGCGCTTGTCGCGCACGATGTCTTGCAGGTACTTGTCGCTTTGGATGTAGTCGGACCCCACGATCTCTGATGCCTCGCGGATCACCTCCTCGGGAATGCCCGTCTTGCGGGCGATCTCGATGGCAAACGAACTGCCTGGCTGGCCGATGGCGAGTTGGAAGAGGGGACGCATCTCGTGGCGGTCGTAGAGCATGGCGCCATTGGCGATGCCCTCATGGGCGTCGGCATAGTGCTTGAGGTTTTGGTAGTGGGTGGTGATGACGCCCCACGCTTGTTTCTTCACAAACTGGTTAAGAACCGCCTCTGCCATGGCACCACCGATCTGTGGCTCCGTGCCCGTGCCAAACTCGTCGATGAGCAACAGCGTGCGGGCATTGGCCTGTCGCATCATGATCTTCATGTTGAGCAGGTGCGAGGAGTAGGTCGAGAGGTCGTTCTCGATGCTCTGCTCGTCGCCGATGTCGATCATGAGATTTTGGAAGACGCCCACGCGCGACCGTTCACTCATGGGCACCGACAGGCCACACTGCACCATGTATTGCAACAGGCCGACGGTCTTCAGACACACCGACTTGCCGCCGGCGTTGGGGCCGGATATGATGAGGATGTGGCGGGCAGATGTCAGCGTGATGTCGAGAGGCACCACGGCCTTGTCTTGTTTTTGCAGGGCGAGCCAGAGCAGTGGGTGTCGCGACTGTATCCAGTCGATGACTGGAGTGGGCTCCACTTCGGGTTCCATGGCACCCATGAGCGTGGCCAGTTCGGCACGTGCGCGGATGAAGTCCACCTCGGCCAGCAACTGGTAGGAGTCGGCCAACTCCCTGACGTGAGGCTGCACCAGTTTGGTGAAGTCTACGAGGATGCGCACCACCTCGCGACGCTCCTCGGCCTCAAGCTCGCGTATGCGGTTGTTAGCCTCGACCACCTCGGCGGGCTCCACGAAGACCGTCTTGCCCGTGGCCGACTCGTCATGGACGATGCCCTTGATCTTGCGCTTCAGTCCCGGCGCGATGGGCACCACCAGGCGTCCGTCGCGTAGCGTCGGGGCGACATCCTTGTCGACGAGTCCGTCGCTCTGCGCAGCGCGCAAGATGCTGTTGAGTGTGCGCGACACGCTGCCCTCCGACCGCCGCAGTTCAGACCGGATGCTGGCCAGCGCGGGCGAAGCCGTGTCTTTCACCCGTCCATACTTGTCGAGGATCTCATCGATGCGGCGCACGATGTCGGGGAAGGTCAGCACGCCATCGGTGAGCTCATGGAGAGCGGGATAGTCGTAGACGCCCTCGTCGCTGCCCCGATTGAGGAAGGCCACGATGGCGGCAATCGTCTCGAGCGACCGCCGCAGGTCGAACATCTCGTTCTCCTCCAGGTGGGTGCCCTCCAGGCGGATGCGCTTGATGGCCAGGCGCATATCGAAGAAATATTGCAGGGGAAAGTCGTCGGCCTCGGTCTGCAAGCGCCGGAACTCACGAGTCTGGTTGAGCAGGGTGTTGATGGTCTCCACGTCGTCGCAGAACGACATGGCGTCCACCTTGTCCTTGCCGAGCTGACTTAGGCAACGGCCCTTGAGCAATGTGCGGATCTCGCCAAACTGTATCTTGTTCTCGAAATTGCTGGGATAAATCATGCTGCAAAGTTACGCAAAAATTCACGCCCAATGACCTTTTTCTTCCATACTTTTGTTAATTTTGCGTGAGAAAGAAGATTCTAATGCTGATTGCTTATGAACAAACTGGAACTGCGGCCTGCCACCGTTGCCGACGCACCTCGTCTGGCGGAGATCTACAACCACTATATTCTCCACTCCACGGCCACCTATGAGATGGCTCCCGTGACCGACGGGGAGATGGCGCGCCGCATAGCCGACATCGCGGCCGAATATCCATATTTTGTCGGTCTCATGGACGGTCACATCGTGGGCTACTGCTATGCGCATCCCTGGAACACGCGGGCTGCCTGTCATGGCCACTCGCTGGAGACCACGGTCTACGTGGACCACGACGCTGAGCACCACGGCATCGGTACCACGCTGATGCGCCACCTCATCGACCACTGTCGACAGGCAGGCTACCGCGCCCTCATCGCCAACATCACCGACCACAACCAACCGAGCATGCGCATGCACGAGAAGTTGGGCTTCGAGGTTGTGGGCCACTACCGCGAGGTGGCCGAGAAGATGGGACAGGTCTTGGGAACAGTGGCCTATGAGCTGATGATCTGACGGACTGATGGCTCTCTTTCCAAATGAATAAATAATCGAAGAAAAGAAATAATAGACACAACATGTCGATCAAGGAACGAATAGGACAACTTCTCGAGGCTTTGAACCAGGGAATCTACGAGAAGGAAAACGAGATGGCATTGTCATTGTTGGCGGCCGTGGCCGGAGAAAGCATCATCTTGTTGGGCCCTCCCGGCGTGGCAAAGAGCATGGTGGCCAGGAGGTTGTCGGAGGCCTTTGCCGACGCCCGCTCTTTCGAGTATCTCATGTCGCGCTTTTCCACGCCCGATGAGATCTTCGGCCCCGTGAGCATCAGTCGGTTGAAGGAGTCTGACGATTACGAGCGCGTCACCGAAGGCTATCTGCCCACAGCCGACGTGGTCTTCCTCGACGAGATATGGAAAGCGGGGCCAGCCATACAAAACACGCTGCTCACGGTCATCAACGAGAAGGTTTTCCGCAATGGCAACCGTCTTGTCTCCCTGCCATTAAAACTGCTCATCGCGGCCAGCAATGAGTTGCCCGCACAGGGCGAGGGCCTGGAGGCGTTGTGGGACCGGATGGTCATCCGCCTGGAGAGCAAGAGCATCAGGCGAGAGGACAACTTCGACAAGATGTTGCTCGATGACGGCCAGGAGAATGTCGGCGTCCCCAAGAAGTTGCAGATCACAAATGCCGAGTATGACCAGTGGCACAAGGACATTTGCAAGGTCCGCGTCAGTCAAGACGCCCTTTGCGTTATCCACCAGATCCGCAAGTCGTTGCAATCTGTCGCCATCGACGGGACCGATGAGCGACGGTCTGTCTATGTGAGCGATCGCAGGTGGAAGAAAATCGTCAACCTGCTCCGCACCTCGGCCTACCTCCAAGACCGCAACTGTGTGGAACCGGAAGACCTTCTGCCGATATACAACTGCCTGTGGCAAGAACCCGAAGAGCGGGATGAGATCTGCCGTGTCGTCATCCGTGGCATGTTTATGTCATTCAATGAGCGATTGGCGAAGATGAAGCGGACCTTGGAAGAGGACATCAAGATCGCTCGTGCGGCGCGGGCAGCCCGTCGCATCTCCAGCCGCAAGATCGAAAGAGATTCCAACAAGAAACTCTACGATAAGTTTTATTACAAGTTGGTCGGCTATCCGGAGGGCGACTGCTATATCATGGCGCGCGACTATCAGTCGTTGCCGCAGCATGGCACGCAGCAGATGGACACGGAGGGCATCCTCTACCCGGACAGCAAACGCAAGAATGTCTGTTTTCTCCGAACCTATGACGGCTCCTTTGGGGCTCCTCTGGGCAGTTCGCCTGTCATGATCAATCGCGACGACGACCATGTCTACATCCTTGGCGACCGTTACGCCATCGAGAAGACCCAAGAGATGTCGCTGTCCTTCGGGGCTGAGGCCCAAGACAGCGGACGTGACTATGAGCAAGAGATAGATGCGCTTGCGGATGACTTGAAGAAGATGGAGGAGCATGTCAACAACAATGTCTTTATCGCTGCCGACGACAAGCAGAAGGTGACCGTGTATGTGAGGGAGATCTACCGTGAGGTGGCTTTCACGCGCCAAGACACTCAAAAGCTGTATGACTGACATGGCTGACCATCTGAGACAAGACGACGGGAACTTGCTCTCCGGGGGTGAGAAATACTTCGCGCGCTTTACGCAAAACTACAGTGGCAAGCGCAAGGAACTGTCCTGCTATTTCAACATGCTCAACCATTTCTGTGAGACAGGCGAGATCGCCGGCCAGGGGGTGGCTTGGCCTGAGGATGAGCCTTGGCGCGTGTATAAGGATCCGATGTTGCAGTATCTCGCCAAGTTGATGAGCGACCCAGAGGTGAAGGTCCGTGTGCTTTCCAGCCAGATGTGTGCCAAGGTGTTCTTCACCACGGTGGGGCGTTTCATCGTCGATTGCATGCACCATCAGGCCTTCCTGTCGCAGAGCCTGCGCGTGGAGGCCCAGAAGATGCAGGAACTGGAAAGCCGAGGCAGCGGCGATGAGCGTGCCTGGCAGAAGTGGATCGACTCCATCGGTGAGAAGCGTGGAGACGACGGTTTCGATGGCGAGTTCTATAAGCGTATGTTCAGCCAGGCGGTCACACAGGAGAAGATAGACAAGCTTCTCGACGACTGGGGCAAGAGTGTCACCGAGCATCTCAGGCAGCAGGAAGAGAAACACATAGCCGGGCATGGCGCCAACATCAAGCAGAACCTTCATCGGATGTTCGACAATGTTGACAAGACGCTGAAAGACGAGCGCGTCAGCGATGAACAGTCGGTGCAGGCCTGGAAGATGATGGATGGCCGATGGACGGAAACGGAGTTTGTGCGCCGTTTGAGCGTCGTCCGGCTGCAAGATCGTTATCCGCAGCTCCATGAGGTGGTGATGAAGATGGGACGTGTGGCCGACAATGGCGGCCGTGACCGCCTGACCGTCAGCGAAGGGAGCAACATGAAGATCAGCCATTCCTCGGGCAGCGACATTGAGGGAATCACCATTGGCAACGACCTGGGCAGTCTGCTTCCCATCGAACTGGCCACTTATGCCGACAAGGACATGGAGAACTTGTTCTATTATCGTTACACCCGCCACCGACTGCAGACCTTTGACTACAAGTCGAAGATGTCGAAGCCTTCCCGCAGGCTGAGTTTCCAGTCGGCTCGCCGGTTGGGCCCGATGATTGTCTGTGCCGATACCTCCGCGAGCATGTATGGTCCTCCGATGCGCATCCTCCAGTCGATGCTGTCGCTCATCGAGGAGAAGGCCGAGCGGCTCCGCCGCGACTGCTACCTGATTGATTTCTCCGTGAGTGTCAAGGCCATAGACCTCAAGCTCCGCATGAAAAAACAACTTTACGCCTCCGTGGGTCTCAAGGAAAACGAGATGACATTCGACCAAGGCCACATTCCCTTTATCGGAGGCGGCACGGATGCGCGTGGCATGATGAACGCCACTTACCAGATGCTCGACAACGATGGCGATGGATACATGAACGCAGATGTGCTGTGGATATCCGACTTCCTGATGCCCTTGCCTGCCCCCGGCATGCTGGCCAAGATGAAGGACTACCGCCGCACGGGCACTCGCTTCTATGGCCTGTGCATCCGGCCACAGGGAGAAGACCGCAACGAGTGGACCCCATACCTCGACCATGTCTATCCTGTGACCTATCGGGTGCTGAGGAAATACTGAGGCGACCTTGGAGGGCAGGCCCGTAAGCCCTGGCCCTTATCTCTGGGGAGACTCTTAGTCAGCTTGAGGAAGGAGCAGGGGGAGCGTTCAGCAGAAGCCGATGTGCCGTGTGGTGTCTCTCGACAACTTTTCTTCGCCACACAGGGTCAACAGTTCGCTGATGGATGGCTTCACGCCCTTGATGACCTCTTGCATGAGGGTTTTCCTTGCGATGTTGTCTATCTGTCCGCCGCTGAAGTCGTAGCTGGAGGCGAGCATGTGGGCCTCATCTGTCGAGAGCGTGGCGAGTTTGCTCATCCAGATGTTGGTCTTGGCCTCTATGGTGGGTTTGTCGAAGCGGATCTTGAACAAGAAACGGCGCTCAAAAGCTCGGTCGAGATTGTCGGCGAGATTGGTGGTGGCGATGAGGATGCCATCGAGGTTTTCCATCTCTTCCAGGATGATGTTCTGCATGGCATTCTCTGTTTGCGCCACGTTGCCGCTGCTCACGTCCTTGCGCTTGGAGAACACGGCGTCTGCCTCGTTGAAGAGCAGGATGGGCTTGATCTTGCTTTTCTCGCAGAGGCGACGGTAGTCGGTGAACACCTTCTTGATGAGTTTCTCGCTTTCTCCAAACCAACAAGTCTTCGTGGCACTGATGTCCACGTGCATGATGGCGCGTCCCGTGGTCTTGGCCATCTGCATCACGCTTTCCGTCTTTCCCGTTCCCGGTTCACCATAGAGCAGCACCGCGATGCCCTTGGGCAGATGTTTTTCTTCGAGTCTTGCGTAGAGCCTCTTGTAGTTGTCTTCTTCCAGACTGTTGCGCAGGAGCGACAGTTGCTGTTCCAATTCGCCGGAGAAGTACAGCCGCTTCGACACGATCTTGTCGCAGGCGACCAACTGCTTGTCCGAAGCCTCATTGATGTATAGGGTGGCGTCCTCGCCAAGCAAGGTCTCCTTGCCCTTGTCGGTGAGCACGATGTTGGTGCCCTCGCCATACATCGATGACGTCTTCTCAATGTCCACCAAGCCTTTCTTCTGCAACGGGTGTTCGTTGTCCTTAAACGCCATCATGGTGGTGCGCCGTTGCCGAAGCGGGTAGAGACGTTTGATTTCGTACGAGAGCGAGGTGGACTCGTTTTCTATCAGGTCCCGGCCCATCGAGTAGAGCAGCACCCGATCGAACTCGTCGGGGATGAGGTGGCTGAGCTCCTGCACCATGGGCAGATGCTTGTTGGCGCCTTCCATTTTGTGCAAAGTTTTTCTGAGTCTGGGCACGCAAGAAACCTTGTCGGAATCATAATTCTTGCAGTCGTGAAAATAGTCGTTCACCTTCTCCATGAAAGCATACATGTCGTTGCATCTCAGCGGTTTGCGAAACGCCTGTATGTCGTCTTCGTAGAAATACTCCTTGCCTTCGTCGGTGAGTGTCATCTCGTCTTCGTCCACCAGTTCTATCAGTCCGAGGCGCATCAGCGTGTGCTCTTCCTTCATGATGGCTTTTTTCGTCAGTATGCGCTGGCCGGTATTGGAGAATATGTCTTTTGTGGTGGAACTGATGTCGGAGTTGCGCTCCCCGTCACTGTCCAGGTTGTCGTGGCATAAGGCATAGAACATGATGCGATCGAGAATGTCGGGCACATCCTTCCTGATCTTTTTCACAAATGGTAGATGAGCGCATTGTTCCTCCTGCTTCTCGGTGAACAGCACCAGGTCGTCGGTCACCGTCTCATCGTCCTCAACCTTTTCGGCAATGCACTTGCAGAAGTCATACTTGTCTGTCTGCACGTTCTTCACGTCCACCTTACTGATGGTCACTGGCTGATCGTCTATGATGGCCGCCATCACGGCATCGCTCACCGCGAAGTCTTGTTTGAAGATGTTGTCCTCTCTCTTGCTGCGGCGCACGAGCAGGCCCTTTCGTTCCAGCGACTTCAGTGCGGGTATGTATTCCAGCATGTCGAGCGACGAGCATTCGAAGTAAGAAGACAAATCGTCCATGTTGGATATGCGGTCGCGGCAGGTAAGGTCAAACTGCGCCACGAAGAGATACACCTCTTCCATGGTCTCCAGTCCGACGCTTTGCATCACACCTCGAAATGTCTCCTGCGCCTTAGCCGCTCCCAAACGCTGCAACTTGCTGTCCACGAGCTTTTTCGCAGCCTCCTTGATGTACTGTATGCGTGTCTTTGCCATGTTTTTCCCTCCATTTGTTTTGTAATGATGGTGCAAAGATAAGCACGGGGTGTACCAAAGTGTGGCACAGCTTATGAATATTTGTGTGCAAACTTGGGTCTAAAATTTTCAACAAGCCTCAACATCAAGTTCCTCGCAATTGTTCTGAATCCGGACCTCGAGCTAAGCCGTTATAAAACAGAAAAAGCCTTCTGAAATTTCTTTCAGAAGGCTCTTGCGGAGAGAGAGGCACTAAGACCCGCAATCCTTTCTGATGTCAGAAAATGCCAAAAACCTAACACACAGGGTTTTTCATTTTTATTGTGGTGTTTTATAGTGTCACACAATGCCATTTTGTCCCTTTTAATTCGTGTACATTTTCGTGTACGCCGTTTTTCTTTACTTGTTTTCGTGTACACCGGACTTTATAAATTGTTGAAGCGTTCCATCGCTTTTGCTTTCAATTCGTCAACGATTGCCATATAAGGTTTCATTGCTTTCATGTCTGAATGCCCCGTCCATTTCATAATCACCTCGGATGGGATGCCAAGTTGTAAAGCCGTGACTACAAAAGTACGCCGACCGCAATGTGTTGTAAGCAACGCCCACTTGGGAAATACTTGTTCGTGTCGTTCGTGTCCTTGAAAGTACACGATTCGTGTCGGTTCGTCAATTCCGCAAACTTGACCCATAACTTTCAATTGTGCGTTCATCTTGACGTTGGAGATTACAGGCAACGCCAAACCGCCTTTGATGTTGTCATTCCTGTATTTGTCAAGGATGGCTTGTGCGTGGTCGTTGAGTTCGATGCGCAATCCGTCATGCGTCTTTTGTGTGACCACATCAAAGAAACCATCCTTGATGTCGGTGCGTTTCAGCTTGGCAACGTCCGAATATCGCAATCCGGTGAAGCAGCAGAACAAGAACACATCGCGCACACGCGCAAGGCTTTGTTGTGTCGCGGCAAATTCCCATGATTCAAGGCGTGAAATTTCGTCACGGGTTAAATATATGATTTCCTTGTTCCCGTCAACGCCTTTCATCTTGGGTTTGAATGTTTCATGCAAGTTTCCTTGATAATATCCCTTTTGATGCGCCCAGCGTAAAAACCACCGGAAGAACGCGAGATTCTTTGCAATGGTCGTGTTGCGCATATCCTTTCGCAATAGCGCGTCAACATACCCTTGCATCTTTTGTTCGGTCAACGATGGAAACGACAACTTGGCATCATACGTTGCGATATGATGCCGGAGGGCGGCGAACTTTTCAAACGTCCCGTCCGTCCATTGGTTTTTCTTGCCCATTTCGCGCGTGAACATATCGAACACCTTGAAGAAGTTTTCATCCGGTGATGGCAATGTGTCGTTCAATTGCGTTTTGCGCCCGACCATATCATTGAACAAGTCTTTGATTTCGCCCGGTGTCGGCACGCGCTTTTCAATGAGTTCGTAACGCGCAAAGATTTCGTTGCAAACGGATGTCCATTCGTCAATGGTTCGGTTGATGTCATCGCACACCGGACACGATGGCAACGCGCGCATGGTGTCGGCATTCCAATCGGCGGCATCAACGTTTTGCCGCAACGGGAAATCCAACGGGCGTTCGCCATGCAACGTGACGCGCATCCGGATGGCAAGATTTGTCGTTTGCCCGGCGGCGCGCTTGTGCAACAAGAACTTTATTCCTTTTTTGATGTGCATTTTGATGAATCTTTTTTTGTTAGCATATCACCAACACCCAGCAGCAGCCACGCCGGATTCACGCCGCCATCCTTGCAGATTGCCGAAAGCGCGTCCAAATCAATGACCCGGTACGTCATCGCGTCCGTTCCCATTGTATTGCGCAGCAAAGAATATTTGGTGCGATTGAAATTGTGGTCGCGGCAAAAGCCTTTCAACCCAGTAATCTTGCCGGATTGAATCGCCAATTCAAGGGCGTGGAAAAAGCGCGCTTGGATTGCGTTTGCTTGTGGGTTGATGTATTTTTTCATTTGCTTGTTCGCTTGACTTTTATTGTTTGATTCTGATTCGCGGTTTTCCCTATTATATATAAGGTGGCGTTTTCGTTTACGGAAAAGTCAAATTTGATGGTCAAATCCCATCCGCGCGGTTCTTTGATTTCCGCCGTGCGTGTTTCGGGATGGTAAGTCCATTTTCCTTGCGTCAATATTTCCTTTTCCCCATCCTTGATTTGATATTTCGTGAACGCGTCCGGGCGTGCAAATTCATAAACGCAACCCGTGCCGGATATATCCACAAAGTAACCATCGGAACATTTATAAGCATATTCCGTCCATGTGCCGGATATGTCCGACAATACAACTTGCGGTTCGTCATCGCCATCATCGTTCAAGGATGACGAACAAGAACAAGCCATGTTCACCAGCATCAAGGCGAACACCAACCATGTATATTTCACCTTTTGCATAACGCCATTTTCTTTTTGTAGTTATCAACCATTTGCGTGAACAATACTTTGTCCACGTCCGTTTCCGTTTCGCCTTTCAGCGAAGCCAATTCCAACGCATCAAAGATTTCATTCGGCATGACCGAATAATAAGACGGGTTGCCGTAATAATCGGCGACCTTGATTTTTATTGCATCCATATCATTGTTGTTTTGTCAGATTGTCAATTATAGCCAACAGGCGGTCAATGTGCGCTTGCGCGTTCTGCAAAGATGTTTCCTTTGCCGCAAGCAATTCAACCAGCTTGGAGAGTTCGGCAGTAAACCCGGCGTTTCCGCCTTGGATGTTGTTGTTGCCCATTACGTTCGTTTGTTCAACGTTGCCACCGAAATACGTTTGCGGCTTCAATCCACGCAATAATGCGTGTTTACTTTCGGGAATTGTCGTGCCGGATTCCCAATTTTGAACCGTTCTTTCACTTACACCAAGCCTTTTCGCAAGTTCGGCTTGCGTAACGCCCAAATGTGCGCGAATTTCCTTAATATCTAAATCGTTCATAATCAATGACTTATCTAAATAAAACACTTTTTAACACGCATAAAGCGAAAATTTATCACGAAATATTGCGTGATTTCGCGAAACATTGCGTATCTTTGCAAACGTAAAGTAATGAACCCATAGTATAGAATAACAAAAACAGAAACATTATGAAGAATTACGTATGCGACG
>JBNMMB010000073.1:0-18004 GCA_050875105.1 Prevotella sp. | reverse complement strand
CTTTTTACCTTAAGAGGAACTAATACCTATTGAAGATTTGGAGCGACTGCCTGTGAAGGCCGTCGCTTTCTTTTTTTATGGGGGCATGATTTAAGACAACCGATACAACGATTACAACTTTTTACAACTTTTTACAACTTTTTTTGCTCAAGGAGGGGCCCAACGGGCGGACAACACGGACAACCTTTGTTGCGCATTGGGCGCAACGGCTCACGCAGATTTATTTCGAGCACGAGACTTGTCGCAGACCCACTGACCAACGGGAAGTAATTTAACGAATGACAGCTGATAGGAAGCGCATTCGGCGCTGAATTACACTAATGCAAATCGTCTGCATTCGGAGAATTTGGGATATTCGTGTTCGGTCAAAATTACTTGTGTTCATATGTCGACCACGAGATTTGTCGTAGACCCACTGACCAAAGGGAAGTAATTAAACGAATGACGAGTGGTGGTGAGCGCGTTAGGCGCTTGGTCTCACAGATATTTAACGACAATGATAGACAATGGGGGACAATGGGGTTCGACTGAGGCTCGCGGAGGAAGGGGGCAACGGGGCTACTCACTTGCAGACACACGAAAAAAGGATGGCACGGGGCCATCCTTTCTTTGTGTTGTATATGCGATCTGCGATGTGCTGCTCATTTGTTACAGAAGCAATCGATCATGCCTTGCTGCTCATTTGTTCCAGAAGCGATAAGTGATGTCTTCGAACTCATCCTCACCGACGCGCTTGTAGAGCCGTTGGTTGGTGGTCTTGTCCTTCAACGCGCCGAGGTGGCGGATGTAAGGGCCCAGTTTGATGTAGTCGAAGTGGCGCTTGTCGATGTCGGGTGCCAGACGGATGCGGCCGCTGTACCAGGCCGTCTTGATGTCGGGATGGTGGGCGTGGAGCCAAGCCGCCAACTGGTCGACGGCGGCCGGGTCGGCGTCGCCGCCCATCAGGCTGACGCAGGTGATCAAGCCATCGTTGGCCCCGATCAGCGCCTCCAGTGCCTCAGGTGTCAAGGGTTCGCCGATGTCGTCCCACAGATAGTTGCTGTGGCAGCCGGGACAATGGCAGGGGCACCCAGAGATGTTGATGGCGAGCGTCGTCTCGTCGGGAATTTCCTGAAAGACGACCTCTGTGTTCACATATTTGATCATGACGAGTCAGTGTCGGAGGGCGCTCCGATTACTTCACCACCTCCTCACGCTTCTTGCCCAACTGGATCTTCTGTGCCTGCGGCAGGCGGTCGACGCCAGCATAGAAGCGGCGGTGAGCCTCCTTCTGGCGAGCCTCAGAGAAGTTGGACACGCGCTTCAGGTAACCAATGATACGCGTCAGATAGTCCACGTTCTTGGAGTGGCAGACAGGGCACTCCTTGAGATAGCGCTTGTCGATGTGGCCACAGTCGTTGCAGAGCGTGTTGGGGATGTTATACGTGAAGTAGTTGCATCCCTCCTTGGCCGCCACGCGGAAGAGCTGGCGATACTGCGCCTGCGACAGGTGCTCCTCGAGGTTCATGTGCAGGGCCGAACCACCCGTGAGGTGCTCGATGTAAGGAGCGCCATGCAACTTAAACTTGTCGATGATCGACAGCGAGTCGTCCTCGACCACATAGAAGTAGCTGTTGTAGCAGTCGCGCGGCACGAAGTAGCCATCCTCGCGGTCCCACTTGGCGTGCTTCACGCCGACATTCTCGGCCGGGATCATCTCGCAGTTGAACATTGCCTCCTTGGAGCGATACTGCTTGTTATACTTCTCGACCAGCGAGAGGATGCCCTGCACGAAGTGGAGGTAATCGTCGTTGGGCGTGATCTTCAGGCCCATGAACTCGGCAGCCTCCACCAGTCCGTTGATGCCGATGGTGAGATACTGTCGGTTGATGTTGATGTATCCAGCGTCGAAGAGCGGCAACATGCCATGCTTCTGGAGCTCCTTGAGGTTCTCGTTGTAGGCCAGCTGCACCTTGTGGCAGAGGTCGATGACCTCAGAGAGATACTCCTTGTAGTCCTGCTTGTGGTTGACGGCATACTGCACGCAGCGGTTGAGGTTGATGGTCAGTACACTCTTCGAGCCCGTCGACACGCCACCGGCGCCCAGCGTGTAGCTGAAGCCGTTGTCCTGGATCTCGTTGCGCAGGCGGCAGCAGCTCGACAGCGAGTCGGCGTTGTCAGAGAGATAGGTGAAGAAGCTATGGCCCTTGGCATACATCTCGGCAGCGAAGTCGCCCCACTCCTTGTCCTTGCAGTCGCCATTCTCGGTGAGCATGGCCATCGTCTCCACGGGGAAGGTGAGCACCGTCTTGGTGCGCTCCTGGTTGAACCACGTCATGAAGCGCTTCTGCAACCAGTCGACACCCTCCCAGTCGGGTTTCGACCCGTCGGGGAAGAAGAAGTTGCCAAAGAGCGATTCGAAATAGAAACGGTCGTAATAGCTGATGTTCCAGAACACCGCCTGGTAGTTGCGAGCACCCGTGGGCTGGTTGAGCGAGTAGACGATCTGCTCGAAGCAGTCGGTGATGACCTTGTCGATGGTGCGCTTCTTCAGGCTGAGGTCCACGACCTCGTCGGCGCGCTTGAAGTAATCCTTGCCATACTCCTTCTCGATGAAGTAGTTCATGTACATCAGAAACTCCGGCGTGGCACACGCGCCAGCCAGCATCGAGCTCACCATGAAGACCATGTTGATGAAGCCACCACAGAACGACTTGAGGTTGGTAGGCGCCGTGGAGTTGCCGCCGATGCTCGTCGTGCCACCGATGAGCCAGGGATACATGGTGATGGAGGCACAATAGTTGGCGAGGTTGGTCTCGTCGTTCTTATAGATAAAGTGGTGAGACAACTTGTCGAGATACTCATCTGCCAGCGCCTTGCCATACATCTTCTTGATGCGCTCGGTGAGCAGACGGCGGTTGAGGCGGATGAAGCTCGACTTCGGGAGTTCACCGATCAGCGTGGCGATGTTCTTGTGCTCCACGTTGGCATTGGCATCGAACTTCGATCCCGTGGCGGCGTTCTCCGCCTCCATGTAGTCGGACAGAAACTTCATCTTCTCCAGCGTCTCGCGATCCTCCTGGTGCTCCTGGCGATACAGGATGAAAGACTTGGCCACCTTGTAGTAGCCCTCCTTCATCAGCGACACCTCCACCTGGTTTTGGATGTCCTCCACACGCACGCCATCCTGAATGTCGAGATGGCTGAGAATCTTGGAGACAGAGCCCAAGTCGATGGGTTCCTGACATGCGTTGAACGCTTTCAAGACAGCGTTCATGATCTTGTCGAGAGAGAAACTATCTTTCGATCCGTCACGTTTCGTGATCGTAAAGTTCTTGATTTCCATGCTTTTATCTAAAGTCTTTGTTGTTTGAAGTTACACTTTTTGGAAAACTTTTCTCGTTTTTCGTTCTGGAAAGTTTTCCAAAACGGACAACTTTGATTGGTTTTTTAGTTGATGATTACACTCTGTTTAGTAATTTTTCTCTCTGCAAAGATAATCAAAATAAGCATAGATTACCGCTTCGAGAGTTATCTATTTTGTCGTCTTTTACATATTTTAATGACTGTTTCTCTACAAAATAGAGCAACGACACTTGAGCCTTACACCACCTAACATTTGATTATCATAAGGTTATGAGGCACGTGCATGAGGTTTGCCGTCATCCTGTCACTTTTGGCGATTGATCATTCGGACTTAGCAATTGGCACCCATAGACTGTCGACTGAAGGAGAAAGAAAGGGCAAGAAGACACCCAAACGCCGCATGAGCCACAATCACTGCCCCAAACAGAACAAACAAGAGAAGCGCAAACCTATTTGAATGTTTTGAATGTAAACCAAGTTAAACCCCAGATGGTTTTCTGAGCCTGACGGCTTTCCCACCTTGCTTGTTCGTGCCCTTACGTGAGCGCGCTCACGACGGACAAGAACAAACAAGGTGGCAGTGGCGCTCGCGCCACTCAGAAAGCCTACTGGCCATAAACCGATTTAAACCGCTCACGCCCTGGGATGCCGACTAAACCAGTAACTTATGGCTTGAGCATTCCAAAATCTGGGAAAGCCACAAGCATGAACCAACCCTTCCACCTTTTATTATATAGACGGCCATCGGCCGCAATGCGGATGGCAACCGACTTTTCGGTGTTATCCAAGCGTAATTACCAATAAATTTATTAACTTTGCAGTGAAACAAAACCAAACAGAAATGAAGAAACTGTTTTCATTCATCATCATATCATCGCTCCTTGCCGCAGCCGTGGGATGCAAGGAGAAGAAAGACCAACAGGTGATCATCATCAAGAAGCCTAAGGTCGTGAAGGCGGAGAAGCCCCAGAAGATGGGCGACCAGTCGCAGTCGACACCCGTGAAATGGATGGGCAGCAGTTACACGGTGGAGATCACGCGTACGGCTGTCGACTCCCTGCCGCTCGCCACCGACGGTGTGAAGCGCTACTACGACAACAGCATCGTGGTGCGTGTGGTGCGCGCCGACGGCTCCACATTCTTCAACCACAAGTTCTTGAAGAGCAACTTCAAGAGTTATGTCGATGCCTCCTACTATGACGGCGGCGCCTTGCTGGGTGTGGCCTACGAGAAGACAGAAGGCAACCAATTGTTGTTGGGCGCCAGCGTGGGCAGTCCTGACAGGGCCAGCGATGAGTATGTGCCGCTGATCATCAAGATCGACAACTTCGGCAACTACTCCATCGAGAAAGACACGAAGGCGGATGTCAACTCAATGAGAAACGAGCCCGAGACCGACGACGAGTGAGCCGCAGGCTCGTGAAAGTTCACGCTGCACGAAGAAAGACGACCCATAAAAACAAGAAATACGGCCTATAATAATAAGAAATACGACCTATAATAACAAGAAATACGGCCTATAATAATTAAAAAGACAACCTATAATAATAAGGTGGCGCCAACGACCACCCTAACCAATTTCCCCAAACAAAACGATGGCGAGCGAGAAGTCTTGATCGACTTTTCGCTCGCCATCGTTTGTTACGTGCAATGCTTCTCACTTATTACATCTCTCTCCTATCGCCTGTCAATGCACATCCCTTAGCGCTCCGGGCGTGTCAGTTCGGCATAGGCCGCATCGAAGGCACGGGGATGGGTGGCGGTGAAGCAGACGTTGACGAGGCAGTTGGCCAACATCTCGGCATCGTTCAAGTCGACGCCACGCTCGCGCGACACATCCTTGCCGAGACACACCTCCCACGTGCAACGGAAGTCGGAGTCGGCCGCACCCATGTACGACTCATTGGAGTTGTCGTCGCGGATGAGCTTGTAGCGGATGGACTTCTTCGACGCCACGGGGCGCATCTTCCGCAGGATGTCGTAGGCTTGTTTCAGCGGTTCACGATACTTGGCCGTGCCTGGAAACATGTTGGAAACCTCAGGCATGATCTCATCAAAATCGTAAGCCTGAATGAGTTCGTATAATTTCATGCGTGAAAACAATAAAAAACGGTGACGCCCCCATGCGCGCGAGCGCACTCAGCATCACCGTTGTGTGATTACTTAAAACTTAGCCATCTTGATGGCATCCACAGCGCACTCGTCTCCCTTATTACCCAACTTGCCACCGCAGCGGTCCTTGGCCTGCTGCAGGTTGTCGGTGGTGAGGAGTCCGTAGATGACGGGGATGTTCTGCACCGCATTGAGATGCGCGATGCCATAGGTCACCCCCTGGCAGATGTAGTCGAAGTGAGGCGTCTCGCCACGGATGACACTACCCAGGATGATCACAGCGTCGAAGCCGTCATCCTTGCACATCTGCTGTGCGCCATAGACCAGTTCGAAGCTGCCCGGCACCGTCTTGATGTGGATGTTCTCCTGCAAGGCGCCGTGCTTCTCCAGCGTCTGCACAGCGCCGTCGAGCAACGCGCCCGTGATCTCACTGTTCCACTCAGCGACCACGATGCCGAAGCACATGTTGCTGGCATCGGGCACCTTGTCGAAATCGTAGTCCGAAAGATGATGAAGAGCGGTAGCCATGATGATTACTTAGTGGTTCTCTCGATGTACTTGTCGATCTCGTTGCTCTGCACGAGCACCGAGTTGACATACTTCTTCTTGATGTCCTGGTAGACCTTCAGGGCCTCATCCGGCTTGTTCTCGCTCTCAAGGAGCTCACCGGCCTGGAGGAGGAAGGTGGGCGACAGGCTGTTGTTGGCACCCTCCTTGGCCTTGCTGTCGGCCTTCGAAGCGGCATCCTTCAGTTTGCTGACGGCCTTGTCGACCTGGCCCACAGCGGCGTAAGCGTTGCCCAGGGCAGCCACAGCGGCGGGGCTCACCATGGCGTCGTCAGAGGGAGAGAACTTCTCGAGATACTTCACAGCCTCCTTGGCCTGACCGAGGTGATAGTAGCTCAGACCGGCATAGAGGTTGGCAAGGTTGCCGGCGTCGGTGCTTCCGTAGTCGCTGGCGATCTTCACGAAGCCCGTGTAGCCAGCACCGTCACCATTGAGCGCCTTGTCGAACTGCTCAGCGTTGAAGTACTCCTGGCCGCGAGCCAAAGCCGTGCTGGCCTTGTCCTCACGAGGACCGCCAATGAATGTCTTGTAGCAGAACCATCCTGCCACAACCACGATGACAGCGGCGATAGCGCCTAAGATAACATTACGATGCTGGATGAAAAATGCCTCAGACTTTCCTGCAGCATCAAATGTTGCATTTTCGTTTTTGTTTGCCATTATTTTTATTGTTTTATTATTATCACGATTTAGTCGCAAAATTACCACTTTTCTCTCAGATATTGAAATTTATTCTACTCTTTTTTCGTTTTTCATGGTCAAAACTCGTAACTTTGCATCAATCAGGGGCCAGCCCCACCGGGCCTTTCGGTCCCTTAACGATAGTGACAGTCATGATACTCAGCCAAATTTCGATCATCAATTATAAGAACATCCGCGCCGCCAACCTCACGTTCTCACCCAACGTCAACTGCCTCATCGGGCACAATGGCGAGGGCAAGACCAACCTGCTCGACGCCATTTATTACCTTTCGTTCTGCCACTCGAGTTTCACCAACATCGACAGCCAGGTCATCACCCACGACCAGGACTTCTTTGTCATCGAGGGCAACTACCTCACGGAGGATGGCGACACGGAGTCGGTCTACGCCGGCATGAAGCGCGGCACAAGGAAGCACTTCCGCCGCAACAAGAAAGAATACAAGAAATTCTCGGAGCACATCGGTCTCATCCCGCTCATCTTCGTGTCGCCCCACGACAGCATCCTCGTGGATGGCGGGGGTGACGAGCGCCGCCGCCTGATGGACATCGTCATCTCCCAATACGACAAGCGCTATCTCGAGGCGCTCAACAGTTACAACAAGGCGCTCCAGCAGCGCAACGCCCTGCTCAAGATGGAGCAGGAGCCCGACCCGTCGCTCATGGACATCTGGGAGACGGAGATGGCACGTCAGGGCCAGGTGGTCTATGAGAAGCGCAGCCAGTTTGTGGAGGAGTTCATCCCGGTGTTCCAATCCATCTACCAGAAGATATCGGGCGAGAAGGAGACGGTGACGCTCCGCTATGTGTCTCACGGCCAGCGAGGCGACCTGCTCGACGTGATCCAGCGAGACAGGATGAAGGACCGCGCCGTGGGCTACAGCCTGCACGGCATCCACCGTGACGACCTGGAGATGCTCGTCGGCGACTATCCCATGAAGCGCGAGGGCAGCCAGGGCCAGACCAAGACCTACGTGATGGCGCTGAAGTTGGCACAGTTCGACTTCCTCAGGCGCACGGCCTCGCAGACCACGCCCCTCTTGTTGCTCGACGACATCTTCGACAAGCTCGACGCGCAACGTGTGGAGCACATCATCGACATGGTGTCGGGCGGCACGTTTGGGCAGATCTTCATCACCGACACCAACCGCGACCATCTCGACGAGATTCTCCGTCACAGCGGCAAAGACTACCGTCTCTTCGAAGTGGTAGACGGCCAGTTTGCAACCCTCTAACCAAGGAGGGATATATCCATCACCGCCAAAAGACAAAAGGAAACCATGTTCAGAAAAGAAGTGAAACCCATCAGCGAACTGCTGTCGCAATACCTGCGCCGGCAGGGCATGGAGACTCCCCTACTCCAGCGACGGGTCATCGATGCCTGGGACACCGTCCTTGGCCCCACCATCGCGCAATACACGACGCAGAAGTTCATCAAGAACCAAGTGTTGTTTGTCAAGATCATCAATCCCGCCATGCGCCAGGACCTGACCATGATGCGGTCGCAACTGGTGAAACGGCTCAACGACGCCGTGGGCTCGCAGATCATCACGGAAGTGAGGATCTACTGAAGACCATTCCCCAAATTAGAAGGAAAGAAAAAAACAAAAACTTAATTAAACCCCAGTCATGTGGGAAGCCCTGACGGGCTCATGACCAAAGGCAAGGCACCGATCTTGTGAGCGGGCTCACGATCAGCGTCTTGCCTTTGGTCATGGCGACTTACGCCGCTTTCCCACACAACTGGCCATAAACCGAATTTAACCGCTTACACGACATCCACTAAACGACTTAGTGACTTGGCTCAAGAAAACAATCAGCACAGAAAACGACAAACGGCAACGCATGGCGAAAAGCCACACGTTGCCGTTTGTCGTTCTTATTATTACAATCAGTCTTTTTAATTCCAGCCACCAGCTTAGGCGTGCAGGAGCGCACTGGCCCCCATGCGGATGCGGGCGTCGAACTTGCCGAGGCTGACCATGGCCACCTTGTCCTTCTTGCCCTTGGCCTTCTGGGGCGCCTTGGGGAAGGCTGCGCCGTTGCGCATGACGCGGAGGGCAGTGTTGATGACCGGGTCGTCCTGGTTGATATATTCCGTCCAGGCCTGCTCATCCATCATGTTGTAGATGATGCGGCTGTCGATGTAACGCTCCAGAAGCGTGTGACTCCGCTTGATGAGCAAGTTGCGACGTTTCAGTCCGTGACTGTTGGCATAGTTGACAAACTGGTCGACGGTGTTCTGCTGTTTGAGGTACTTGGCCAGTTCGAGCATCTCGTGGAAGTCCTTCATCTTCTGTCGGTTGTTGTCGGTGTAGTTGAAGGCAAACTGGAGGATCAGTCCGCTCATCGCCGCCTGCTTATAGTAAGAGGTCACCCCCGACGTGTCCTCGGGCACGAAGATGTCGGGCGTGATGCCGCCACCGCCATACACCACACGTCCGATGCCCGTGTGATAAGGCTTGCCCGTGTGCTTGATGCTGTCTTGCGAGAAGAACTCGCCATGCTCATAGCGCGAGATGAGGTCCTGCTCGTAGTTGGGATCCTCGCCATTGGTGTAAGGCTTCTGGATGCAACGGCCCGAAGGCGTGAAGTATCGGGCGATGGTCAGGCGGATCATGCTGCCATCGGGGAACGGTATCTGCTGTTGCACGAGGCCCTTGCCAAACGAGCGGCGCCCGATGATTGTAGCGCGGTCGTTGTCTTGCATGGCACCGGCGAAGATCTCAGACGACGACGCCGAGCCCTCGTTGATGAGCACCACGAGCGGGATGTTCTGGTAGGCGCCACGTCCGTCGGAGCGATACTCCTTGCGAGGCGACTTGCGTCCCTCGGTATAGACGATGAGTTTCTTGTTGGGCAAGAACTCATTGGCCATCTGGACCGCACTCTGGAGATAGCCGCCCGTGTTGTCGCGGAGGTCGATGACCAGGTTGGAGAAGCCCTCCTGCTGGAGGTTGGCCAAGGCGATGAGCAACTCCGGATAAGTCTTCTCGCCAAAGTTCTTCACCTTGA
Source organism: Prevotella sp. (assembly GCA_050875105.1). Classification (GTDB taxonomy): domain Bacteria; phylum Bacteroidota; class Bacteroidia; order Bacteroidales; family Bacteroidaceae; genus Prevotella. The sequence goes on along the minus strand of JBNMMB010000073.1, from coordinate 8,267 downwards.
TGTAGCCTGTGTTGTCGTCGAGCATGTAGGCCGCGGTGATGGTCTTGGTGGGTATCTCGCCACGCGTCACCTCATAGGTGATGGGCTTGGCATGCCCATAGCGCAAGACGCCCAACTTCACCTTGGAGCCCTGCGCGCCCTTGAGGCGGTGCATGGCCTCCTCGTTGGTCACCTGCGGGCCCACAAACTTCTTGCCATCCACGTAGACGATCTTGTCGCCCGCCAGGATGCCCGCCTTCTCAGCCGGTCCGTTCTTGATGACGTTCTGCACGTGGATGGTGTCCTCGCGGATGGTGAACTCGATGCCGACGCCCGAGAACGAGCCCCGCAAGTCGTCGTCAGCCGCCTGCACATCCTTCGCACTGATGTATACCGAGTGCGGGTCGAGTTCCGCCAGGATCTGCGGGATGGCCTTCTCGACCAGCGAGTCGATGTCGACCTTGTCCACATACTGGTCGTCGATGATGCGCAACAAGTTGTTGAGTCGGTTGCTACCATTGTTGATGACCGTCAGCCGGTTGCCCGAGAAGTGGTTGGCATAGAACGAGCCTATCACGATGCCCACCACCACGCTGATAGCCATCAGCAGCGGCATGAACCTGTTTTTCTTATCGTTTTTCATTTTCACAATCGTCATTTAGCGTTGTTTGACGGTTCCACCTCCAGGAAGACGAGTTCGATGCCCGCCCGTTTCAGGAGTTGCAGTCCGTCGTCGAGCCTGTATTTCTCACCGTACACCACCCGTTTGATGCCCGCCTGAATGATGAGTTTGGCACACTCGATGCAGGGTGAGGCGGTGACATAGAGCGTCGAGCCGTCGCTGTTGTTGCTCGAGCGAGCCAGCTTGGTGATGGCGTTGGCCTCCGCATGGAGCACATACGGCTTGGTGAGGTTGTTGTCGTCCTCACAGATGTTCTCAAAGCCACTGGGCGTGCCGTTGTATCCGTCGCTGATGATCATCTTGTCCTTCACGACGAGCGCACCCACCTTGCGGCGTTTGCAGTAGGAGTTCTCTGCCCAGATGTGCGCCATTCTGAGGTAGCGCTCATCGAGCTTTTGTTGCTTATCGCTTGATGCCATTTCGTTTGAGTAATGCGTCGATGGTTGGTTCCTGCCCCCGGAAGCGCTTGTAGAGCGTCATGGGGTGCTCCGTGCCGCCCTTCGAGAGGATGTCGTCGCGGAAGCGCTGCGCCGTCGCACGGTCGAAGATGCCATGTTGCTGGAACACGCTGAAGGCGTCGGCGTCGAGCACCTCGGCCCACTTGTAACTGTAGTATCCGGCGGCATAGCCCCCCGACATGATGTGAGAGAACTGCGTGGTCATGCAGGTCTCGGGCAACTGGGGCGTGATGATGGCGCGCTCCCAGGCCTTCTTCTCAAAGGGGATGATGTCGGCCGTGAACGGTTTGTCTTGCGTGTAATAAGCCATGTCGAGCAGTCCGAAGCTCACCTGGCGCAGGCACGACAGCGCCACATTGTAGTTGCGGCTCTTGCGGATGCGGTCGATGAGCTCGTCGGGGATGGGCTCGCCCGTCTGGTAGTGGAAGGCGAAGGTGCTCAGGAAGTCTTTCTCGACGGCGTAGTTCTCCATGAACTGCGAGGGCATCTCCACGAAGTCCCACCACACGTTGGTGCCCGAGAGACTCTCAAAGCGCGTGTTGGCAAACATGCCGTGGAGCGAGTGGCCAAACTCGTGTAGGAAGGTCTCCACCTCGCCCAGCGTCAGCAGGGCCGGCTTGGTCTCCGTCGGCTTGGTGAAGTTCATCACCACACTGGCATGCGGACGCACGTTCTTGCCGCTCTTAGTGATGTATTGCTCCTGGAACTCCGTCATCCAGGCGCCCCCCTGCTTGCCCTTGCGCGGATGGAAGTCGGCATAGAACACTGCGAGGTAGCTGCCATCCTGGTCGAACACCTCATAAGCCTTGACGTCGGGATGATAGACAGGGATGTCCTTGTTCTCCTTGAACGTGATGCCATAGAGCTTGTTGGCCAGTCCGAACACGCCGTCGATGACGCGGTCGAGGCGGAAATAAGGGCGGAGCATCTCCGAGTCGAGGTTGTAGCGCTCCATCTGCAACTTGTGTGAATAATAGCTCACGTCCCAAGGCTGTAGCTCAAAGTCGTCGCCCTCGATGTCCTTCGCCTTGCGCTCGATGGCCCGCTGCTCCTCGATGGCCGTGGGTTTGTAAGCGTCGATGAGGTCGTTGAGCAGTTTGTAGACATTGGCCGACGTCGACGCCATGCGATGCTTGAGCACGTAGTCGGCGTAGGTGTCGAAGCCCAGCAACTGGGCCAGTTCACGGCGCAGGTTGACCAGGCGCTTGCAGATGTCGAGGTTGCAGGTGTCGGTGCCGGGATGGGCACACTCGGTGTTGCGCGCCATGTAGAGCTGCTTGCGGAGCTCGCGGCGGTCGGAATAAGTCATGAACGGTGAGAAGCTCGCATAGTCGAGTGTGAACACCCAGCCCTCGAGGCCCTTCTCCTTGGCGTTGTTGGCGGCGGCGTCCACAGCCGTCTCAGGCAGACCGCTGAGGTCGGCCTTGTCGGTGATGTGGAGCGTGTAGGCCTTGGTCTCCTTGAGCAGGTTTTGCGAGAACTGCAGGGTGAGCAGTCCGGCCTCCTCGGTCAGTTGGCGGAACCGCTCCTTGCCAGCCTCGTCGAGCAGGGCGCCACTCCTGACGAAACCGTCATACTCCTTGTCGAGCAACATCTGTTCCTCGGGCGTGAGGTCGCGGTGGTGCTCATAGACATGCTTCACACGCTCGAAGAGTCGCGGGTTGAGGATGACGTCGTTGCCATGCTTGGTGAGGATGGGGCTGAGCTTCTGGGCCAGCGCCTCCATATCGTCGTTGGTCTCGGCGCTCATGAGGCACGAGAAGACCGTGGACACACGGTCGAGCAAGTCATAGTAGTGTTCGCCCTTGCTGTCGTCGGTGACGGCAATGGTGTTGTCGAATGTGGGCTCGTCGGGATTGTTGACGATCTTCGCGATCTGCTCGTCGTCGCGCCGGATGCCCTCCATGAAGGCGGGCTCAAAATCCTCAAAGCGTATCTTGTCGAATGGTACCGTGTCATGAGGCGTCCCATAGGGCTCCATGAACGGATTTTTGCGTTCTTGACTGTCGGTCATGTCAGTGTGTCTGTTTTCTCTCAATTATCTTTGCAAAGATAGCAAAAAGTGAGCAAACGGATGATGGGAATAAGCATTATTTAACTTTGCCCGGCAGAAAAAAGCCATTTATGACAAATTCTCGAGGGCGGGCACCTCGATACGGCCCCGATGGAGGGTCAGCACGGCACGGTCTTGCAGGGCGTTGAGGGCCTGGGAGATGGTGCGGCGGTCCTCGTCGAACTCCTGGGCGAGGCGCGCCATGGTGACGCGGAAGACCTTCCGGCCCGTGGGGAAGAAGCAACGGTCGGCCAGGAAGCGGACGACGCGCTCCTCGAGGCTGCGCGGCGGACGGCGCCATGCCTTGCGGTTCTCCTTCTGCAAGGTGGTGGAGATGAGGTTCATGAGGTTGAGGCGGAAGATGAGCGAGTCGGACGTCAGCCGGAGGGTCTCCTTCTTGTCGATGCTGATCAGGCTGCACGCCGTGAGGGCGCGATAGGTGCGGGTGAAGCGCTGGCGCAGGCCAAAGGCACACTCGGGCTGCAACACATGGCCACCCGAGAGTTCCTCCTCGACGGTCAGGGCGTGGTCGTCGGCCTGCGTCATCATGCACAGGCGGCCCTCCACCAGGATGACCAGCCGGCCACACGGGTCGCCGTCGGCTGCCACCAGGTCGCCCCGCTCCACCTTGCGGAAGAGCAGGCGTGTGGCGCCGACGATGGACTCCAGCTCTCTCACGCTCATGCCCGTGAAGAGCGGGACCATGAGGAGCTTGTCGTAGACCTCCAACCGTCCCATGGTGACCGAGCGCTTACTGGTTGTCCAATATTTTACTCTTCATCGAGGGCGAGTACCACACGCGGTTGTTGCCCTGGCTGTCGGCATAGATGAAATAGACCATCAGCTCCGGGTGCTTGCGCAGGATCTGCTTGGCGCCATCGAGTCCCATGACCATGAAGGCGGTGGCATAGGCGTCGGCCTCGGCACACTGGTCGGCGATGACGGTGGCCGAGAGGATGTTGTGCTGCACAGGATAGCCCGTCTTGGGGTCCACCGTATGGGCATATTTCTTGCCGCCTTTGTAGTAGAAATTCCGATAGTTTCCGCTGGTGGCCATGGCCTTGTCGGTGACGTTGAGCACGGTCTGGAGCTCCTGATTGGTCTGCGTGGAGTCGTCGGTGGGTTTGGTGACGCCGATCTTCCAGGGCACGCGCTGGTCGTTGATGCCGCTGGTGACCACCTCGCCTCCGATCTCGACCATGAAGTTGTGGATGCCCTTGCTGCGGAGGTAGCGGGCCACCACATCGGTGCCATAGCCCTTGGCGATGGCAGAGCAGTCGAGCATGATGCGCGGGTCGCGCTTGACGATGCGGCCTTGCGTGAGCTGCACCTTCTCGTAACCGACAAGCTGGCGCAGCGAGTCGATGACCTGCTTGGTGGGTTCGACGCCCTTCTTGAAGCCGAAGCCCCACTCATTGACGAGCGGCGCCACGGTGATGTCGAAGGCGCCATTGGTCTCCTTGGAGATGGTCTGCGCCATGGTGAACACGTAGGTGAACATGTCGCCCAGGGCGACGGGCTCATTGCGGTTGACATGGGAGATGACCGACTCCTTGTTGAACGTCGACAGGGCGTCGTCGACCTTGTGCATCTCGGCCTCGATGCCTTGTTGCAGGTCCTCGTCGCTCTGGTAGGTGACATGGTAGACGGTGCCGAAGATGAAGCCCTCGTTGTGCTGGAAGGGCATGTTGCGCTGCTGGCGGATGATCAGCACGGTGCCTATGATGAGCAGGAGGAGAAAAGCCACCTGCCAAACGGTTTTTCTTTTCTTGGACATGTAAACTTAGAATTCGTAAATGATGTTGAAGGTGCCGCTGATGCGCGACGACCCTTGCTTGCCGTAGCCGGGCACATACCAGACGTTGCCCATCACGCCATTGTCGTAGTGGACACGGCGGCGGTAGCGTACGGTCCAGCCCAGGCGGAACGGACCGGCGATCTTGGCGTCGACGCCAGCGAGAAACTCCATCCAGTGGTAGTTGGCCTTCACGCCATGGGCCGAGAACGGCACCTCCCCACCCCACACGGGATCGGTGACCGCCGGGCGGTCGATGTCGCACTTGAAGTAGGTCAGGGCATAGCGGGCGCCGACATAGACACGATAGTCGTCGTGCTTGTTTTTCATGAGGTTGAAGTCGCATCCCACCTTGCCATAGGGGGCCGAGGTCTTGTAGCTGAGTTGCGTGGCGTCGTCGGTGTGGTCGGCCTTGCCATAGCCCAGTTCGACGACGGGGAAGTACTTGTCCTTGAAGTTGACACGGACGCCGGCCTCATACTGCCCATAGTCGGACACGGCCTTCTGGATGGGGCCGATGACATCGAGCATGACCTCCACGCCGCGGAAGAAGGGGATGGAGTCGTCAATCTGCTTCATGCGCATTTTCTCCAGCGCCGCCTTGCTGCGCGACGACTGGGCCTGCACCGCGAGGGGCAGGGCGAGCAAGAGCAGGCTAAGGACGATGCTCCTTGAAATAAATGTGGAAATGCTGTTGTGTGGCATCATAGTTGACCTCCTTGTGATTGATGGCGATGGAGTCGATGACGTGGCGCGTGTACCTGACGCCCGTGATGACGTGGAAGTAGGCCACGCCGCAGTCGACCGACTCAAAGTGGGGTGTGTTGGTCTTCGTCACCCAGATGGTGTCGCGGAGCGAGTTGGCCTGCAGGTAGAGCTCATCCACATCGTGGCCATAGCTCATCGGCAACAGGAAGCTGTCGGTGTTGACCTGCTGGTTGATGAGCACCGAGTCGGAGCCATCGCCACGCGCGGTGGAGATGGTGAGCGTGTCGGGCAGGGTCTTCACGGCACCCGCGAGCTTGTAGTTGGCGTAGACGGTGTTGTTCAGCGGGCAGTCGACCGACGAGCATGCCGACAAGGCCAAGCCCACGGCGAGCGCCACAAGGACGCCCCACCCCTGGAGGCGGAGGTCCCAGCGCGTCTTCGTTTGCATGTGATGGTGGTTCATGTCATGCGTTTTGTTTGTGGGGTTTCATCAGATGGTCTGCTCGATCTGGTAGTCGTTGCGGTTGGGGTTCTGGCGACTGATGAGATCGCCGAGGAAGCCGGCGAGGAACAACTGCATGCCGAGGATCATGCCAGCAAGGAACACGAAGAACCATGCCGACGAGGCCAGCGGACCGTAGATGTGCTGGCTGAGCTCGATGGCCTTGCCCACGCCCATGATGATGAGGGCCACAAAACTGATGAAGAACATGATGCTGCCCAGGAAACCGAAGAAGTGCATCGGTTTCTTGCCGAAGTTGGTGAGGAACCAGAGGGTCATCAGGTCGAGGTAGCCGTTGAAGAAACGGTTGATGCCAAACTTCGACTTGCCGAACTTGCGGGCTTGGTGGTGCACCACCTTCTCGCCGATCTTGGTGAAGCCGGCGTTCTTGGCCAGGTAGGGGATGTAACGGTGCATCTCGCCGTAGACCTCGATGTTCTTGACCACCTCACGACGGTAGGCCTTCAGGCCGCAGTTGAAGTCGTGGAGGTTGTGTATGCCCGAGATCTTGCGTGCGGTGGCGTTGAAGAGCTTGGTGGGGATGGTCTTGGTGAGCGGGTCATAGCGCTTCTGCTTGTAGCCCGACACGAGGTCGTAATGTTCCTCGGTGATCATCTTGTAGAGAGCAGGAATCTCGTCGGGCGAATCTTGCAGGTCGGCGTCCATGGTGATGACCACGTCGCCGCTGGCACGCTCAAAACCGCAATAGAGCGCGGGACTCTTGCCGTAGTTGCGGCGGAACTTGATGCCTTTGACATGTGGGTCCTTGGCCGACAGCTCCTCGATGACCTCCCACGAATGGTCGGTGGAACCGTCGTTGACAAAGATGATCTCATATGAGAAATGGTTGGCCACCATGACGCGTTGTATCCACGCGTGGAGCTCGGGCAGCGACTCTTCCTCGTTGAACAGGGGTACTACTACTGAAATATCCATTTTTGCTTGTTATTTTTTCTTGCAGATGAGGGCCACAGGCACGCTGAGCACCAGGCCGATGAAGATGTTTTGCATCATGAACATGAATGCCAACTGGATGGCTGGCAACGAGCCGATGAGGGCGGCGCCATCCTCCAGTTCCTTCACGGGAATGCCGTTTTCGACATACGCCTCCTTGAGCTGCTTCAAGTTCTCCGTCAGGATGGAAAGGAAATTGCCGTCGTCGAGAAACTTGAAGTAGAGACACTGCGCCAACGCGAAGACGATGGACGCATAGAAGAAGGTGAGCACACTGAAAGCATAGGATCGGCGGAAAGAGATGTGGCCGCCCAAGGCGTCATTGCGGAAATGCTGCAACAGCCACCCCACCACAAACGGTGAGGACATGGCCAACAGACTGCCCCAAGGCGACTGGGGCACAAGCATCATGACCGCAAAACTGACCAGCCACAACAACGAGAGAAACAATCCGCCCTGCCGGGCGAATGCTTTCACCTGAACGATGGAAACAACATCTATCATAATTGGTGCAAAGTTACGTAAAAATCCCTATAAAGCGACATTTTCCCAACAAAAAGAAAAGCCCCATAATGTTAAGGCATCTTAAAAATAGCCTACCCCTTGCTGAGTTTCGGCGAAAAGTGTTATCTTTGCAGTCGCTTTGCAAGAGGTACAGCAATGACGCCTCCTGCGAAAACGAGAAAATGGGCAAGTCTCTTACGGCCAGCTCCCTCGGAATCCCCCCAGGACGGGAACGTAGCAAGGGTACGAGGTTGTAGCGGCGCGATAAGAATCGCTTGCCCACCTTCGTTTTTATACCTTTCCATTCTGAAAGGTCCACCACTCCTCATCTTTTTTGTGCTTTCGCCCCTATGGATTTAGAGGCAACTGGCAATCAACGACTGGAAAACCGCGCTAAGGGTTTCCCCCACTCTGCTGCGACCTTTCTTTCAACAAGCCCGATAATGGTAAGTTTTTTCTAAAAAATCGGCCCTAAATTACCCCTCCCCAAATAGAGAGCAATTCTTGCGTTTTGCCTGATTAAATTCTGTTAAATACCTTAATAGTGGTTAATTTGTATGAAATTGTTCGGCGAAAGAGGCCTTATCGAGTTGCGATAGATATCGAATCGAGACTCGATAGATATCTTATCG
>JBNMMB010000072.1:0-18240 GCA_050875105.1 Prevotella sp. | reverse complement strand
GGCCTTCTCTATTATGGATAGTGAAATGTCGGTGCTTGATGCCCACGTGTTGCAACGCAACTTATGTAAGGTGTTGGTGAAGGAAAACAAGTGAATGGTTCTTTGTCAATCCTCTGTTGAAAGTCAAATTTAATAGATTTTGTTGCTTATTTTCTGAAAAAACAGGCTCCTCTGCAGCTCACCTTCTAGAGAGAAATAAACGGATTTTGTCCGATTAAATTACGCTAAAAGTCTTAATGTCGGTTAATTTGTATGAAATTGTTCGGCGAAAGAAGCCTAATCGAGTTGCGATAGATATCGAATCGAGACTCGATAGATATCTTATCGAGACTCGATAGATGCTCATCGGAGGGTCGATAAGATATCTATCGCAAAACTATGAGCATGCGCAGAGTTTTCCAAAGGGCTTATTTTCGCTTAATGCTCTGAATGCCAACTTTTTACGTAAAACACGCTCAGAATCGCGTATTTGCGAGCAAAAGCAGGCTTGATTGATTTCGTGCGATTCTCCAGCGACTGTTTGTCAATTAGATTTACTATCGATTGTCGGTGTTTTCCGTAACAATCACAAAATATACCATAATATCTATAGTGGTCAATCTGGCGCATCGTCATTCATATCCATGAGCCCTGCATGATATGGTTTTCAATGTTCGATGAAATCTATCTGCGGTTATGCAACCCCCAAGTCGCTAGTATTTCTCGCTGTTGTTTTGCCCCTTAAAAGTGTCTTATATGGGAAAACATGAAATGATTAAAACTTAATTATCCTCAAAATTCTTCTGTTTGTCAATGATTATCATTACCTTTGCACCACTTTTATAAGAGAATCGCGATAAACATGAAGTATGCTATTATTGCCGCTGGTGAAGGATCCCGTTTGGCGGCAGAGGGCATTGACGCCCCCAAACCCATGGTGAAAGTCCATGGCGAGCATTTGATAGACCGTCTGATTAGGGTTTTTATGCAGAATGATGCTGAGGAAATTGTGGTCATTTGCAATGACAGGACCACGGTCGTTAGCCAGCATCTTTTTGACTTGGAAGAGGATGGTCTTCAGGGTCATCCTGTTCCATTGCAATTTAAGGTGCGCAGCACGCCCAGTTCCATGCATTCTTTCTATGAGCTTCGTGAGTTTCTTGGTGACTCTCCATTTGTGCTGACCACTGTAGACACCATCTTTCGTGAGGAGGAGTTCCATGAGTATGTGAAGGCTTTTGAGGCTGTTTTGCAGGCTGGGGGTGATGGACTGATGGGCGTAACCAGTTATGTCGATGATGAGAAACCTCTCTATGTTGGCACGGACAAAGACATGAATGTTACGGGTTTTTATGACAACAACGACCAGCAGTGCACCTACATTTCTGGAGGTATTTATGGCTTGGCACCATCTGCCATACAAACGCTGGAAAACTGCATGGAGCGTGGCGAAAGCCGCATGCGCAATTTCCAACGTGGCTTGATACGTGATGGCCGTAAGCTCAAGGCATTCGCTTTCTCCAAAGTGCTCGACATCGATCATGCCGGTGACATCAAGAAGGCGGAGGATTTCCTTAACGAAAACGTTTGACGTTACGCAAGCTGTATGGATAACCGAGTTGGCACCATGAAATGTTTGGCAATACGACGAGATGACCGGTTCTCCCCCAATGCTGTGGAGAACGACCGTGCCATTCTGAAGCGTAGCAGTGAACTGCTACGCCTAAAGTTGCAATTGCCCGAGGAGATCCCGATGGTCGATGAGCAAGCGTTTGTGATCAATCCTATCGACGCAGATGTTTATTTGTCCATGGCACGCTTGAACACGACATTGCGCATCTTGAAAGACAAGGAGAACAAGGGTAGTAGGGTGCTAAATGCGCCAAATGGTGTGCTCAATTGCCGTCGTTCAGTTTTGGATCGTCTGATGCGGGAACATCACATAGCCATGCCTCCAGTGACAGGCGCCCATGGGTATTGGTTGAAACGTGGCGATGAAGCCGCCCAGTCTAAGGACGATGTCGTGTTTTGTAAAGATACGGAAGCGTTGGAGCTGGCGAAGAATGACTTCAGGAAACGAGGCATCAGCGACATGGTGACCAGTGCCCACATGCCTGGCGACTTGGTGAAATTCTATGGAGTGGGGCAGAAGTTCTTTGAACTGTTCTATCCAAGCGATGATGGCATCAGCAAGTTTGGAGACGAAAAGCGCAACGGCAAGGCTCATCATTATGTTTTCAACAAGGATGCCCTGCACCAAGAGGCGGTCAAGGTCAGTCTACTGACGGGAGTCGGCGTGTTTGGAGGCGACGCCATAGTAGATGCTGAAGGCCATTTCTTCATTATAGACTTCAATGACTGGCCGAGTTTTTCGCGCTGTAGAGAAGTTGCTGCAGAAGCCATTGCAACGTATGCGATGACCAACAAATAGCTGATGGAAAAATAAACGAGAAATTATACATATTACCAATAGAGTTTAAATTGATGGCAACATTTAAAGAATTATTACAGGCTTCATTTAAGTCAGAAGATACAGAGGAGTGGTTGGATGTTCATTTTACGCGTCCCATAGGATTGGTCTTTGCCTTGCTTTGGGACAAGTTTGGCATCCATCCCAATGTCATTACCATCGTTTCCATTTTCCTTGGTGCAGGCGCCGGATGGATGTTCTCTCATACTGAATGGATCTACAACGTTTATGGTGTCATTTTGCTCATGTTGGCCAATTTCTGCGACTCCACAGATGGGCAGATGGCCCGCTTGACGGGTAAAAAGACCCTACTGGGGCGTGTGCTGGATGGCTTTTCTGGCGATGTGTGGTTTTTCTGCATTTATGTGGGCATCGCTTGCCGCCTGATGGGACAGCATATTCCTGGAACTGACATCACTTGGAGCGTTTGGATATGGGCACTGGCCATCATTGCCGGCATGGTCTGCCACTCGCCCCAGAGTTCATTGTCTGACTATTATCGTCAGATTCACCTGTTCTTCCTCAAAGGAAAGAATGGTTCAGAGCTTGACAACTATGTGCAGCAACGGGCTAAGTTTGAGAGCCTGGGCATGAAGGATTGGTTCGAAAAACTTTACTATTATTTCTACTCCAATTACTGCAAGAGCCAAGAGAAGCGAACGCCTGCATTCCAGTCGTTTTTCACCCTTTGGAACCAGTCGGTTGGAAAACACGACAAGACACAGTTGGAACCTATCCGCCAGGAGTTTCTGGCAGGCAGCCGTCCATTGATGCCTTTCACCAATCTGCTGACATTCAACAGCCGCGCGATTTCCATTTATGTCACGTGCCTTGCTGGATGCTTCACCCAAGACATCATTGGACCATGGATTTATTTGTTTCTTGAAATCATAGTGTTCAACCTACTCTATATCCACATGCATAAGCGCCATGAGATCTTGTGCCAACGAATGGCCCAGAAGTTGGCCGCTTTGGACAAGTGATAAAGTGCTAATGGATAATTGGATTTTTAATAAAGAAGAAAAGTCAGATGATAAAAGGTTATATTTTTGATTACGGAGGCACGCTCGACACGGAAGGCTGTCATTGGGGGAAAATGCTGTGGCATGCTTATCAGCATCAAGCAGTCCCTGTCACGGAACAGCAATTCCGCGACGCATACGTTTATGCGGAGCGAACCTTGGGACGTAATCCGATCATACAATCAAGTTATAATTTCCACAAGACGTTAGGCATCAAAATTCGGTTAGAGATGGAGCACCTGTGTGTCAACGGCGCATGGGATGCTGATGAGCAGAAGTTTAAGGAAAAGCATGAGGCGGTGCTCGAAGAACTTTATGCCAAAGTGAAGCGCATCACAGCGCATAGTCGCAGGGTGCTCGAGGCGTTGCATGCTGCCTATCCGATGGTCTTGGTCAGTAATTTTTATGGTAACATCCAGGTGGTGTTACAGGAGTTTGGACTGGACCATCTCTTCCAGGACGTGGTGGAGTCGGCTGTGGTGGGAATACGCAAGCCAGACCAGCGCATTTTCTCTTTGGGAGTGGAAAAGCTGGAGTTGAAGCCTGAAGAAGTGATGGTCGTGGGCGACAGCTTTTATAAGGACATCGAACCAGCCCAGAAGGCAGGCTGCAAAACCACTTGGTTTAAGGGCGAAGGTTGGACTGATGCCACTTATGATGAGTCCGTTCCTGACAAGGTCATCACAGACCTTGATCAACTACTCTAAGGGCAAGCGCTTTTTTAATGTTTAATTCTCAATAGGCAAATATGAATAGGTTCAGGATTTACTCAACACTATTGCTCTTGATGCTTGTGGTAAGTGTCAAGGCGCAGATTCGCGGTGTTGTTATCGACGCACAGACAGGAGACACCATCTTGTATCCCAGTGCATCTTATAAGGATCACCAAGTGGCAGTGAGTGGCAACGCTTGGGGCGAATACACCATCGCGCGACATGAGGGATGGCAACTCGTGATCTCGGCCTTGGGCTACAAGTCGAAGGTCATCAACATCACTGCTAGTACTCCCTCGATACTCGACGTGAAACTCAAGCCCGACACAAAAGTGCTGGGCGAGGTCGTGGTACGCTCTAAGCGAGCGCATTACTCCAGGAAGAACAACCCTGCCGTGGAGTTGATGAGAAGGGTCATTGCTGCCAAGAAGCGGACGGACCTGCAAAACCATGATTACTACCAATACACAAAATACCAAAAGTTGACCACGGCCATCAACGACATCTCAAGCGCTGACATTGATTCTGGATTTATCAGCAAGCACAAGTGGATGCTCGACCAAGTGGAGATGTGCCCATACAACAATAAGCTCATCTTGCCGCTGATTGTGGACGAGACCGTGTCGCAGCATCTTTACAGGAAGAACCCCAAGACCGAAAAGGACATCATACAGGGAGAGAACAACCAGGGTATCAGCCAACTCATTCAGACGGGTGACATCATCACTGTGGCCACTAAGGATGTGTTCACTGATGTGGATATCTATGACGACCAGGTCCGACTGTTGCAATATCCTTTCACGTCACCCATTGGCAAGGATGCCATCTCGTTCTACAGATATTATATTCAAGACACGGTTTATGTGGATCATGATCTCTGCTATCATTTGGAGTTCATGCCAAACAACCAACAGGATTTCGGCTTCAGGGGTGAGCTCTACATCTTGGCTGATTCTACCTTGCATGTGAAGAAATGCAACCTGACCATTCCTAAGAGAAGCGACGTTAACTTTGTTGACAATTTACAGATCACGCAAGAATACAGCCGGCTGCCCAATGGCGAGTGGGCGCTAAGCGTCGACGACATGATGGTGGAGATGTCTCTCATGAAGTTTCTCACCAAGGCGGTGGTCATACGTACGACGCGCTTGAGTGACTATGCTTTTGACGAATTGCCCAAACAACTCTTCAAGGGTAAGGCCAAAGAGAAGCGCGAGGCAAATGCGCAGATGAGAGACGAGCAGTTTTGGGATCAATACCGGTCTGTGGAACTCACTAAGTCGGAGAGCTCCATGGATGCTTTCATCCATCGACTGGAACAGATCAAAGGCTTCAAATACATCATCTTTGGAGCCAAGGCTCTCATAGAGAACTTTGTGGAGACAGGCAATGAAAATCACCCCAGCAAGTTTGATTTTGGCCCCATCAACACCATGATCAGCAAGAACTTCATCGATGGTTTGCGAACACGCATCAGCGGACAGTCAACAGCCAATCTCAACAAGCATTGGTTCTTCTCCGGATACTATGCGCATGGATGGAAGTCCAAGAAGAACTATTACAAGGGTGAAGTCACCTATTCATTCAACAAGAAGGATTACCTGCCACGCGAATTCCCGAAGCGTACGCTTACCTTCACTTCGACCTACGACATCATGGCTCCTTCCGACAAGTTTGTCAATACAGACAAGGATAATGTCTTCACCGCGTTCAAGTGGACTAAAGTCGACAAGATGATGTTCTACAATCGCCAGCAACTCCAGTTCGAGTATGAGCAGGAGTGGGGACTCAAGACCACTATGGGCATCAAGACTGAGGAAAATGAGGCAGCAGGCATGATGGCGTTCTATCCCTTGAGCAGCGGAAAGGTGTTTGAGGTGCCTGGCGACGTTGATGCGGGAGACCTGTTGCATAATGGCAAGATACGCACAACGGAACTCAGTCTCAAGTTTCAGTTGGCTCCTGGTCGCACCTATATCAACACCAAGCAGCGCCGCCTGCCCATCAACCTTGATGCGCCAGTGTTTGCGCTGGGACACACAATGGGATTGAAAAATTTCCTTGGTGGCGATTATAACTACAACTTGACAGAGGCTTCCATCTACAAGCGCTTCTGGATGAACAGTTGGGGTAAAATCGACGTTTACCTGAAGGCGGGTGCCCAATGGAACAAGGTCCCGTATCCACTGCTCATTACCCCAGCGGCTAACTTGAGCTACATCGTGGAGGATGAGACTTTCAACTTGATCAACAACATGGAGTTTATGAACGACCGCTATGCAAGCCTTGATGCCAGTTGGGATCTCAATGGAAAGATATTTAACCGCATCCCCCTGTTGAAAAAGTTGAAGTGGCGTGAGTATATAGGCGTTAAGTGCCTGTGGGGTGACCTGACGGATAAGAATAATCCGCTCCTTGCCAAAAATGCCGGTGATCCTGTGCTGATGGCTTTCCCCGAGGGATGCTATGTGATGGATCCCAAGCGCCCTTATGTGGAATGGATTGCGGGTATACACAACATCTTCAAGATCATGCATGTGGAGTTTGTGCATCGCTGTAACTACAGTTACCTGCCTACCAGTAAGCGCAATGGCATCCGCTTTATGCTTCGTTTGACATTCTGATGATGACACAAAACAGGATAAAGATGAGAAATGTAATTTTAGCCGACAAGCAAGACATCACTCGAGCAGGTCTCATGTATGTGCTTGCAGGGTTCACAAACACAGAGGCCCAGTATGCTGAAGACAAAGACCATCTGATACAATGCTTAGTGGAACAACCACAAAGCATTGTGGTCCTGGACTACACATTGTTTGATCTTGACGGTATCGATGAGCTCTTCATCCTTGGTCAACGTTTTCGGCAGGTGCAGTGGTTGCTGTTCAGCGAGGAACTCAGCCCTGAGTTTGTGCGCCTTGCCATTTCTGAGGGAAACCAATATAGCGTTCTTCTGAAAGACTCGCCACTAGCCGAGATACGTGTGGCTTTGTCTTCCACACTCGACCATCGCCGGTTCATCTGTCAACACATGACCGAGTTGCTGCTGTCGCCAGAGGCTGAGCACCCTGAGCGCATCAAGTTGACGAAAACAGAAACAGAAGTGCTAAAGGATATTGCATTGGGACTTACGACCAAAGAGATCGCAAGCAAACGTTTTTCGAGTTTTCATACCATCAACACACACAGAAAGAATATCTTCAGAAAATTGGGGGTGAACAACGCTCATGAGGCCACCAAGTATGCACTAAGGGCTGGCTTGGTGGATTCAGCGGAGTATTACATATAGATGCAGGCTACCCACGTGACTTGCTACCATTACAAAAAATAATAGCTTGAATTTTGTAAACCCACATGGTTTTCAAAATTCAAGCTATTATCTATTCAGTCCTTTTGTCTGTTGGCTAATCTTCAACAATGCCTGTTTCTTTCCATTGTTGTACGACCGCTTCTGCGTCCGCCAAGGCTGTGCTCATGGGAAGAGGAGTGCCTTCATCGATTTGATAGTTATCTGTGAGAATCTTGGCCAAATCATCAATGGTGAAGTCTTTGCCTTGAATTTCCTTCCATAGCAAAGCTGAACTCTCATTCATGCTGATGATATTGCTGAAGTCCATGTTTTCTTTTCCTTCAGCCACAATGATATTTTCTCCGCAGACATTACGGATATTGAATCCTGGTTTTGCTTTCATGTTGGTATTGTATGTTTTGAGTTGAGTGTCGTGTTTATTCAGATAGCACCGAAGAGGGGGATCCATAACCTTCGGTAGAAGGCCAGCAACCATCGGCGAATCGGGTAAAGACGGATCCAAAAGAATGAATAGGCTTTCCATTTCATCCCATCCGTTCTGTCAAGAGTGGATCGCCCCTTGCGGTAAAAACCAACCACGTCGCCTTTGATGTCGTTGATCTTGCAATGCTCACAGTTCAGGTTGCCGTCTCCTCGCAGTGTGACGTCATCTCCCTGGATGCTAATGATGCGATGCAAAACGAAGACTTGCGGCCTGATCTCGGCCAAGACAGGGGCTCCTACTTTGGGACAATTGGCTTTCTTCAGCAAGGCTTTGTCGCGGTTGTCCTCTAAAAAAGGACGCATGGAAAAGCCTCTCAATCTGATGGTGACGGTGTGGCCCTCATTCATCATCTTCACGATTTCGGGTAGCAAGATGGCATTGGGGTATTGTTTTTCCACAATGTTGACCCGATCAAACGCTGAGCTCATTTTATTTTGATGGTTTTGTTGCATAGGATGGCTGCTTCTGGATTAGGAAGGCAATGGAGCGCATAGATACCAGTGGTTTCTACCACTCGAGTTATCGTGTCGCAAGTTTTTCCATAAGTCTTTTTGTCCCATTTCATGGTGGAACAAGAAGGCAAAAGCGTTGCAAAAGCTTGTATGGGGCCTAGCTTGTCCACAGAATTTGACTTCGCCCTGACAATACTGGTAATTGCGCCCAATGGCGCTTTCGTACGACGGTAACATGGCGTCTTGCCACTCCATGGTCCACCATAGATGTAAGGCTTTCCTTCGATAATGCGAATGATGGGATTGTCATCATTCATCAAGTCGCAACCTGGAAGGTAACGTAGCCACATGCTCACTTGGGTGGACTTGCCTGTTCCACTTTTTGCGACGAACGCATAACCATAGCCATCTTGTCTAACAAGCGAAGCGTGTACCAACAAGCATTGACGATAACATCCTGCAAAGGCGAAAGCTAACATCAGTGCGTTGTTTAGCCCAAAGCACCTCATGTTATAAGTTCCGTTCAGTGCACAACGACATTCCGTGAAATCATCATTCGAAATGAGCAGGCAACAATCAAATCCTTCCACATCACGGATGATATACTGATATCCGCCGTTTGCCAATCGGTCGACGACGGTTATACCATTACCGGTGTCGAAGTCGCGGATATGTTCTCTTTGTGTCTTTGGATAAGGCTTGAGTGAATCGTCGACAATCATGCGGAACAGCATGGGGGAAGTCTCGCTATCTTCGAGAAACGGCATGAAGGATGGAATCAACCGTATAGAGTTGCCCGTGTCCCCACGAAAGACGATCTCAACCCCCAAGTCGGCAATACAAAAGTGGTAGGCTTTCTCCATCTGTACCCTTACTTGCTGACATCTATTACGCCAGAGATAGCCTGGTAACGGAAGTCTTGCTCTTTCAGATAATTGATGTTGTAGTGACCACCCTCAAGATATTTCTTTCTCAAGGCAAGATATTTCTTTTCAGCCTCTTTCTTGGTGGTGGCAAAAGATGTGGTGCATGTGGCGTTTTTAAAACCCAACTTGTCCAAGTAATCACGCAATTGGTAGGAATAGTTTTCCCTACTGTAGAGGAACTTGGTCTTTGAGTCGATGTAAGCCGAATCGAGTTGCTGTATGTCTGTAAAGTAGACTGTCGAGTCGTTGAATGACGCAGCAAAACCATAGACAAACACGGTCTTAGGCTTTAGCTCTGCCCATGCACCTGTCGCCATGAGCATGGCTACCAGGGTCAAAATGATTTTTTTCGATTTCATTATCCTTAATCTCTGTGATTACTTGTTTTTTATGTTTAACTACAATATCCGCACCGATACGGGTCATCCTAAGAAAGCTTTGAGCCTTTTGCTACGCGTGTCGTGCCGAAGCCTTCTGATGGCTTTTTCTTTGAGTTGCCGAACACGTTCTCTAGTGAGCCCATACTTCTCGCCAATCTCTTCTAAGGTCATCTCGGGCTGGCCGATACCGAAAAACGCCTTGAGAATATTTCGCTCTCTTTCGCTTAACAGCTCCAGTGATCGCCCGATTTCCTCTTGTAAGGACTCCTGAACCAGCAGGTTGTCAGTGTTTGGTGTGTCGTCACTTGGCAAGACTTCCAGGAGATTGCTGCCGTCCTCATTGGCTATCGGAGCGTCCATGGAGATTTGTTTGCAGCCTGCGCTCATCACTTCCTTGAGCTTGTCCTCAGGTATGTCCACTTCTTCTAGCAATTCACTTAGACTGGGCATCCGCTCGTTTTCTTGCTCAAACTTGCTGACGATGCGTTTGATCTTATTAACCGATCCTACCTGGTTGAGCGGCAACCTGATGAGACGGCTTTGGTCGGCGATGGCTTGCTGGATGCTTTGTCTAATCCACCATACAGCATAGGAGATGAACTTAAATCCCCTTGTCTCATCAAACTTTTCTGCAGCCCTTATCAGTCCCAGGTTTCCCTCATTGATGAGGTCAGACAATGACAGCCCTTGGTTCTGATACTGTTTGGCAACTGACACCACAAATCGCAAGTTGGCCTTTGTCAAGCGCTCCAATGCTTTCTTATCACCCTTACGTATTCTTCGGGCCAACTCTTCCTCTTCTTCAGTCGAGATGAGTTTTTCGTGTCCGATTTCCTGCAAGTATATTTCCAAGGACGCGCTGTCCCTGGTTGTGATAGAATTTGTGATTTTCAGTTGTCTCATTGATAGGTGTGCAGTTAGTTTGATGCAAAGTTACAAAAAAGATAGTTTTTACAGTCCTTTTTGTTGTAAATTCTTGGTTATATTACAAAAAAAATGGCGGAGCGCTTCATGTTGCGTTCCGCCATCATGTGATTGCGAATAATGCTATTCAGCATTCTTATTTATTCACCTACTCTGACAGCCTTGTAGTCAGTCTTGCCCGATGGCCACATGCCAGTGATGAAGAGTACGGGGTTCTTACTTGTTGAGGCGTCTTTGACAGCTTTTTGCAGGTCAGAGATTTCCTTCATTTGCTGGTCGTTGGCAGTGAGAATAATAAATCCATCACTGATGCCAGCATCCTTAAACGCACCACTCTTCACATCTTTCACTTGCAGGCCATAGCTGATATCAAGTTGCTTCTTCAGTTCATTGCCAACAGGGATGATCTTTGCGCCCAGCACATCCAAGTCGGCTGTCTTCAGCACCTTGGTGTTGCCTTGTGCGTTCTTAACGGTGACAGTCTTGCTTTGTTTTTTCTTGTTGTGAAGCCAAGTCAGCGTGATTTTGTCACCTGGGCGCTTTGCATTGATGATCTCTTGCAACTCGGACATCTTTCCAATGTTTTTCCCGTCGGCTGCCACGATGACATCTCCTTTTTCTATGCCAGCAGCAGAGGCGGCACTACCGTCTTCCACCTTGTCTACGTAGACGCCTTCGTTGGTGCCGAGGTCCACGTCTTTGCCGGCGTCTTTCTGCTGATTGATATAGCCCAGTACGTCACCACCAGTGATGCCTAGCATGGCTCGTTGCACGGTTCCATATTTCTTCAAGTCATCAATGACCTTGTTCATGATGGTTGTAGGTATGGCGAAGCCATAGCCTGTGTAGGATCCTGTGGGGGAATAAAGCATGGCGTTGATGCCTACGAGCTCTCCCTGTGCATTGACCAATGCGCCACCAGAGTTGCCCGGGTTGATGGCCGCATCGGTCTGTATGAAGCTGGAAATGCTCGGACCGTCGCCTTGTCCACCCAGTCCACGAGCCTTGGCAGACACAATACCGGCCGTCACAGTGTTGTTAAGTCCGAAGGGATTGCCGACAGCGATGACCCATTCACCCACCTTTAGCTTGTCTGAATCGCCAATAGGCAGGGTGGGGAGGTTTTTGCCGTCAACCTTGATGAGGGCAAGGTCTGTTGTGGGGTCGGTGCCAATAATCTTGGCGTTGAACTCACGGTTGTCGTTGAGCGTGACCGTCAGCTCATCGGCACCATTGACCACATGGTTGTTGGTGACAATGTAGCCGTCCGCACTGATAATAACTCCGGATCCCGTAGCCTCTTTCTTGGGAGTCTGTATTTGGCGTTTCTGCTTGCCACCATTGCCTTGCGGATTGCCGAAAAATCCGAATGGGTCAGAAAAGAAGTCGGAGAACGGGTCGCTCTGCACCTCAACGGTCTGCACCTTGGAGTTTTGCACATATTTGATGTGTACCACAGCAGGAAGGGCCTTTTGTGATGCATACGTGAGGTCAACGGGCTGGCCTGCTATGGCCGTCTGCTCGGTGGCGGCTTGCGCCTGGATGAACGATCCCGCTGAGAAGGCTATGGCGAGAGCGCTAAAGCCTACAATCAAGTAACTGGAATGCTTTTTCATACGTTTATGTTTTGTTTTTGTTTGGTTTCTTGTCTTGTCAATTTGGTTGCGGATGGAGCTAAAACCTGTCAAGGTGTCCGCTCAAATCCTGATTAAAACGTTTGCAAATATAGGCGCAAAATTTGTTAATGTGTCAAGTTGTCCGATTACTTTATCCCATTTTAACATTTGAATTTTAACACTTAACGCTTCTTTAGTAGAATTCATCCCTTATTTACATTCATTTAAAGTCGGGGCTGTGTGAAGTTTTCGCTCTGAAAACTTGTTCGCTTAAGGTTCTTGTCGCTCAAAATATTGAGACTGTCGCTCAAAATATTGAGGCTGGTGCTCAAAATCTTGTTAAGCATTGCACGTGTCTTAAGATATTTTGCTAATTTTGCACTCGGTAAGGCAGTGTCCCGGCTTCATCGCTGGCATCCATGTGAGATGCGAGAGGAAAGTCCGGGCAGCATAAGGCACTCCACTTCTGAAAATGGAAGCTGTCGGCGACGGCAGGTGTAGGTAGAAGAAAATAACCGCCAATCCTTTTAGGAGAGGTAAGGGTGAGAAGGTGGTGTAAGAGACCACCAGCCTGCGGGTGATCGCAGGGCTGTGCTGGCTGGAGGCTGCAAGTTCATGTAAACCATCGTCAATAAGGGTTGCCTGCCCGACAGGACTTGATCCTGACGATGGAGGGTAGAACGCTTGAGCGGCAAGGTGACTTGTCGACTGGATAAATGATGAGCTCTCGTTCCTTGGTGATCGGGAAACAGAACCCGGCTTATGAGGGCACTGCCTTACTTTTTCTTTTCAAAATCACACTTGTATCATTTCTATCCTCTAACTTTTGTCTTAAAAGGTTGGGAATGGAGCAAAATGAATTATATTTTTCGATGATAGCATAATAAAAGGTGTCTTGTTGCAGTTATACACATATAAATTGTTATTGCACAGGAGATGAAAGATTTGCAACCCAATTTGCTTAACGACTTTGAGCATCAGGTATTGGCAAAAATTGCTCACCATGAGAACGAGGCTGATTTCCCCCGAATGGAGGATTATGGCCTGACACGCAAGCAGGTAGAAGATTATCTTTACGATTATCAACTTCTGCTCGATCGTGAGGGTTCGCAAAAGTCACAATTGACGGTCTATGGAATCATTGCCATCATTCCGACGATTGCGCTCAGCGCCTTTCCTGAGAATATGTTGCCTTGGGGCAAATGGTCTCTTATGGTGGGGGTGAGTATCGGCGTTCTAATTGCTTTGGCCATTAAGGCCATTAGGACGATTGTGACGCGAGTTAAAGTAGCCCGTCATCGCGGTGCTTATCCCGATGCAAGCAACTATGTGGATGCCGTGATGCGTCAAACGGACAGAAACGATTAAATCACAAAATACAAGAAATATGGAATTACCCGATTTTATGTCATATAAAGACAAATTTACGGAGAGTGGGTTTGTTGACAAGATTTCCCGCATAGCCAAGCGAGCAGGAGCCAAGTTGGTCTATGCTTCACTGATTCTTTACTACACGTTGGAAAGTGACAAAGTGTCTTATAAGGATAAGGCCATCATCATTGGTGCCTTGGGCTATCTCATTTCACCACTCGACGTGATACCTGATGCCATACCCATCGTTGGTTTGGGTGATGACTTGGCGGTATTGATTTTTGTGTTGAAAAAAGTGTGGGGAGAAGTCTCCGATGATGTAAAGGAAAAGGCTCATGCCAGGCTTTCCAAGTGGTTTGATGATGACGAAATCTTGGAAGCCGACCATCTCTTTGACAACAACACCGAGGCCTAACCATTGGGTTGGACCTCGGTGCTACTGAAAGAATTCGATGTGGGATTTACTGCGTCTTATTATTTCTCTTTTTCAGATACCATTTTACGGTGAGATAGACAACGGCAATGATTACAAGTGAGATGATGGCGATCTTGATATATTCACCATATTCCATGATTTTGTCATTCAGTTGTTCCTCCGGTACAATGGTATGGAGATACCATCCTAAGGCGGCTAGGATGCAGTTCCATGCGCCAGCTCCAATGGTGGTGTAGAGAAGAAACTTCCAATAAGTCATCTTGGCAAGTCCGGCAGGGATGGAAATGAGGTGGCGAATACCAGGAATGAGTCTTCCGGTAATGGTTGCCACCAGTCCGTGATTGTTGAAATATGCCTCGCTCTTCTCTATTTTCTCGTGTGATAGCATGCAAAGCTTGCCCAACTTGGAATCGGCAAAGCGCCAAATGACGGGACGTCCGAGTAGCCAACCTGCCAGGTAGTTGATGCTGGCTCCAGCATCTGCACCCAACGTGGCAAAGAGGATGACAAGTATGATGTCAAGGTTACCTGCAGCTGAGTGGTAGGCGGCAGGCGCCACGACGAGTTCTGAAGGCACGGGGATGACGGTGCTTTCAAGAAGCATGAGTAAGAAGATGGTGCCATAGTTGAGATTGGCAAGAAGCGTTGAAAAGATGCTCATTTTTCTTGTTTTTGTTTTCTGAAATAATTAAAGGGTGACGCGCCTTGGCTATCGCTAAAGTTCGTCTTTTTTTGTTGGCCAAGAGCCCAATTCTGGATGTTCATTGGCGTATTTCTCGTAATTTTCAAATGGTAACCCTTCTGGGAATATGCCATCAAGCATGGGGCGTGACACTATGGGGCCTTGCAGGACAGCCTGGTGTAGGTCTGACAGGAACTCTTGCCTTAAACCCAAGTCGACATCACACAAGGCAAGAAAAGCCCACCCCTCTGGTACGTCCTTGCCTAAATGATTATCCATGATCTCGCGGAAAAGATCATGGGCAAACTGTGTATAGCCGCACTCATAGGTAGAATAGGCGACAAGAGTTTGTATGCGAATGTCGTTGTTGGAGACCTCTAGGGCTCTTGTGAACCAAGCATGCGCATTCTCTGGCTGATTGTCAAGAAGATAGAGGTAGCCACGGAGCACATTGTTCTCCGCTGTATTGTGTCCTGGAATTCCATCCATCTTGCGAATGTTGGCCAAGGCTTCGGCATGTTTGCCCAACTGTGCATTGAGAATGCACTGTTGCCTGATGATTTCAAGCTTGTTGGGCGATGCTTCCGGAGCGAGGCGTTCTGCTTGACGCAAGTGCGTGAGTGCCTCCTGAAAGCGATTTTGGGCCGTGAGCACTGAGGCAATTCCCATGTCGGCCGATTCGCTATAGGGTTGTAATTGGTGAAACTTTTGGTAGCATTTGATAGCTTCATCACGGTTTCCCAGCGTGGCGAGGGCGTTGGCCTTGTTGACAAGAGCGTCCGCGTTAGTTGGGTCAATGGCCAATGCATAATCGCAACTTTCAATAGCGGAGGCCATGTCTCCCTCTTGAAATTGGGCGGCGGCCATGGTAATCCAATAGTCTGTGTTGTATGGGTCCTCGTCAATAAGTTGGTCGAAAAGCTTCTTGCAGATGTCAAACTGGCCATTGGCTAGGGCTACACGTCCTTGCAATTCGCGATACTGGGGGTCGGTAGTTTCGCTGCTTTTGGATAACCATTCTTTCGTGAGATCTGTACACGAATAATCAGCAAAAAGCGTTGCTACGTCAAGGTAATAGTCTTCCAGGTCATCTTCGTCGATTTCCGTCTCCTTGTCTTTCAGATATTGGTCTGCCTCTTCTATGCGTTGGTCTGCTATCATGATTTCGGCCACAATGTAAAAGTAGTCAAGATCGGTCTTGTCGGCTATTTGCTCCACCCAGCGCATGGCTTCACGCGCATCCCTGTTGACCAAGATTGCCACTCGTGCACGGAACGCCAAAGGTTGTGTGGATCCAGGAAACATAGTGATGGCAAGGTCGATGGCCTCAATGGCTTCATTGAGTTTACCGTGCAGATGATAATATTCGGCTATCTCAGTGAGGTCGTCGGGCTCCAAATAAATGGAGCTGCCTGCAGAGCGGGCAGCTTCATATCGTTTCAAATTGTCATCAAAATTGTTGTCCATATCATAAGTGCAGCAATGTGAGATCATCTCACATTGTGACGGATTACTTGTTCTTTTTAGACCAGGCATCTTTGAGCCCCACAGTCTTGTTGAAGACTGGAGCTGCATCGGTGGTGTCGGGGTCTGCCATGAAGTAGCCAATGCGCTGGAACTGCAGGTACTCGCCGGGCTTGCGTGTGGCGGCGTAGTCTTCGACGTAGCAACACTTGTTGACGTGCAGAGAGTCGGGATTAAGCAACTCGTGGAAGTCGCGCTCGTCGGCTGAAGGGTTCTCAATGTAGAACAGACGGTCATATTCGCGTACCTCAGCCTTAACGCAGTGATCGGCACTCACCCAATGAAGTGTACCCTTCACCTTGCGATTGGCTCCCGGCAGACCACTCTTGCTTTCTGGGTCGTACTCGGCTTGAATCTCCACAACATTACCTTCTGCATCTTTAGTGCAACCTGTGCACTTCACGATGTACGCATTCTTCAAGCGTACTTCCTTGCCTGGCGTCATGCGGAAGAATTTCTTTGGAGCGTCTTCCATGAAGTCTGCGCGCTCAATCCAAAGGTTCTTAGTGAAAGTGATGTTGTGTGTGCCTGCTGTCTCATCCTCAGGATTATTGATGGCTTCCATCTCCTCTGACTGTCCGTCAGGATAGTTGGTGATAACCAATTTCACAGGGTCAACTACGGCCGACACACGTGTGGCTTTCTTGTTGAGGTCGTCACGCACCGCAGCTTCCAGCAGGGCCATATCGTTAAGTGCGTCAAACTTGGTGTAGCCGATCGACTGGATGAAGTTCTTGATGGATTCGGGCGAGTAGCCGCGACGACGCATACCACACAAGGTCGGCATACGAGGATCGTCCCAACCGTTGACGAGATGCTCGTCGACTAGTGTGTGGAGCTTGCGTTTCGACATCACTGTATATGTGAGGTTCAGTCGGTTGAACTCTATCTGGCGGGGACGGAAGTCGTTCAGTCCCTTGGCAGCAGTGCCGTCATACTCCTTCAAGAAGTCAACAAACTTGTCGTAGAGCGGACGGTGAGGCACAAACTCCAATGTGCAGATGGAGTGGGTGACTCCCTCAAAATAGTCACTCTGTCCGTGGGCAAAATCATACATGGGATAACAATGCCACTTGGTTCCTGTTCGGTGGTGTGGTGTCTGGATGATGCGGTACATGACCGGATCACGGAAGTGCATGTTAGGATTGGCCATGTCGAGCTTTGCGCGAAGGACCATGGATCCTTCTACGGCATCGGGGGTGTTCATGGCCTCGAACAGACGCAAGTTCTCTTCGATAGGACGGTCGCGGTAAGGGCTTGGTGTACCAGGTGTCGTGGGAGTGCCCTTCTGCTCGGCAATCTGTTCGGACGTTTGCTCATCCACATATGCCATGCCCTTGTTGATCATCCAAATGGCAAAGTCCCATAACTTCTGGAAGTAATCGGAGGCATAGTAAATGTGCCCCCACTTAAACCCTAACCATGAGATGTCGTGGAGAATATTCTCCACATACTCATTGTTCTCCTTGGAAGGGTTAGTATCGTCGAAACGAAGGTTGCAAACACCATTGTATTTCTCGGCTGCGCCAAAATCCATGCAGATGGCTTTGGCGTGTCCTATGTGAAGATAGCCGTTGGGCTCTGGCGGGAAACGGGTCTGAATACGGCCACCGTTCTTGCCTGCCGCGAGGTCTTCCTCGATCAGTTGCTCCACAAAACTAATGCTGCGCTTTTCTTCGCTTTTGTTTTCTTTGATTTCCATCTTGTGTAGTTATAATATTATTATTTGGTGCAAAGTTAATCATTTATCCACGAATACCATGCATGATGGCGTTAAAATATGCAACAAGAATTGGTTGTGACCTTGTACGATTGTTTTTTGTTTGATGGGGACAATATCATTTCCTACTTCAGCATGAGTAGCAGTGTCATGATAAGCGGATATTCCTAGCAAGGTACTAGATATGAGTGTGGCCGTGTTTTAATATTAGGTTTAATGTGAACGTTTTTG
>JBNMMB010000071.1:0-18511 GCA_050875105.1 Prevotella sp. | reverse complement strand
GACACGTCACCCACTACAGGTCGGTTAACGACAACGTGAGCGGTTTAATAAGTTAACAACAGCGTGAGCGGTTTAAATCGGTTTATGGCTGTTGGTTTTCTGAGTGGCGCCAGAGCGCCACGGTTGCCTTGCCTGTGCATGGCCTTACGTGAGCGAGCTCACGACGGTCATGCACAGGCAAGGCAACCGTGGCGCTCTGGCGCCACTCAGAAAACCAACAGGCCATAAACCGATTTAAACCGCTCACGCTGTTGTTAACTTATTAAACCGCTCACGTTGTCGTTAACCGACCTGTAGTGGGTGACGTGTCCCACGTCACAGGCGCCCACTATTCCAGTGTTTTTTGACGACAATCAGGGACAATGATAGACAATCTTTTCTTTTGGACGAGGTTGATGCAATCAAATTGTCTCCTATTGTCCCTGATTGTCGTCAAATAAAAAGATCCTTAGTCTTTCCATTGCCTTTCGTCCGTCATTGTGCCAGGGGCACAACGGAAAAACTGTTCATGTTGTCTTAAAGACATCATCCCGTTGCAGACGTTTCTGGGGCACCCACTATATAATAAGGTGCCCTTGTGACGGCTGTTGTACGATTCACGACAATGTAACTGTCGCTCAACGACTTTGTAATATCCGCTGTCTACCTTTGCAGCGTGAAAAGTAAAAAGACAGTTATGAAAAAGAACCGTGTGACAGTCGTTGGACTGATGATGCTCGCCCTGCCGGCCAGCGTCAGCGCACAAGTGAGCGTCGGCTCGACGACCCACGAGACCCCATCCTCCACGCCCGACACCACCCGCCAGGCACCCACGATGACCGATCAGCAGCTCGGAGGCGTCACAGTGACCGCCGTGCGTCGCACCGACACCGAGGCCGCCACTGTGGCCGAGGCCAAGCGCAGCGCCAACGTGGTGAACAACGTATCAGCGCAAGAGATCAAGCGCACGCAAGACGCCAACGCTGGCGAGGTGATACGCCGCATACCCGGCGTCAGCCTCATCGACGACAAGTTTGTCATGGTGCGCGGCCTGCAGCAACGCTACAACAACGTGTGGATCAACGGTGGCGCCGTGCCCAGTTCGGAGGCCGACAGCCGCGCCTTCTCGTTCGACATGATCCCCAGCGGCCAGATCGACAACCTCACCATCGTGAAGACCCCCGCCGCCGAGTATCCCGCCGACTACACGGGTGGCTTCATACAGGTCAACACCAAGTAAATACCCATCTCCAACTCTCTTCATCTCTCCGTAGGCGCCGGCTGGAACAGCCAGTCGGCCCTGCGGACTTTTTATTCCCAGCGGTCGTCGGCCACCGACTTCCTCGGTTTCGACTCCGGCCTCCGCACGCTCAGCGGCGGCATGGACAAGACCTTCGCCACGCTCGGCCTCAACAGCGGTGGCAACCCCATGATCAGCCTCCTCGACAATGGCCTGAGCAACGACTGGCGTGTGCGCCACCACAAGCCCCTGGGCGACCTGCGCCTCAACGCCGACTATGCCCACCGCTGGAACCTGGGCGGTGGCAAGCTCGGACTGCTCGCCGCCCTCAACTACACCAATGAGTATCGCGCCTACCGCGGCATGATCAACAACTTCTATGGTCCCTACGACACCGACAACCACCGCGTGAACCCCCTGCGCCTCTCCACCGACGACCAGTACAACCAGAACGACCGCCTCGGCGCCATGCTCAACCTGACGTGGCTCAGCGCCAGCGGCAACCACAAGTACCAGTGGAAGAACATCTTCAACCAGCTCGGCAACAGCCGATACACCACCCGTGAGGGCCTCAGCGCCCAGTCGGAGCAGGAGCGCTCGGCCGAATACTACTATCGCAGCCGCACCACCTACACCACCCAGCTCACAGGGCGCCACACCCTCGGTGCCGATGCCTTCGACTGGAGCGCGGGCTATGCCTATGCCAACCGCCGGCTGCCCGACCGCCGCAAGTATATCCTCTACAACGAGAACCCGGAGCAAGACGACCAGTATGTGTGGCTCTACCAGAACGACATCTCGCGCGAGTGGACCTCGCTCGATGAGCACATCCTCTCCGTGCAGGCCAACGACAGCCACCGCTTCGCCTTCGGCTCATGGCGCCCGCAGCTCAAGGCCGGCGTCTATGGCGAGTATCGCACCCGCACCTACAACACCCGCAACCTCTTCTATTGGTACAACACCGCCGACAACCAGTTGCCCGCCGGCTTCCGCCGCATGGACATGCCCACGCTGCTCAGCGACCCCGCCAACTTCGGCGCCGACAAGCTCTACCTGCTTGAGGACGTCAACAAGATCAACGACTACAGCGGCAACAACCTCCTCGGCGCCGCCTATGCCCTGGCCACGCTGCCCCTCGGCCCACTCGACGTCCACGCCGGCCTGCGCTATGAGTATGACCAGATGGAACTCATCTCCAACACCCGTGCCGCCGAGGTGAGCCACGAGAGCCACTACTATCGCCACGGCGACCTCTTCCCCTCGGCCAACATGACCTGGCACATCACCGACCAGCACCAGGCACGCCTCTGCTACGGACGCAGCGTCAACCGGCCCGAGTTTCGCGAGCTGTCGCCCTCGGTCTACTACGACTTCGACTTGGCATCCGACGTGCAGGGCAACTACAACCTGAAAAACTGCTATGTCGACAACCTCGACCTGCGCTATGAGTGGTATCCCAGCCGTGGCGAGGTCATCTCGCTGGCCGCCTTCTACAAGCATTTCGACTCGCCCATCGAGTGGGTCTACACCCTCTCGGGCGGCACCGACGTGATCTACTCCTACAAGAACGCACGCTCGGCCGACAACTACGGACTGGAGCTCGACATCCGCAAGAGCCTCGACTTCATCGGGCTGCGCCACTTCTCGTGGAGCTTCAACGGATCGCTCATCCACAGCCGTGTCCACTTTGAGCCCGGCAGCTACGAGTATGACCGACCCATGCAGGGACAGTCGCCCTATCTCGTCAACACCGGCCTCTTCTACAACAACCCCCGCCACCAGCTCGCCGTCAACCTGCTCTACAACCGCATCGGCAAGCGCATCGTCGGCGTGGGACGCACCGAGGGCGGCGGCGACCCCTCGCGCAACATCCGCGTGCCCGACAGCTATGAGATGCCACGCGACGCCTTCGACCTCACCGCCTCGAAGCGCTGGGGACGATGGGAAGCCAAGCTGGCCGTGCGCGACCTGCTCAACCAGAACATCCTCTTCAAGCAGTTCCAGACCGTGGACGGCAACAAGATACAACAAGTGACTCGTAAATATAAGCCGGGACGAAACATCAACCTCTCGGTAACCGTAACATTATAATTTTCAAAACAATGAAAACAGACAAGATGTTTTTGGGATGCATGGGCATCCTCGCCATGTCAATGACCTTCATGTCATGCAGTAGCGACAACGACAACCCCAATCCTCAGCCCAGCGCGGCCTACCAGTGGTCCACCGACGGCGGATTCAAGGCTTGCGACCACCTGCTCTTCACCGACGACGGCAAGGATGCGCCCCAGGGCACCGTCATCGGCAACGGCGACCAGAACTTCGTCTTCAAGGGCACACAGACCCTGCAGCGTGGCACCTACACGCTCAAGGGCTGGGTCTACGTGGCCAGCGGATCGACGCTCACCATCCCCGCCGGCACCATCATCAAGGGCGACAAGGCCACACAGGCGGCCCTCATCGTGGAGCCCGGCGGCAAGCTCATCGCCAACGGCACCGCCCAGCAACCCATCGTCTTCACCTCGGCGCAGCCCGCCGGCAACCGCCGTCCAGGCGACTGGGGTGGCGTGATCATCTGCGGCAAGGCACCCAACAACAGTGGTGTGCTCGCCCAGCAGATCGAGGGCGGCCCGCGCACCAAGCACGGCGGCACCGACGCCAACGACAACAGCGGTTCGCTGCAGTATGTGCGCATCGAGTTTGCCGGCTATCCCTTCAAGAAAGACCAGGAGATCAATGGCCTGACCTTCGGTTCGGTGGGCACCGGGACCACCGTCGACCACGTGCAGGTGTCCTACTCCAACGACGACAGCTTCGAGTGGTTTGGCGGAACGGTCAACTGCAAGCACCTCATCGCCTTCCGCGGATGGGACGACGACTTCGACACCGACAATGGCTTCTCGGGCCATGTGGAGTATGGCCTCTCGGTGCGCGACTCTCGCATCGCCGACGCCTCGCAGAGCAATGGCTTCGAGAGCGACAACAACGCCAGCGGATCGACGGCCGAGCCCTACACGTCGGCCACCTTCTCCTACATGACCTTCCTCGGCCCGAAGACCTTCGACGCCTCGTTCACCAACAGCGCCGACTACATCCAGGGCGGAGGCATGAACCCTGAGAACGGATCATCCATGGGCCTCTTCCAGGCGGCCATGCACATCCGCCGCAACTCGCGCCTCAACGTGGAGAAGACGCTCGCCATCGGATGGCCCATCGGCATCATCCTCGACAATGAGAAGGGCAACACACAGGGCGCTGCCACCAACGGCCTGATGAACCTCAAGGGCATCACCTTCGTCGGCATGGACATCGTCGGCTCCGACTTCAACAAGGTCTACAAGGATGAGCTCTACGACTATGTGACCAAGACCACCGACGCCACGAAGAAGTCGTTCTCGAGCACCTTCTTCCAGTTGGCCGCCAACCAGAACACGGTCATCGGCTCATGGATGGCCCGCACATGGAACGGCATCGCCTCCATCCTCGCCATCAGTGGCGACTATCCCGGCATCGGCGCCTTCCCCGACGGACAAGACTGGACCGCTGGCTGGACCAACTTCGACCCGCAGAACACACAGTACTAACCTGCCTGAGCGGCGGAATGTGGCGATGGCATAGCCTGTCGTCTTGACACCCGCTGACAATAAAGAAGAGGATGAACCGCACACCCCCGGTGTGATGTTCATCCTCTTTTTCTGTGGCATGGTGCCACAGTGTTTCTGTATAAAAATGTTAAAATCGGAAATTCGTTGGCCGTTTATGCACGATTGTCGCCAAAACATTCTACCTTTGCACTCGCTTTCCGACACATGCTGGTAAGCAAGTGGTAAGGGTGGTTACCAGAGTGGCCAAATGGGGCAGACTGTAAATCTGCTGGCTCTGCCTTCGGTGGTTCGAATCCATCACCACCCACCTAATATTACCATTAATGAAGATGTCTCTGTGGTAGCCGTGAGGTGAATCGCAGAGACATTATTATTTTTATACGCCCTGACCATGGGCGCTGCTGTCCCCACGCTCAGTTTTCTTGTTGTTTCAAGCGTGTTTCTTGATGGAACATAGTCACGGACAGTCGCTATTTTTGTTGCCTTGGGCTTGCAATTGTTGTGTGGATGTGCTACCTTTGCATTGACAAATTTGAAAACATGAACAAAATCAGAATTTTCCTCGTGGCGTTGCTCGCCTGTGTCGTCATCAGCGCGCAAGCTGTCAGGGTGGTCACCGATGTCCAGGGCGACCACGGCAAACTCAGTGTGCAGATCGACATTCCCGACCGGGCACAGCGCCATGCGCCCCTCTTCGTGCTCTGCCACGGCTTCGGGGCCAGCAAGGAGAACTTCCTCTTCGACCAGATCACCGACAGCCTCAACCGCGCCGGCATCGCCGTGTTGCGCTTCGACTTCAACGGCCATGGCCAGAGTGAGGGCCGTTTCGAGGACATGACCGTGCCTAATGAGATCAGCGACGCCCTGGCCGTGTTGCGCTATGCCTCGTCGCTGCCATGGGTGAGCCGCCTGGCCATCGGAGGCCACTCGCAGGGTGGCGTCGTGGCAGCCATGACCGCTGGCCGACTGGCCCAGCAGCGCGACCCGAAGATCAAGAAACTCAGTGCCCTGGTGCTCCTCGCCCCGGCAGCCGTCTTGCGCGACGACGCCCTGCGAGGCAACACCTTCGGCAAGTCATACGACCCCAAGAACCCGCCCGAGAAGATCGAGATGTGGGGCGGCCGCTGTCTTGGCGGCAACTTCGTGCGCACCGCCGTCAGCCTGCCCATCTATGAGACGGCCCTCCACTATCGGGGACCCGAGTGCATCATGCACGGCGACGCCGACCGCATCGTGCCCTACACCTATGGCCAGCGCTTCCATTATCTCAACCCCAAGAGCCAGTGGCACCTCCTCACCGACGCCGACCACGGCTTCGGCCGACAGGAGAACCGCGTGGCCGCCACCGTCGCACGCTTTCTCAGCAAGGTGATGAAGTGAGGCCCTCGTGTGAAAGAGAGAAAACTCGCGACGTGAAATGACAACCATGAGTTCAGTGCCTTCCATGCTCCAAGAGATACAGCCCGACGCTGAGACGCAGAGGCGGATGCTGGGGGAGGAGCGCGCCTTCTTGGCCAACATGCCTGCCGGCCTGCAACATGAGCAGATGTTGGCGGTGCGCACGGCGATGGCGGGCGACGACTCGGCTCTCCAGCGCATACGCCAGGGACGCAACGTGGCCCCGGCCCTGCCCAGCGATGTCGTGGCGACGTATCCCGCGGAGAACATCTGCCTGTTGGCGCCCGCCAAGCCGTCAGGCCGCAAGCGCCCCCTGTTGCTCTATCTGCATGGCGGCGGATGGTGCTTCGGGAGCATCAACAGTTGTGCCCGTTTCTGTGCGGCTGTGGCGCGGGCCGCCGACTGCTGTGTGGCGGCGCTCAATTATCGGTTGGCGCCGGCCCATCCCTTCCCGGCGTCGCTCGACGACTGTCATGAGGCGTTGGCCTTTCTCCACCGTCATGCGGAGGCGTTGGGCTGCGACCCTGAGCGGATAGCGGTGGGAGGCGACAGCGCTGGCGGCAACCTCGCCCTGGCCACGGCCTTGTCGGCGCATGGTGTCCACAAGGTCATCCCCATCTATCCCGTCACCAAGGCCTTTGCCGACGGGGCGGCCTCATGGCAGCGCTTTGCCACGGGCTATGGCGACGACGCCGAACTGCTGGAGGCTTTCTGCGATGCCTATGCTTCTGGCCAAACGCATGCCCCGCTTGTGTCTCCCGGCCTGGCGAGCGACGCCGCCTTGCGGGCGTTGCCGCCCGTGCTGCTCATCTCTGCCGCCCACGACGTGCTCTTCGACCAGACCCGCGAGCTGGCCAGCCGGTTGCAGGCGATGGGCCATCCGCTGGCCTACCATGTCTATCCCACGGCCACCCACCTGTTCATCACCGTCCCCGGCCAGTCCACCGCCTTTGCGGAGGCTGTGAAGGCGGTTGCCCGTTTCATGAGGGATTAGTCAAAAAAGTGACACTCGTGGTTCATTGCGGCTGTTCCGTCTCCTGGTCGATGATGGTGCGTAGATCGTTTTGCGGGTCGCAGTTGGATTTTTCTTAACTTTCCTAATTCTTTTCCGCTTTTCCGCAAAAGACTTTGCCGTTCGGAATATTCCTCGTATCTTTGTAGGGTAATAACATTTGGCATTATCAAGAAACAATTGGAGGAACAAGATATGACAGACATCAGCAAGCGCAGGCTACCGGCTGGCATACAGTCGTTCAAGGTCATCAGGGAGCAAGGTTATCTCTATGTCGATAAGACCGACATTGTTTGGAACCTTGCAAACAATGGCATGAAGTACAATTACCTGAGTCGTCCGCGCCGTTTCGGCAAGTCGTTGCTTGTCGATACGCTACAGTTGTATCTTGAAGGGCGCAAGGACCTCTTCGAGGGACTGAAGATCATGCAACTGGAGAAGGAGTGGAAGCAGTATCCTGTCATCCGCCTCGATATGAGCCGTGGAGGGGCAAATGCTGGGACATTGCGCTCCTATCTTGACATACGCTTTGGCGAGTACGAGGAGATTTATGGCATCACGCCAAAGGCCACTGCCAATCTTGCCGACCGTTTCCATGGCATCATCGTGGCGGCCTATAAACAGACGGGACTGCAGGTGGCCGTCCTCATCGACGAATATGACGCCCCATTGCAACACTCATGGAACACCCTGGAGCATGATGAATGTACGGCGGTGTATCGCGAGGTGTTTGCCATCCTGAAAGCCGATGACGAATATGAGCGGTTAGTGTTCATTACTGGCATCACCAAGTTCACGCAGATATCCCTGTTCTCCGTGCTGAACAATCTGACCAACATCAGTTTCCTGCCAGAATATGCGGCCGTTTGCGGCATCACGGAGCAGGAAATCAATGAGAACTTCGAGCCAGAATTGGAAGAGATGGGCACTGTAAACAATTGGACAGTACAGGAAACCCACGACAAACTGAAAGATTACTACGACGGCTATCACTTCTGCCGTCGCAACATGGTTGACATATACAACCCTTTCAGTCTTATCAATGCACTCGACACCCAAGAACTCAGCAACTTTTGGGCTGCATCCGGTGCAACATCATTGCTTCCGAAGTTCGTTGACAACCTTGACGTGTCGCTTGAGCATTTCGACAATTGCTATATCGACAGTACTACCTTGGAGACCTGCGACGTGAGCGATGGCGGCGCTGAGCTGTTCCTTTACCAGTCGGGATATCTGACAATAAAGGGATATGAGGAAGGGGTATACACATTAGGCTTTCCAAACGAGGAGGTGAAGCAGGCGCTCTACAAACTCGTTGTCCCGGCATTGACCCTCCGCACCAGGTCGCAAGTAATCTCCACTCAGAGTCTTCTGCTGAAAATGATGCAGATAGGCTATGTCGACGAAGCCATGAAGGCCTTGAAGGCTCTCGTGGCCGATGTGCCCTACAGCAACAAGAAACTTGCCTCTATGGATATGGAAGAGCGCTACCGCCTCATCATCAGCACTATCTTCAACGCCATAGGCTTAAAAGTGGAGGTGGAGCACATGCTCTCCACTGGCCGAATCGACATGACGGTGCAGACCTCGCGCTACATCTACGTCATAGAGTTGAAGCTGCGCACGGGCGGCGGCACGGCGGCGGCCACGGAACAAATCCTCAACCGCCAATACCTTGAACCATTCAAGGCGGACAAGCGCCAGGTCATCGGGCTCGGCATTGAGCTGGACGAAAACGGCAAGGGACTGTTGGAGTGGAAGAGGGTGGAATAGACCCTTTCCAGAAGCGCGAGATGGAGAGAGTCCGCCGACGTGTCGCATGTTTCCGATAGTGGGATGGTGGATGCTCATGCGTCACGCTGTGTGATGATGTCGAGCATCTTGTGTTGGTGGTCTTGCATGTCCTCAGTGTTCCACTGCATGCCTTGGCCTCGTGTTAGCAGTTTATTGGAAATCGCATCGATGTTGTCTTGGCAAACTTGCAGCATGATCTTGAACTTCAGCGAGGCTACGCTGACGGGGTTTGCCTTTCCGTCGCAATAGTGGTCGAGCTTCGTCTTGGGGTCCCAGTCGGAGCCTGAACTGTTGGCGTCGGCGCCGATCATGGCAAAATTGCCGAAGCAGTTGATGTCTGTCGGCGTGAGCTCCTTGTCAGCTCCGGCCTTGGCTTGCGGATAGAAATGCTCCAATCGATTCGGTTGGGCGTTGAGGCTATTCTGTCACCCAGTCGGTGATGTTGTGCTCCTTCTCGACGCTGAAGTTGATGCCCACCTTCACGATGGTTTTGCCTTTGAGGGCGAAGGCGTCGGCGTAGCGTTTGTCGTTGATTTGCTGGAGGGCCTCCTGGGCAGAATGGTCAAACTTCACCTCGATGATGAAGATGTGGTCATGGGTCTCGAGGGTGAGGTCAGTGCATCCCTTGGCGGTGCGCTGCTCGACGATGATGCGGTAGTCGGTGAGCAGGGCGAAGATGATGTAGAGCGTCTGTTGGTAGTGCCCCTCATGTTGCGTGTTGTCGCAATAGGGCACCGTCTCAAGAAACTCCTGTAGTAGATGCAGGGCGCCGTCGATGTCGCCACGGTTGATATAGGCCGACATGTGTGCAATGACCACGCGTCCCTCGTCGGTGCCAGAGGCCAGGTAGTAGGGCAAGGTCTTGAACTTGCGCATCATCTCGATAAGGAATGTGGGTGTGCCAGAACCGAACCAGTAGGCACCGAACTTTCTTTCGGCAAAGCAGTTGAGCAGGCTATATGGGTTGAAGACGTCGGGTGAGGGCCATGTGAAGTGGTAGCCGTCATAGTTGCATGTCAGTTTCTCGATGGTGTCTTCACGCGAGAGCGACAGCTTGTCGGCAAGCATGTCGATATCCTCCGACATCTGCGTGAGCAGTTCCTCCTTTGTGATGCCGCAGATGCCGGCATACTCCTCCTGCATACTGATGTTGGTGATGTTGTTCAGCTCGCTGAAGATGCTCAGTTGTGAGAACTTCGTGATGCCGGTGAGGAACACGAAGCGCAGCATGCCCTCACATTTCTTCAGTGGACTGTAGAAGTTGCGCATGATGTTGCGCATCTTTTCGAGTTGCTCGTTGTTGTGTACGACGTCAAGCAATGGCGCGTCATACTCGTCGATGAGTACAACGACACGCTTGCCAGTTTTTTGGTAGACGGCTTGAATGAGATGGTTTAATCGCATGTTAGGGTCGATGTCTTGACTACAGATACCGAATTTGTTTTCATTTTCCTTCAGTATGCTGTCAAGGTATCTGGTAAGTTGCTCCTCATTCTGGTGCTTTCCCCCCGAAAGGTCGAAGTGAAGCACTGGATTAACCGCCCATTCTTTCTCAAGATTCTCTATTGCCAAACCATCGAACAGTTCCTTTCTTCCCTCGAAATAGTTTTCAAGGGTGGACACAAGAAGAGACTTGCCGAACCGGCGCGGACGGCTCAGAAAGACGAACGCGCTGCTGGTATGCGTAAGTCTGTACACATACTGAGTCTTGTCAATATAGAGTCTGTTTTCCTGACGTATTCGTTCGAACGTCTGTATTCCTATAGGATAAAGTTTCGTTGCGGCCATGTTGCGATGTGCTTTGGTTCAATTGCAAAGTTACAAATAAAACGGCAAAGCACGGATTGTTTTACCCTTATTATTTCATGATTCCTCACCATTCCTGCACTCGCCAGTCTCATAGCTCTGCGCCATGTCCCTCAAAATGCCAATCATGTCTTGTCGTAAGCTTTCGGGTTCCAGAACGATGATGTTTCTGCCGTGCCATAGCAGTTCCTGCAGGAAGTCGCGGCTCGGACGCACGGTGAGCGTGTACTCGCGATACATACCATCCTCCGACTCCTTCACCTTCTGCTGACTCTCGTGCAGGGGCATCTCCTCTATATAATTATATTCCGGATAAAAAGCGCGAATGCGAATCCGCTCCGCAGGAACGTCCTCCATGCGATAGATGCCATAGCAATCCTCATAATAGTTCTCGGGAGTCAAGAACCGTTTCACCTTTGCCGGCAAGGGATGCTTTTCGCAAACCACCTCCAAGAACCGGATGCGGTCGAAGGGAAGGCTGCGCACATGTTTCTGCCAATCGGCAGACGCATCCGGCGCCTTCACCCCAACGACATACCACCGCTGCTTGTAATATCTCACGAAGGCCGGAGCCAACACCATGTCGCTCTCAGCGCCGAACGCCGAGACATACTTGAACCTCAGCAGATATTGCTTGTCTATGGCGCGGAGGATGTCGTCGAGATATTCAGTGTTGTATGGCGGACGGTCGAGCATCACCTTGTTGTGATACTTCAGCATGTCGCCCAGTGAGGCCAGGCGCAAGGAACTCAGCATCCATTCCGTCACGTCGTCGTCCTCCACGGGGTCGCGCTTCACATAATACCGATAGCCATCGCTCTTGTCGCACTCCACGCCAATGCCAAACTGCGACTGAATGGCCTGGCGATAACGATGGAAAGTGCGCAACTGCAATTCTTCCTTCAATGGATTGCAGCTGGCCTCACACCACTCATTCGCGATCTCCTCGAAGGTGAGATGCCTGCGCTCCAAAAGGGCGATGAGCCAACCGTAAAACTTCACTCGATTGTCCATAATACATTCTTTGCTGATAATACTCTATCTGAAAGGAGAATAAAAAAGGAGAAAAGATAGCCAACAAAATGGTAATGCTCAGTGCAGGCCTAATGACTTTTGTCACATGCCAATGCTCGATACACTTGTGCCCGATGCGTAGAAGATGCGCTGTGAACGAATTCGTTTTTCTGCACGAAACACAGGAACTTAAATCATGCTCGCACAGACTTGTTGTCTGGTGCCAGCCTTTTGCTGCCTCTATCTTTTCTCCGAAAATCTTAATCCACCAGATCTATCGTCCAGTTCAAGCTCTGAATCTTCAAGTCGAGCTCACGATACTGCTTGGCGTAGGTATCCGCCTCCTTGCGAAGGGCGTTCACGTCGATGGTACGAACATATTTCAGTTCGTTTCTACCGAATCGATTGTCGTTGGTAGACACGTATCTCACTACCTCTTGCAGTGCCTTGACACGCATCGACAAAACGTCTCTCTTGGCTATCAAGCGGGTCAAGGACGCTCCGTCTTGAGACACCTGAACGTTGGTGATGTTGATGCGATAGATCAAGTCTTCCAACTGGACGAGCGCCTCATCCAGTTCCTTGCACAACTCCTCAACGTTGTCGCAAGGCTCGTCGCCCTCCTGTACCTTGGCGCTCGCCTTGATACGTTCTTTCAACTGAGCCACCTTCTTCTGCAGGTCGGCCCTGATGCTCAATGCTTCTGCTAACTTCATGATCTACTTGTTTTTATGTTTTATGACTGCAAAGGTAATGTGAGGTTGTGCCAAATTGTGGCACAAGATAGAAAATTATTTCAAAAATCTTTGTATCACCTGATGCCAATAGTCCCACGAGTAGCCCACGGAAGGATGGTTCACCGCCATGGTCTTCACCTTCTTGCCATTGCCCAAGAGATAAAAGCCAGTGGCCACATGGCTGCCATCCACAGTGATGTCCTCACCGTCTTGCCATCGCTCATCGGGAAGATGGTTCCATAGCCGTTGCCCCCAGACAATGACATACTCGGGCTGATATTTTTCAAGCACCTCAAAGAAGACCTTGCCAGCCTGACGGTATTGTGCCTCCGTGCCAGCCTCGCGTGGCCCGCCCATCGCCACTTGCAGATAATTGAAGAAGATGACCGAGTCCCAAATCTTCAGTCTCATCGCTTGATCGGTTTCCTCGCCCACAAGCGAACGCTCAAACTTCAAGAAAGTCCGCATCCAGTTCTGCCGCGTCTTGTTCTCGTCGAGATAATCGCCAAGCACCTGTTGCGTGAACGCCATGCACTCCCGATGCAGGCGGCAATCGCCGCAGTCCGCACAGCCCTCATCACAGTAATGGCTCTCGCCCAATACGATGATTCGCTTGCCGAAGATGCCCCCGTTGGCATAGTGCATGCCAACGGAGGGCTGAAAGAAAATATTGCTCATTTGTCTGTCGTTAATCGTTTTTATCCATACGTTTCCATAGTTTGCGATAGAACCTCTTCTTGGTTCCAAGCAATTCACCCAGTGGAAACATTATGTCGAACCCGGATGGATAGGTATGCATGCTGCCACACTTCGGGCATTTCACCGGAGCCGTGTATGCTGTAGCCATCCACTCGCAATCCATCCCCTCAAACTTGTTGCCACAATTGTCGCAAACGAAAGTTCTGAATCCTCTCAACATAAGCAATGACCTTTTAGAACAGTGAGGCAATCCAGCTATAGGCCATACCTCCCAAGTGGATAGCCCACGAAATGACCACATAGATAAGCCAGCAGAGCGCAACGATGAACACGGCGGTCCAAAACGCTTTCTTCTGCACCTTGTGGATGATTTCCTTGTCGTCCTCGATATATCCCGTTATCAACCGCAGGTTGTCGACGTAAGAACGCTTGAAGATGTCAAGCACGTCACCGATATAGAAAGGTATGGAGCCAATGAGCGCATCCATCAAGATGTTGTAGATCACAGCCAGGGTCAGCGGGATGGACTTCACCACGCACAGGCTGTAATAGACGAACGGGAACGCAAACACGCTCGACAAGGTGTCGCCGATGCCCATGGGAAGGATGAAGCCCAAGATGGGGTCGAGGTAATACTTGTCCATATACTTCGCCGTCTTCACCATGATGCGATACGACGTATGGCTCATCATCTCCTCGCGCTTGGCGGCCTTCTTGTCCGCTCTCGCCTGTTCCTTGGCAAGCGCCGCTTCGCGCTTTTCGTCTTCCTTTGTGAAATTCATGCCCAAGTCAGCCTGGGCCTGCTGTCTTCTTGAACTTTCCATAAGTCTTATAATTCTATTTGTTTCTTACCGTTCATAAACTCCGTGAAGTCCTGTTCCGAGAGCGTGTAGCCGCTCAGGTCGCTCATCAGTTCCATGGCTTGCTTGCGCTCGTCGTCATTGGCAGCCAGATTGACGCGCTTGAACACCTCACGCAGATAGGCACTCTTGTGATCGATCTTTGCCATCTCGCGCTTGAACTCGTCGGCGTGTTTCTTTAGTTCCTCATCGTAGGCTGCCGAAGCCAGTTGGCCATTGAGTTGCTGGGCCTTGAGCTGCGCAAAACTGTCAAACAGGGCTATGCCGTGCTGCAAGGATCGCTCCATGGCATCGGTTGCCTGCTGCAAGTCCTCCTCGCTGTACGCCGAGGGTTGCTCGGCCGTGTTCGTTTTGCCTTCTATCTTCTTATGCTTGCCAGCGTATTCCGACACGCTGTCGAGCAGTTCCTTTGCCATCGCTTGGTCGGCATGGATGTTGTCGGCAAGCAATGTCGTGAACTGCGAGAGGTTCTGTTCCACGTCGGCCGGCAACTTGGCGGATTCCTTGTAATTCGGGATGTCTATCGTATGCACCAGTTTCTCGTCGATCTTGCTCTCCATGATCTCGCGCCCGAGCTTCAGCATGGCCACCATGTCGCGGAGATGTTTCAGCATCTTCAGTTTCAACTCGCCGGAGCAGACCACCTTGCTCCGTATCTCGCCGGAAACCCTTGACAGCTCCGTCGACAGTTGGTCGTGTTCAGTCTTCAGCTGTGCCTGTGCCGCGCGGTGCGACTCCAGTTCGTCCTTGTCCAGTTTCAGGTCCACCTGATAGCTCTCGTATTCCCTCACGAGTGGGAAGCAGGCTGCGTTCCACTCGGCATAGTTGCGGTAGTACTGCTTGTTGGCAGAGCCGAACGTGAGCCAGTTGAGCAGGAAGAAAGGCTTGGAGGGTTTCTTCGCCTTGGCCTCCATGTAGCTCGCCTGCTTCGACTCAAGAGTTGAGGTGATGTCGTTAATCAACGACGTGTAGACGTCGATGTTCTGAAGATGGTCGTTCATCTCCGTGTCCAGCGCCTTCAGTTGCTGGAGCAAGGCTCTGCGGCGCTCCTCTAACGGGCGCACGGCCTCGTTGTCGTAGAGGCTGTCAAGCATCGCCTTCATGTCGGAAGCCATCAGTTTCTCGCCATACCGCAAGAAGACGTTGGCCTTCGGGATGATGACGTCGTTCAGCGTCTTGCATATCAGCATCAAGCGCCCCATGTCGGCCTTGATGCGGGTGGCGTCGTGCTTCACGCTGGTCTGGAACACCGAGAGGTCAGACCGCAGGCGGTTGGTGCGTTCGCTCGCCGCCATGTAATGGTTGAGCATCGTCAGGCCCGCCATGGCCAAGCCCAGCGACTTGTTGCCGTTGGCAACCGACTTGTAGGCTTGCAATGAACCCTGCAACGAGGCACGGAAACTGTCGGAGATCTCGCCCATCAGGGCGGCACAATTTTCGGAGAGCTTGTTGTATTCCAGCTCCACATATTTCAGCATGCTAT
Source organism: Prevotella sp. (assembly GCA_050875105.1). GTDB lineage: Bacteria > Bacteroidota > Bacteroidia > Bacteroidales > Bacteroidaceae > Prevotella. Next base: position 2,884 of record JBNMMB010000071.1, on the reverse strand, counting down.
CCACGTCGAGCCACTCCATGCGCTTGAAGTCGAACAGGTTGGGGGCTACCGTCTTGATGGAGTCGCCGTAAATGTCAACCAGTTTCATGGCATAGTCGCGATAGGTGGTGCCGATGTCGCTGCGCAAGGAGGTGAAGTCCTCGATGTTGCCGCGCACACTGTCTTCGGCATAGTGGTAGGCCTCCACCATCGTGGTGTATTTGTCGAGCATTGCCGATGCCTTGCTCTTCACATCCTTCACGCCACTCGTGCCCATCACCACGTCGGCCACTTTCGACGCGCCCTTCGCCAAGACGAGGTTGAGGTTCAGTTCCACCTGCTCTCTCAATTGGTCAAGGGCTGTGGAGGACAACGCCAGCTCTGTCTCCGCCGTCTTCAGGGCCTCCTCTCGGTTGCCTGCATCCAGGCTGGCATTGAGCTGATATTCCGCCACCAGGGTGGAACGTGAGTTGTTGGAGACGAAGGCTATCGCGATGTTGCTGTCGTCGTGATAGTATTTGTAGGCCCCATACACCAGCTTGCTCACCTCCGAGGAGTCGGAAGCCACGCCATATTTCTTCAGTTCATAGGCCAGGTCCGCACGGAGATACGTCTTGTTCTCCTTGCCGAGCTCGTCGGCAACGGTCTTGATCGCCTTGTATAATTCCTGCTCGTTCATAGTGCATATTGTTTAAGTGTGATCATTTCTATAGTTTTGCCCATCTCTCATTCTTCTTCGCTCTCCACGCTTCAAGCTCCTTGTCGGCGGGCTTTCCGAGCTCAGGATACATCCTGTTGTATTTTTCCTCGGTAGGGGTAAGCGGCTCTTGGCGGAAATCCCTTGTGGTGTCTGTCTGCACATCGCCGTGAGGGATGTCCAAGAAGAGGACGGCTTTGTACTTCCTTCCCTTTGCATTCTGTTGCATCCACTCCCGTCCATTGTAGATGGCGGTCATATACCAGTATCGGGTGTTTGCCCAAGTGAGCCTTTTCGGTTGCGCCGTGCCATGAATGAACTCGCGGTAGGCGGAAACGGGGATATTTGTCAGACAGCACACTGTGGCTGTATCTCCATTAGCCAATAATGTCATGTCTTGCAACATTCGCTGCATAGTCATGGTTTCCGACTTCCGCCAAAGCAGTCGCTTCTCCATATATTCCGCCTCGTCAGCCTTCCGCCTCCTGCTTTGCCAATAGCCATCAGGACTGACGAAAATATGATAGGCCAAAGCCACTACCAGCACGGCACCCAATGCCATTGCCACCCTACACACGCTTTTCTTGATGTTCTTTTCCATTGTCAATCTATGTTATATGGTTATACATTTTATTTCGACTGCAAAGGAAATAGACGGGTGTGCCAAATGCTGTCATAACACCAAGAAAAATCTGAAGGCTGGATCTACGTACACTAACGGCTCCATTCGCATTCACATGTTCTTTCTACGTCTCAATTTACCAGATTTCAACTTACAGAACCGAATTGCTTGTACATGTCCACAAGAACGCAATGGCAAATATAGCAAAATCCCAACAGACCGCCAACGTTTTGCCAAGAAATGTTGCGAATTTCTCTCAGATTTCGCGTTTGGTGACGTTCGGCCTGCCCACGGCTCATGCCAACAGGCAGAGGGACAGTCCGTAGGAACCTAAAAAAGGTGGCTATTGTTATCCAAACAATAGCCGCCTTTCGTTGATCAAAGCAGTACTTGATAGAGAAGCCGACTGTACTTGATAGAGAAGCCGACTGTACTTGATAGAGAAGCCGGCTGTACTTGATAGAGAAGCCGGCAGTACTTGATAGTGGGGCCGCAGTGGTTAGCCGTAGCAGTTGTTTCACTCCTCCACTGTCCAATCCGCGATGTTGTGCTTCTCCACGTCGAAGTTGATGCCGACCTTCACGATGGGCAGGCCACACTGCATGAAGCGCTTGGGATATTGCTTCAGGTCAATCTGCTTCATGGCGGTGGCAGCATCCTTGTTCAGTTTTAGTTCGAAGAGATAGAGATGCGTGGCCGTGCGCAGCACCATGTCGACGCGGCCACGCGGCGTGCGCACTTCCACATCCACATAATGGTTGAGGATGGAGAAGATGACGTACATCATCTGTTGGTAGTGTCCCTCGGTGTTGGCGCCCTGGCAGTAGGGCACGGTTTCGAGGAAAGCCTGGAGCATCTCAAGAGCCCCGTCCATGTTGTTGCGGCGGATGAGGGCCGACATCTTGGCGATGGTCGTTGTGCCTTTCACGGTGTTGGTGCCGATGTAGTTGGGCAAGAGACAGCGGAAGAGTCCCACGCGTATTTCCTTGTTGGGCAGGTCGAGCGTGTAGAGCTCGGTCTCTGGGTCGTAGCCTTTGATGGTGATGTAGCCACTCTGATAGAGCAGGGGGATCACGGAAGTCATGTTTTCCGTAGGCGCGTCGAACTCCGACTTGTCGGCATCGCCGCCTCCAATCTCCGACGGCATGACATGGAACTTCTTCAGCATCTCAATCAGATAAGTCGGCGTGCCAGAGGAGAACCAGTAGAAATCCATTTTGCCACGTGCCATGGCGTTGAGCAGGCTGTACGGGTTGAACACGTCGGGCGACTTGTCGGCGAAGTGATAGCCGTCGTAATACTCGCGCAATTTATTAAGTGTTTCTTCCCTCGTCATGTCCAATTTCTCTGCCAATGCATCCACATCGGCCGACATTTGGGTGGTAAGCTCCTCCATGGTTATTCCGCATATACCGGCATAATCATCGTCCATACTTATATTGGAAATGTTGTTCAGTTCGCTGAAAATGCTCATTTGCGAGAACTTGGTGATGCCGGTGAGGAACACGAAGCGCAGGTAAGGCTCGCAGTCCTTCAGCGGACTGTAGAAATTGCGCATGACATTGCGCAGCACAGGCAGCTTCTCG
>JBNMMB010000070.1:0-18863 GCA_050875105.1 Prevotella sp. | reverse complement strand
CCTTTTACTTAAGCGTTGCAAAGGTAATATAATTTTCCGAAACTGGCAAGTGTTTTTATCTGATTATAATTTCTTAACAGTAGTCATTGATAGGGTTGAGACATTCACCGTATTAGTGGTTAACTACATCTACTTCACAGCTACACCTGAGTCTGTGGGCATTGACCTGCGGAAGCAATAAAAGGGCATATTGGTGGGAAACTAAAAATTGGAGGGTAATGTGCTTTTCCCCCCGGTCAGCACATACCCTCCAAGCATCGTTATTGTATTACGGATAAATAAAAATGCGAGTATCACCAATACTCTATCATCAGGTTAGCATAAATTGTGCAATGAAGAAGCCCGAAGGCTCTTTTCTTTTAATCACTATAAACATTAATTTTTTACGCTGACAAAGATAGTGATTTTATAGCGAAAGAAAGTTTCATTCTGATGAAGAGAGGTTTCCTTTATACCGAAAAGGAGTTTCATTCCTATGAATGAAACTCCTTTTCCTTCCATTGTCCAGGCGTAAGTCCTGTTTTCATCTTAAAAACTTTGTATAAATGGGCATGAGATGAGAAACCGCACTCAGAAGAGATGGCATCATTATTATAATTGGGCTTTTCACGTAACATGCGTTGCGCGGCTTGAAAGCGCACGTCACTTAACCATATTCTGAAAGAACTATTGAGATGTTTTTCAAAATATAGACTGAGTTCACTTCGCGAGACGCCTATTCTACTAGAAAGCAAAGTCATATTGATGGTGCTTTCCCTATAGCCACCCCCATCACACCACTTTTGCAAGGCTTCTTTTATAGAGACAATGCGTCCAGGCGTCAATCCAATCCTGTCTGCTTCTGATTGGTTATTTGGTGACGGTGTTGTGCTGCTTTTGGAAGTTTCGTTTACTTCATCGTTCATAACGATATCCATGGGGACAATGTTGAATCCATACCCGACAAAACTCATAACAAACACAAATAATGTCAACAGCATCAATGGGGCTATAATGAATAGGAGCGGACGGTATGCTATACTTCCAACCAGCATCATGACAGAAGAGGCAACGAGCAAATAGCATGCCCATGTGTATCTGTCATAGGGCAACAAATCGGCTGCTGATTCTTCCTCTATGATCTTGCGATGGTGTCGGATTTCTTTGGCGGTCAATATGATGCAATATAACAGGCAACTGCCAAACAATACCAACATGACATACAAAAAAGGTCCAATGTCCAAACTCTTCTTGACAAGCAAACCTGCAAAAAATGTCGCAAGAACCAAGACATAACCTATCAGTCCTATCAATTGATATCGGTGACGACATTGCCGAAAGCAGATGACATTAAACGTGGCATAAGATACAATGATTGAGACTGGCATGTAAAAAAGAATATTCACCAAAGCCCCCAACTCGTCGCTCTTCGCCCGTATGCCTAAAACTAATTGTAAGGCAAAATGTACGGCGAGAAGTCCCATCGCCCCAAAAATGAGCCAACGGGAAACCTCGTAACGATGATACTGCCACCTTATTTGGAAACGTGACACCACTAGCATCACAGCCAACAAGACGGAAATCAAAAAACAGGCATATTGCAACAATGCCAATGGAGGAATGGAATCTAACATCATATTAGATAAATAAAGGGTAGATAACAAAAGGCCCGCATGTAATATGCAGGCCTTCTGCTCTAAATATCTTCACCATGATTGCTCTTGGCTTTTCGACAGACAGGTAACGCAAGACACAAGTACATATAATGCGACAACTATCCACCATGCCTTAAGGAAGCCAACATAACCAAAGAGCATGATGTTGGTGATAATAACCAAAGCGGAAATGATGATGAAGCTATAACGAAGCTCATTGCCTTTCCATCCCCAGTGTTTGAACTTCAGTGCGAACATGGGAATTTCAGAGATTAACAGCCAACAACTTAGTAACATCAGCACTATCAGCAAAGCAAAGGAGAAGCTGAAGCTTTCAATCCACTCATGACAACTGATAATCAGTGAGCCCCAAAACAAAGCGTTGGCTGGCGTCGGCATGCCAATGAAACCCATAGACTGCCTCTCGTCGAGGTTGAACTTAGCCAATCGCAAAGCTGAGAATGCAGCCATGACATAAGCTGCAAAAGGCAAAAAGGAAGAGACCGGGGCCAAGACGCTCGGGGTGTCTAGGACCAACAATTCTGAAAAGAGTATCGTCGATGGTGCAACTCCAAATGTGATGTCATCGGCCAATGAGTCGAGCTCCTTGCCAATAGGAGATGACACGTGCAAAGCTCGAGCGCTCATGCCGTCAAAGAAATCGAACACTGCGCCAATAATTATCCAAAGCAAGGCCAATTCTGGATCGTGGAAAAACGCGAAACAGGTGGCTATGCAACCCGATATAAGATTACAGCATGTGATGCAATTGGGAATGTGCTTCTTGATACTCATAATCAATTATTTTTCTTTACGAAGAAAGTTTGCCTTATTTTAACTTGGCAATAATGGTTTGATCTCCCACAGTCTTTTGTCCCATTTTGACGCAGACTTCTGTACCAACAGGTAAGAACACATCCACGCGACTCCCTAATTTAATGAAACCGAGATGCTCATCGATGTAACAATCTTCACCTTCCTTGGCATAGGTGACAATGCGACGAGCAACAGCGCCTGCGATCTGACGGCAAAGCACATCTGTGCCATCTTCTGTTGTAATCATAATGTCTGCATGTTCGTTCTCCTCGCTTGCCTTCGGAAGCCATGCCTTGTGAAAATTTCCGTCCATATGGCGGACGAATTTTACCTTGCCATCGACAGGAAACCAATTGGCGTGAACATTGAAAAGGCTCATGAAGATACTCACCATCAAGCGTTTGTCGTGGAAATACTGGTTCTCCTCAACCTCTTCGATGACGACCACTTTGCCATCAGCTGGCGCAACAACCACCTTGCTTGTGTCCTCCATGTTAAAGTAACGAATGGGACACTGGTAGAAATTGAGCACAATGCCATACACAACCCCAAACACAGCAAGGAAAATGCCGAATGGCCACTTGGTGTCAAAGCCATACCATAATCCCGCTGCGACGACTATGATCAATATAAGACTGTAGAGAAGCGTGTTGCTTCCCTCCCGATGTATTCTAACTTTCTTTAACTTCTTGATTCTCTTGCCCATTTTTGGTAGGTCTTACTATTTCTTGCAAAGGTAAGTGTTTTTTGTTTATGTGGCAAATTTTTAGCGGGCTTCTTTTGGCCATGTCACCATTTAATGGTAACTTTACGCCACAAAACAGGGTTATTCATGGAAGATTTTGTACATTTACACGTCCATACGCACTATTCCATCCTCGATGGCCAATCCAAAATCCCACACTTGGTGGACAAGGCTATCAAGGATGGCATGAGGGGCATGGCCATCACTGATCATGGTGTGATGTATGGCATCAAGGAATTTGCCGACTATTGCGCGGGCATCAACAAGAAACGAAAGAAGGAAGGCTTGGAGCCTTTCAAGCCCATTTTTGGCTGCGAGATGTATGTGGCCCATCACCGCAAGGAGAACAAGAGTGCTAGTGATGGAGACAAATCTGGATACCATTTGATCGTACTGGCCAAGAATTATCAGGGCTATAAGAATCTGATCAAGTTGGTCAGCCGGGCTTGGACAGACGGTTTTTACTTCAAGCCAAGAACAGACCATGATGACTTGGAGAAATATCATGAGGGCTTGATCGTGTGCTCCGCATGTATCGCAGGCGAGGTGCCTGCCAAGATCTTGCAGGGAGACATTGCGGGAGCCCGCGAATCCATCGAATGGCATCGTCGTGTGTTTGGCGATGACTATTATTTGGAAATCCAACGCCATGAGGTGAAAGACCCCAACCAACGAGCCAATCGCGAAACCTTCCCTCTGCAGCAACGGGCCAATAAGGTGATTTTGGAACTGGCCAAGGAATATGGCATTAAGGTGGTCTGTACAAACGATTGCCATTTTGAGGACCAAGACACAGCAGAGGCTCATGACCATTTGCTTTGTCTTTCCACCAACAAGAAACTTGATGATCCGACACGCATGCTCTACACCAAGCAAGAATGGTTTAAGACACGTGCCGAGATGAATGAAGTGTTCTCTGACGTGCCCGAATCATTGGCCAATACGCTCGACGTATTAAATAAGGTGGAAATCTACAGCATCGACCACAACCCCATCATGCCTTTCTTCCCCATCCCTGAAAGTTTTGGAACCGAAGAACTGTGGCGAAAAAAGTACACTGAGGAAGAATTATACAAGGAGTTTACCAGTGACGAGAACGGTGAAAACACCTTGCCACCTGAGGAAGGACAAAAAAAAATAGAGGCATTGGGCGGCATTGACAAAATCTACCGCATCAAGTTCGAAGCCGATTATCTCGCCAAGTTGGCCTATGAGGGAGCCAAGCGCCTTTATGGCGACCCCATACCCGACAACGTGTGTGAGCACATCAAGTTTGAGCTTCACACCATGAAGACGATGGGCTTTCCTGGATATTTTCTTATCGTTCAAGACTTCATTAATGCGGCGCGTAACGATTTGGGCGTATGGGTCGGGCCAGGCCGTGGCTCAGCCGCTGGCTCCGTGGTGGCCTATTGCTTGGGAATAACAAGAATAGACCCTCTCAAATACGATTTGCTGTTTGAGCGCTTCTTAAACCCAGACCGTGTGAACCTTCCGGATATCGATACAGATTTCGATGATGATGGAAGAGGTAAGCTCTTGCGCTGGGTGATGGACAAGTATGGGCATGAAAACTGCGCTCACATCATCACCTACGCCAGCATGGCCACTAAGAACTCGATAGCTGACGTGGCACGCGTGGAGGAATTGCCCCTCGACCGCACCAACGCCTTGAAAAAGGCCATCCCCGAACGTCTGCCCGACGGCTTGAAGATGAACCTTACCAACGCCATCAAGTGCACGCCAGAACTGCGCGACGCTGAGGTGTCGCCCAACCCTAAGGAGCGCAACACCATCAAATACGCCAAGCAATTGGAGGGCACTGTCAGAGGCGTGGGCATCCATGCCTGTGGCTTCATTATATGTCGCGACCCCATCAGCGACTGGGTGCCGATCTCCACTGCTGACGACCCGGATTTTCCTAATCTGAAGTGTGCTGTGACACAATATGACGGACATGTCATTGAAAGTACAGGACTGATTAAGATGGACTTCCTTGGTCTGAAGACGCTATCTGAACTCAAAGAGGCCTGCAAGGTCATTAAGCAAACGACTGGCAAGGACATAGACATCGACAACATTCCCATAGACGACGAGCTGACCTATAAGCTCTACCAAGAGGGACGAACCATTGGCACGTTCCAGTTTGAGTCGCCTGGCATGCAGAAATATCTTCGCGAGTTGCACCCTACGGTGTTCGAGGATCTGATCGCTATGAACGCGCTCTACCGGCCAGGACCTATGGATTACATTCCTGACTTCATTCGAAGGAAACACAATCCAGAATTGGTCACCTACGACATCCCTTGCATGGAGAAATATCTGAAGGACACGTATGGCATCACTGTCTACCAAGAGCAAGTGATGCTGCTGAGCCGACAACTGGCTGGTTTCACACGTGGACAGAGTGACGCTTTGCGAAAAGCTATGGGTAAGAAGAAAAAGGCTATCGTAGACCAGATGCACCCCTTGTTTATTGAGGGTGGAAAGAAAAATGGTCACGACCCAAAGATCTTGGACAAGATATGGTCTGACTGGGAGAAATTCGCTTCTTATGCCTTCAACAAGTCGCACGCCACCTGTTATTCTTGGGTAGCTTACCAAACGGGATATCTCAAGGCTCACTACCCTGCCGAATACATGGCAGCGCTGATGACCCGGCGTTTTGCCATCCGTACAGAGATTGCTAAACTCATGGAAGAGTGCAAGGCTATGGGTGTCGAGACATTGGGGCCCGATGTCAACGAGTCGTATGTGGGCTTCGGTGTCAACAGTAAGGGTGCCATCCGCTTTGGTCTGTCTGCCATCAATGGCATGGGCAGTGGCGCTGCTGACGCTATTGTGCAAGAAAGATTGAGCAACGGTCCATTTAAGGATGTCTTCGATTTTGCTGAACGCGTGAGCCTCAAGGATGTCAACCGTAAGTCTTTTGAGAGTTTGGCTCTCAGTGGCGCCTTTGACAGTTTCGGCCTCATGCGTGAGCAATATGTCGCGCCCAACAGCAAGGGCGAAGTGTTTTTGGACTCATTGGTTCGTTTTGGCAAGCAATACCAACAGTTTAAGGTTGAAGCAGCCAACTCTCTTTTTGGCATGGCTAGCGATGTTGACATTGCCACTCCACCCGTGCCAAGCGCAGAACCTTGGAGCTCCATCGACAGGCTAAACAAGGAGAAAGAATTGGTGGGCATCTACCTGTCTGCTCATCCGCTCGACGACTACTCGTTGATCTTGCACAAGATGTGCAACACGCTCTGCAAAGAGGTGACAAAAGACAACTACGAGGCTTTGGCTGCACGCGAGGAAATCACGTTCGGTGGTATCATCACCAATGTCAACCAGCGTTTCAACAAGCAGGGCAAGCCTTTTGGCATCGTGACCATCGAAGATTTTGAGGGATCAGGAGAGATTGCGCTCTTCGGCGAAGACTGGGGCAAGTGGAGCGGAATGCTCACTGAGAGTTGCTCTGTGTTTATCACAGCCAAATGTGAAAAGCGCTTTGCCACAAGCCAAAACTATTACCTCAACATCGAGAATGTGGAATATCTGCAAACAGTCAAGACGGAGCGTATCAAACGATTCACTATAAATGTGAATGGAAATGACATTGACGCCACCATGGTGAATGACATCCTGACTACACTTGGCAAAAAAAGTGGAAAGACGGAACTGTTCTTCAACATCAAAGATAATGAGAACAACACCAGCATTTTGCTCAAGTCATCGACCCAGCAGGTGGAGATCAGCAAGGAATTTGTAAACTACGTAGAGCAACAAGCCAACCTGAGCTACTCGGTTAACTAAGCATTGGCTGTTCATCAACAACATGGAAAATAAGATTAAAAACATCATACAATGAAACTGACTATCAGATCATTAAGTACAATCCGTGAGACGGCACGAGAGTTTGTCGCCAACATGGGAAAGTCTAATGTCTTTGCCTTCTATGGCAAGATGGGAGCAGGAAAGACGACCTTCATCAAGGCCATCTGTGAGGAGTTGGGAGTGGATGATGTCATCACTTCACCCACATTCGCTATCGTCAACGAGTATCAATCAAGTGTCATTGGCGGTCCCATCTACCATTTCGACTTCTATCGCATCAAGAAATTGGAAGAAGTTTACGACATGGGCTATGAGGATTACTTCTATTGTGGCGCCCCATGCTTCCTGGAATGGCCTGAGCTCATTGAGGAAATCCTTCCGGGTGATGCCGTCAAAGTCACGATCACAGAACAAGAAGATGGCACAAGAACGGTGGAATTCTGAGATTTAACCAGTCTTTTACAATGACTTCAATTTAATGCAGTATAACAAGTCTAACAATTAATCATTTAACAATAACAATCAATGGAAGTACAAATCACTAACGAGAACTTTGAGACTTACAAGAATGGCGAACTGCCGTTGGTAGTTGACCTGTGGGCCACTTGGTGTGGCCCGTGCCGCATGGTTGCCCCCGTCATTTCTGAGTTGGCAAATGACTACGACGGAAAAATTGTTGTAGGCAAGTGCGACGTGGAGGAGAACGACGAAGTTGCAGCTGAGTTTGGCGTGCGCAACATCCCGACCATCCTCTTTTTCAAAGGCGGACAGCTGGTCGATAAGTTTGTCGGCGCTGCGCCCAAAGCGGTCCTCAACGACAAGTTCAAGGCATTGTTGGACTAAACGTCCACACCTGCTCGCTACATGAAACAAATGGCCATCCTTCGGCACAGACTCCCCAGGAAACAAATTATCACCGTTTTCAGGGGAAGTCTTATGTGCGAATGATGGCCATTTTTCATTTCAAAGATAGTGGTCCAACCTGCGGTCACTCTCTGTTTGCGCTATTTTCATTCTTAAGATTACCCCATAAGAACAAGATGAAATTCAAAACTCCGTTATCAATAGCCCTATTGGCACTTTTCAGCGCAACTACCAGCGCTCAAGAGGACACGTGGAAAGGAGAACTTGATATCCAAGGAACCAAGCTGCCATTGGTCTTTCATTTCTCAACCGACAAGTGCTCCATGGATTCTCCTTCGCAAGGTGCGAAGGGCATTCACGCAGAGAAGGCAATGTTGCCCGACAGTAGTCTACAGGTCAAGGTACCAGCCATTGGAGCCACTTACATTGGCAAGCAGAAGGGAATGACCATTAAGGGGGCTTTCACGCAAAATGGGTTTAGCTTTCCTTTGACTTTAACTCCAGGAGTGGCCAAGGTGAACCGCCCACAAACACCAACGCCTCCCTACCCTTACAAGGAGGAGACAGTGTCTTTCAGTAACGATGGTTTTACATTTGGCGGCACTTTGACATTGCCGCCTCACTACAATCAGAATACGCCTGTTGTGTTGATGGTCACCGGTAGCGGACAGCAAAATCGCGACGAGGAAATTTTCGACCACAAGCCTTTCGCTGTCATTGCGGATGCATTAGCCCGTCAGGGAATAGCCTCGCTGCGCTATGATGATCGTGGATATGGCGTCGATGGCTACAAGATGGATCAATACACGACAGCCAACTTCAAAAGTGACGCCGATGCGGCCATGAAGCTCTTGCGGAGAAGATTTAATAAAGTCGGCATTTTGGGACATAGCGAGGGTGGCACCATTGCGCTTATGATGGCAGCAGAGGGCCAACCAGACTTCGTGGTGTCGCTAGCTGGTTTGGTTGTCTCCGGCAAAGAAGCACTCATCTCACAAAACAGAAAGGGCTTGGCCACGATGGGACTCCCGGCAGAGACGCTCAACAACTATTGCACCGTCATTCAAGAATTGTTCGAGAGTTTGGCTGCTGGGAAAAAACTAGACGAGCTCAACCTCAACAATGTTCCTCAAGAACTGAAAACTGTGTTGCTGCAATCGGCGAAACAATGTGACACACCCTACTTCCGCTATCTGCTGAACCTTGACGTCCGAAAGGACCTCTGTAAAATCAAGTGTCCAGTTTTGGCGCTCAACGGCACAAAAGACTGGCAAGTGGAGTGCGATGCCAACTTGCAAGCTCTTGAGACAGGCCTCACTCATTGCGCTCATACAACACATGCTTTCGATGGTCTCAACCACCTCTTTCAACATTGCACAATTGGTAATGTGGTTGAATATCAGCAGATAGAGGAGACCATTGCGACAGAGGTGCTAAGCACTATCGTTAGTTGGGTGAACGCGTTGCAAACAAAAAGCGAATGAGCCGAATAGACGCCAACAATCCTTTTCAAAAGACATATCATCAAACTTACTGAAAAAGGCTTGCAGTCTCACGACTACAAGCCTTTTATACATTCTGATTGCTTATACGTTATTATTGTAAGAGAGATCTGATTTCTGAAAGGGGACGCTCCTCCTGGCTACCATCGGGACGAGTGACCATGAAATGGTCGAATGCGGAACGACCATTGACATACTTCACAACGGCCACTCCACCTTCACGGAGCTGCAACGTGAAATAGCCATTGCGCTTGCCGTCCACATACTTGCCATGGAGTTTCTCCTTGCCATTAGCATAATAGGTGATGACATCACCATTCAGTATGGTGTTCTTGTCGTTGCCGAGGTCAACAAAGTTGTAGCCTCCCTCGGCTTTCAACGTGCCATCCATGTAATAATCCTTGAAAACGTCCTCCTTGTTGAGTCCCGTCCCCTGTGTCATTAGCAGGCGGTAGTAGCTAGCCTGGTCGGCGTTGGCTACGCTCATCTGGTTGGCTGCATAGTAGATAGTGTCTGCCACAACAACTGCGTTGTCACTCACACGCTTGTGACCGAAGCTTGCCACGGTCATCAGCAACATCATGGAAATCAAAGCGATCTTTTTCATGTTCTTGTCTCCTTTATTTTTTAGTCTTGGTTTTGTTTTCTGCTGCAAAGATATACAAATAATATCGAACCACAATAATTCTTTAACACTATTTTATAATTATTTTTCAGCTTAGTAAATTTAAAAGTAGACGCCGAAGGATAAATTTCAAAAATGAACAGAATAAGGGTTACAACTTACATTTTTCTATCATGCATACTTGAGTGCAGCACTAAAGATGGTTCAATGATTGACATTATGATAGTTTTATTTGAAATAAATCGGAAAGCACCTTCTGCTAAAATTATGTAAGATGAATAGACAAATTACATACTTTGTAAAATATGTTTATTGTCAAAGCGACTTGATGTTTATCAAGAAACATCCTTTCCATTGCGTATCTTGCTCTTCATGCCATGATGGAAAATCAGCTATATTCAGTCAATATAGCTTTCCTGGCACGCCCTATTTCAAACTATTTGATATTTCAAGAGGCGAATCATCATTCTTTCTGTAAATTCGTGCAACTTGTCAACAGTGGGCTACATGGCAAAAGATAATAGCTTATTTAAGCAGATTTGGAAGAATCGAAACAACAGGCGTGACTAATCTTTTGTGACCCGCTATCAAGTACTGCCAGCTTCTCTATCAAGTACTGCTGGCTTCTCTATCAAGTACTGCCGGCTTCTCTATCAAGTACAGATGGCTTCCCATATGAGTACCATCGTAATCAACAAAAGGCAGCCATTGTCTGAGTAACAATAGCTGCCTTTTTCATATATCTGCGACATGTCCATCCACCTATTGGTATGAACCGTGGGCAGACATTTCTTTTGTAAGTGACTGTTAAGCTCACATACGTGTTGACAAATGCCAGCCTATTTTCACCGTGCCGCCTTCAGGGCGTGTGCATTGCCCACGCAACTATTGGGCATCTGGATGTGGAGCATTTCGCACACGGTAGGTGCAATGTCGACGATGTAAGTCGGCTCACTTGTTTGGCCATGTTGCACGTTCCAGCCCAATAGCACGAAGGGGATATGGGAGTCATAAGGGTTCCACTGGCCATGGGTAGTCCCCACGTAGTCTGGCGAATTGCTCACGTTTTCCCATCCGGCCTTAGCCACATAGATTAAGTCACCACTGCGCTTCTTGTTGTATCCGTTCACGATGCGCTCACGAATGGGCTGAGGAATGGAAGTGGTGAGCGCCTTGTCGTAATCTACCACATAGAGGATATTGTCATCTTGTTCCAACGCCTTGATGACTGCCGCCTTCACCTCCTCAAGCGATTTGCCACTCTTCTCTATCAGCGCATGATCGAGATAGATGCGACCTGCATCTTCATCTTTAATGACATTGCCCGCAATTCCCAGTTCTTGGCTCAGGCGTGTTTGCAAGGGCTTCCAATTGTTCCAGGTCTCAAGTCCTCCAGCTTGCATTTTATGAGCCTTCAGCACATTGGGATTGTGTGAGGCTCCATGGTCTGCCGAGAGGAAGAGCAGATAGTTTCCGCGTCCAACCTTTTGATCGAGCACCTGCAGGAAATGAGCCAATTGACGGTCCAACTCCATATAGACATCGTGGTTTTCCTTTCCACGCGTGCCAAAGGCGTGGCCAATGGCGTCAGTGGAGGAAACGCTAATGGCTAACATGTCTGTCACATCGTCTTCCCCAAGATGCTCATTGTTCAGTATGGCCTCAGCCATTTGGAATGTTTTGGTCACGCCCTGCACAGAAGTCTTCACGTCGGTGCCCGGTTTCACGCCTATCTCCTTGTTGATTGCCTTCACCCACTTTGGCAAGTCATTCATGTAATAGGTCGACGATACAAAATGACCAGCTGACATATCCCACCAGTAAGCGGCGTCGGCCGCATGGCCAGCGGGCAAGATGGCAGCCCGGTCTTTCAAGGCCACGCCAAAAACCTTGGCCTTGTAGTCGGTGGCGATCTTCAGCACGTCTCCGACACCTGAGGCAATAAGATTGCGGGGAGACATCTGCCCTTCGCGACTCTTGGAACCTACACTGGTCACAGTCGTGTCGGTGCAACAGTAAGTGCGTCGACCGTCCTTCCAGAAATTATTGCCAGCAATACCGGTCAACGCAGGCACCGAACCGGTATAGATGCTCGAATGGCCAATCGCCGTCACCGTGGGAAGGTAGTTGATCATCGTATTTTCAAAACTGTAACCTTCATCCACGAGGCGGCGCAAACCGCCATCCTGGAATTGGTCATAATAATAATAAAGGTAGTCCCATCTCATCTGGTCTACCACAAGCCCGACGACCAACTTGGGTCGATGGATTGCTGACAAGCTTGGCAAAGCCAACGCTGCCGCAAAGAGGAATGTAATGATCTTCTTCATCTGTATTATTGATTTTGTATGTTGCAAAGTTACACAACTTTCTTCATAATGCCGGCATTCCGGCATCACAATTGCGTTTCATTCCTATGATAACCCGTTATATATCCTCCCAAAAGTAATATTCGTCGTCTTTCACCATGCTCTTATCTTATGGTAATTATTAGGACAAAAAATCTTCTGAGAATCGCTTGAAATCAATCACGACTACTTTTGCTCGCAAATACGCGATTCTGAGAGAGTTTTGTTCAAACAGCTAATGGTTAGAGCTTTATGAGAAAATAGACCTTTGGGGAAACTTTGTGCATGCTCAAGGTTTTGCGATAGATATCTTATGGACCCTCCGAAGAGCATCTATCGAGTCTCGATAAGATATCTATCGAGTCTCGATTCGATATCTATCGGCACTCCATTGGATATCTTTCGTGAAATAATTTCATACATATTAACCAATATTAAGAACTTTAACGAAATTTAATCGGACAAAACTCATTTTTTCTTCTCTAGAAGGTGTAGCTCGGAGAAGCCTGTTTTTTCAGAAAATTACTAACAAATAATTAAGGTGTATAATCTCCTTACGAAAGTTAAAAAACGTTTGTTTTCCAAAAGAAACTTGTGAAAATGGAAACTGTTTGCTAATTTTGCAACCGTTTCCGGAACAAACATAGTAAAAGAACAAAGTAGAACAACAAAAAGATGAAGATAATGAAAAGACTATTCGTAACGGCAATGGCCATGGTAGCAGTAGCTATGACGGGGTGCTCCCAAAATAAGCAAAACAAGACTCAAGCGATGGAGCAAGGCGCGCCAGTGAAGGCTGCTAGTGACCAAACCATTGGCAACGATTCGCTGGCGAAGTCAGGTGCCGGAAAGGTAAACTACCTCACCACAGCTGAATTCAAGAAAAAAGTGATGGACTATGAGAAGCACCCAAAAGAGTGGGTGTTTGAGGGCGACCGCCCCGTCATCATCGACTTCTACGCCACTTGGTGTCGTCCCTGCCGAATGACAGCGCCTGTGGTGGAGCAACTGGCTAAGGACTACAAAGGCAAGATCGACTTTTATAAGGTTGACGTGGACAAGGAGCAGGAACTAGCGGCTACTTTCGGCATCGAGAGCATCCCAACTTTCCTTTTCGTTCCGGTCAAGGGCCAGCCCACAGCACAGATGGGGGCCATGCAGAAAGCCGACTTCGAGGCCATCATCAAGTCCACATTGGTGAAATAATAACAAACTGACAGAATGGACAAAGCGTGTTTCAGTCAGATTCGTGATATGTTCCTGACAATCAACAAGGTGGAGACTCAACTTCAAGAGCAACTGGGGCTAAAAATCAACGAAGCCATGGTACTCTTCCAACTAGCCGAGAAAGACGGCATGTTGTCCGGGCGCATAGCCAACGCTATAGGGCTCTCTAAATCGAACGCCTCCAAAGTCATTGTGGCGATGGAGAAGAAAGGGTATATTCGCCGTCAAACATGCAAGAAGGACAGTCGCTGTCAGCGCTTCTTTTTGGAACCTGGAGGCAAAGAAATGCTTGAAAAATTGCTAGCCCTCGAACTTGATTGCATGACGAATGACATGGATTAGGAGTCTTGACACAGTTGTAAAATTCTAGTTTTTTAATAGACGAAACAATGGAGACGAGAAAGATGATAGCCGCCGAAAAAAAGGCGAGCGGAAAATATAATTGTGCCCAGGCAGTGCTTTGCACCTATTGTGACCTGACTGGCATTGATGAGATGACTAGCTGTAACCTCTGCAACAGTTTTGCAGCAGGCATGGGCAACATGGAAGGCACTTGTGGAGCCCTAGTGGGAGCAGGCATCGCATTGGGCATGATAACAAACGACAAGGCAAGATCAATGAAGGGCATGCGGGAGATGATGACAAAGTTTCAAGAGCGCAACCACGCCACACAGTGCAAGGCATTGAAGGGCGTGGAGACCAAGCAGGTCTTGCGCGAGTGTCCCATGTGCGTTGCCGATGCTTGCGAGTTTTTGGAAAGCATCATCAGTAGGAAGCAATGAACAAAAGACAAACCAATCGCTGGGCCACAGGCCTCGTTTTGGCAGCAGGCATACTGCTGCTCGCCATTGCAGGCGCCAGCTTTTATATGCTCGACTATTCGCTTGGCTACCAACCGCAGAAGCGGAAGCCGGCCTCTGTACAACGCCAACGTGTAATGCGCGAGTGCCCTTGGACTGCGTCGTGGATGGACTCTGTCTATCAGCACCATTGCATGAGGGACACTTTTGTCTTCATGCCCTCGGGCTACAAGGCACATGCTCTTTACCTCTACGCTCCGCAAGCTACCAGCAAGACAGCTGTGATTGTGCATGGCTACAAGATGCGTGCCGAGGGTATGCTCCATATTGCTTACCTCTACAACCACGACTTGCAGTATAATGTGCTTCTGCCCGACCTATACGCTCATGGGCAGAGCGAAGGCGACCACATACAGATGGGGTGGAATGACCGATGGGACGTCATGCGGTGGTCGGAGATTGCCGACGAAATCTTCTCCAAAAATCCGAGTCGTTCACACACCCAGCAAGTGCTTCATGGCATTTCCATGGGTGCGGCAACCATCATGGCCGTGTCGGGCGAGCCAACGCCAAGCTATGTGAAATGTTTTGTTGAGGACTGTGGCTACACCAGCGTATGGGACGAGTTTGCCGCTCAATTGAAAGACGAGTTTGCCCTACCCTCTTTCCCACTGATGAACACCACCTCCACACTCTGCAAGATGAGATATGGATGGTCGTTTGCCAAGGCCCGGCAGATAGACCAAGTGGCCCGTAGCACCAAACCGATGCTGTTCATTCATGGCGACAACGACAAATTCGTGCCTTCATGGATGGTTCATCCTTTATATAAGGTAAAGCAACATGGAGCCAAGTCGCTAATGATTGCGAAGGGATCTGTCCACGCCATGGCCTATCGTGACCATCACGAAGAGTACACACAAACAGTCAGAAAATTTGTCGAAACCATGCTCCATGATTAACGCACTCTCACTTCAAATATTACCAGCATAAGCAACCTTACATCAGAAATAATTGGGGAGCCAGTTGCGTCTTACCATCGATTGTGGATTGATTAAGTCGATAAAATCAGCAAAGAAAGTTAAAATACTGTTAAATCGCGAGGCAAGACCACTGTAATATTTCCTTGAATCAAATAAAATCCTTAATTTTGCAAAGCAAAAATATGGATGGTTCCGTAGCTCAGTTGGATTAGAGCAACAGCCTTCTAAGCTGTGGGTCTTGGGTTCGAACCCCAACGGAATCACTAAGAAACAAAGCAAGGTCAAAGAGGATACTACTTCGGTAGCTTCCTCTTTGTTGTTTTTACTTACCAATACAGAACATTTACTTTCCCACGCAAACGTTTGTTATAGCCTGAAACTCAGATGATTATCAGTGCTTTAAGCCTATTAACTAAAAGTCAGAGCAACAAGACAGCAACAAAAATGTAAAAAGAGGGGCTTTTTGACCCCTCTTTCAGTCTTATTAATGCAAAGATAGTTATTTTTCTCGAATACGCCGCACACGGGCTTTACTTTTCAATCTCGTGTAAGTTATCACCTGAAAAGAGATACGCCGACATACGGGCGCAATCGCCGTTGGCGGTTTAGGGGTATCTTTTCGCCGCCTCTGTCAGTTCATCTGCGTAGTTGTATATCTCGTCAATGGTCTGAACCTTGTACATACGCTCTGACTTGTCTTCTGATATTATGGCGATACGCTTGTTTCGGGGTTGATTGAAATAGAAGCGGACAACTGTCTTCCGCACGTTGCCGTCAATCTGAACCCCGAAGTAAGAACGGGTGTCTTTATAAGTGATGCGGTCAGAACTCAGAACGTTGCGGAGAATTGACTTGACGGCAAAGAACGCCTCCAACTCTTCTTCTGTTGTCACAATGCCGTCCTCGGCTTGCTCAACCTCTGAGGGCTGTTCTTCTGTCTGAGGGGCAGCGGCTCTCTGTTCAGGCGTTGTTTCTTCATCTGTCTTTATGGCGGCTTTCAGACGGTCAGAAATTATGTCGTTTATATAACTGCCGATTGTGCGCTTTATTAGTGTTGTGAACTGTTCAAGAACTTTTTGGGAGAAAACGCCGTCATAGACCTGTTTCCCGAAGAACCTCACAAAGTCAGGGGTGGGGTTCGCGAACTCTTTTGAAATGGCGGCTTTGAGTTCGCCCATATATTTCAGCTCGCTTGCGGAACTCAGAATGTTGTCAACGTCAAAGTATGACCGATGAAATTTCTTCAACTCTTCGACCTGAGCGTCTTTCAGTTCAAGGAGGTTCACTTCAAGGAATGGCTTTTCATCCATTTTGTTTGGCTCGGCAAGGTCTGTATAGAACTTGTATATTATGCCGTTTGTGAGAACGCCGAACTTTGCCCGTGACACGTTGAAATAGCGTATCAGTTGGTTGTCATATAAGTTCAGGTCTTGCTCCCAATGCTTGCACTCAATGAGAATAATCGGCTCGCCGTCTTTCAGAATGGCGTAGTCAATTTTCTCACCCTTTTTCATCCCGATGTCACAACTCATTTCAGGCAGAACCTCCAACGGGTTGAACACGTCATAACCGAGCGCACTGAGGAATGGCAGAATGAGAGCCGTCTTCGTGGCTTCCTCTGTCTTCAAGTTGTCTTTCAGGCTCTCAATGCGTTCAGATATTTGTTTAATCGAATCTTTGAAGTCCATATCGCTCGTTTTTACGTTATTTCTCTGTACCTTTGCAAAACACGGCTTGCCGTTGTCTCAGAGACCCAACGTAAAAAACGTGGGCATCTCCTTGTTGGTCAAGAGGTATCGCCAAACACCCGAACAGCCCACAAGGAAAATGCCCACGATATACGTGGGCATCTACCATTGCTTCTAAGGCTGTCTGAAATTTTGGCGATTTTCTTGACCCTCAAAACAATAGCAAACGCTATATTTTTCAAAATTTGTTACAAAGGTAAGAAAATTCTTTCAGTTTCCGATTAAATTTCCGATTTTTCTGCTTACTCACAAATCATTTTCAGCGTTTCACGCCGTTCAGTCTCCGTTTAAGGTACACAACAAGGGCGATAATGGCAAGAAGAAACCAAAAGCCCGCAATCTGTGTCTTCTGAAACTTTGTGAGGTCACGGGGAACTGAAATCGTTTTCGTGACCTGAACAAGCCTGTTTCGGTAAACGATGCTGTCACGCTGTTCAATCTTCTTGTCGGTCGCCACGGGCTTCTTCTGCGGCTTTGTCCTGAGGTTATGGAAGAGAGAGCCGTCAGGATTGATGCGAGCGTCTGAGGCGGCGTATTCGTTTTCAAGGTGTGAAGTGCTGTCACGGGTTGTGCGCTCCGCTGTCTGAGAGGGAATTTCGACAAACACTGTGTCAGGGACGAGAATGGTCTTTGTCCTGACCTCAACACGGGTGCTATCCTGGCTGTCTGTTTCTGTTGTCAGGTTACGGCAAGGGCAGCAGCCCCACATGAGTAAAGCCGCCGCCATGAAAAGGATAAGGTGCTTTGTCATTTCTTCAAACTCTTGATGTATGAAAGAATGCCGTCCACATGAACCTTTGTTATGGTCTGTTTGCCCTCTTCGCTCAGAAGAAACGCCACGTCTTCCTCGTTGTCCTGAAAAAGGTTCTCTGTTAGAACAGCGGGACATACCGTGTCACGGCACATGGCAAGGTTCTGAACGATATACGGCTGTTGTGGCGTTGATATTCTCACTTTAAGCCCGTTATCCGCTGCCGCCTGAGCAAGACAGCGTGCGAGGGTCTTGCTCTTCTGAGAGGCGTTCAGAGAAACGTGTGCTGACCACCCACGGGCTTCATGCCATTTGCCGTCAGCCCCCGCCGCATTGTTATGAATTGAGACTAACAGGGCGTTTGAAGCCCCGTGAGCCTTGCAGAGGTTATTCGCCCTCCGACAGCGTTCTTTCAGGCTAATGTCGTTCGTCTCAGGGGTCAAGAGAAAGACGTGACCCGCCCCAAGCTCTCGGCACAAGGTACACTGCAGCCGCTTGGCAATCTCACGGGCGTAGGCGTACTCTCTCAGTCTTCCGTCAGGAGAACGCTTGCCCGCTGTGTCTTCTCCGTGACCATTGTCAATAATTACTATCATAGTTTTTAACCGTTTAAGCGTTGATAAAAATCTGTTTTGATGTTATCATACGCAAGTTTAACATTTGTGTAAGCACGGGCATTGTTTTCCCCGTCCTCATTGTAGATTTCACTCTCAACGACTTTTGCCACATCTTCAACCCATTCAGGGGCGCAAAAGTCTGACAGAGGCTTTCCCCGATAAGTGAACGGGTCAAAGCGGCTGTTTCTGTCATCGTGAATGACTTTGAGAGACTTTCGTATCTTCTCCGCTGTTGCCTCGTGGTCGATGATGTGGTTTTCCTTTCTGACCCTCTTAATGAGGCGACATACCTGTTCCACAGTCAGGTCAAAGGCAAAGCCCGTGAGGTTTCTGATGCGCAGCTGTGTCTCAGGTTCAAGACGCTCTGCGAGGCTCTTTATG
>JBNMMB010000069.1:0-18977 GCA_050875105.1 Prevotella sp. | reverse complement strand
CCAAGAGCAGCGAATTAATCAGGTGGTTATGGCGCTGGGGTCCCACCTCTTCCCATTCCGAACAGAGAAGTTAAGCCCAGTGGCGCCGATGGTACTGCAATGCAATGCGGGAGAGTAGGAAGCCGCCTTTTTTCAATCAGAGAGAAGCCCGAAGATTCACGATGAGTCTTCGGGCTTCGCTTGTTTTTCTATTAATATACCCTTTATGCGTTATTGTATTGTTTGCAAATAATTTGTAATTTTGTAGTTTGATTTTTGGGTACTATTAATTTATGATTGCGAATATAATGACAATGAATTTTCATTCTAGGCAAATGATGCTTTGGATAGGTGCAATGGTGGCTGGGGCTTTACTCGGTCTTCTTGGTATTGAATGGATAGATGATTTGACAAACTTTATCGCCACTGTTTTTACCCGACTTTTTCAATTGTTAGCCGTGCCTACTATTGCTTTAGCCGTTTCAACCACTTTGGCTTCACTTGGTGATCATCGTGACACGGGGCGTATCTTTAGGCATGCTCTGGTCTACACTTTGCTTACAACTTTCGCTGCCGCTTCTGTGGGGCTGTTGCTTTTCTACCTCATACATCCTGTCAATCTTCCGTCTTCGTTACTGACAAGCAACAATCCAGGGTTGCCTAGTAGCATTGAACATCAGTCATATTATGATCATATTCTTGGGGTTATACCAAATAATGTGGTGGCACCTTTTCTTGGAGGTAATGTGTTGTCGATACTTATATTGTCGGTTGCTGTAGGAATAGCTTTGGCAAAACAGCCTTCTTCAGATCGGAAGAATGTCGTTCTCACTGGTCTTCTTGGTCTTCAGGACATCTTGTTCGTGCTTATTCGTGCGCTTATTTGGGCTCTGCCCTTGGGCATCATGGCTTATGCTGCTCAACTATCTTCTCAGATGTCGGCAGGAATGGTAGCTGATTCCTTGGGTCGATACATGGCTATTATCATTGGTGGTAACCTCGTTCAGTTTGCTGTTGTGCTGCCTCTTTTTCTGTTGGCTCGAGGACTCAATCCAGTCAAGATTTTCCGTCAACAGATGCCCGCTGTTCTTATGGCTTTTTTCACCAAAAGTTCAGCAGCCACTCTTCCTGTCACCATTCAGTGCGCTGAGGAACGCATGAGGGCGAAGAGTAGTGTGGCTCGCTTTGTGTTGCCTATCTGTACCACAATCAACATGAATGGTTGTGCTGCGTTCATCCTTGTGACCTCCCTCTTTGTGATGCAAAATGGGGGCATGGCTCTCACCTTTGGGACCATGTTGACCTGGCTTTTTATTGCTGTAGTGTCGGCCATTGGCAACGCAGGAGTACCTATGGGCTGTTATTTTCTCACGCTATCGCTTATGACAGGTATAAACATGCCTGTGGGCATCATGGGCATCATCTTGCCAATCTATACGGTGATTGACATGGTGGAGACTGCAGAGAATGTTTGGTCGGACTCTTGTGTGTGTGCTATGGTGAACAGGGATATGAAAGAGTAAGTTGATTTTCGGTTAGGTAAATTCTTTTGTTGTAATAAGAAAAGGGCACATCTGTATGATAGCAAATTTCATATAGATGTGCCCTTTTTGTTTTAGAATGACCATCCCAATCCGATATAGGGATAGAATGCCGATTTTTTCAATCCATACTTGTCGCCGAAATTAAAGGAGGGTGAGATGCCTATGCGGAACATCAGACCATTGTTGCGCTGATAGCGATAGCCAAGGTCGCCGAACAGGAAATAGCCAAACCGGTTGCTTGTTGATGTGTGTTGTTCTGCCTGTCCTTCAGTCTCAGGTGGTATGGGTTGGTTATAATACCAAGTTGTCTCCTTGACATGATAGATGCCCAAGCTTGTACCAACGCCTATCTCAAGTTTGTGATGTTTGTTGCCTAACAAGTAATTCATTTCCAAGGGCACTCCCACGCCTTTGATGTTTTGATCAAACAAGTTGGAATTGTCGCCGTAGCCAAATCCGATACCGACCCGATAGCCTAATCCTAAATTACCTTTCAATCGGCTGTCGTAGTTGATGCCTATGGTGTTTTGCGCTCCAAACAATTCCACGGAGAGGCTTTTCACTTTCTGTTGCGCCATCATGCTGGAGGCAGTTAAAAGCATCATGCTAAGTGCGAATATTTTTCTCATGAGTCTTATTATGTTTCCATTTATAGAACTGTCAATTTGTGATGCAAAGGTACTGTTTTTTTTGACTCCATAGCATAAAATGACATAAACATTCTATTAAAAGGAAAAATGGGCTGCTGAACTGGCAATATGGGAGGATGAATAGGATATGCGCAAGTTCTGCTGCCGGCATGGTGTAGTAGAGGAGCGGACTGCCTTCATATTGGTGTAGTGACAGGATGAATACGACTCTACATGACTGCATGTATTTTGCTTGTGTTTTACTTGTGTGAAATATTTTTTATAATTTTTCTTGATTTCTCTTGTTCTTTCGAAATATATTCTTTAACTTTGTCGGCAGATCAGATGTGTGCAGTGCATGAAAATGCCAGTACAGCTGATTTGTCCTCAGCACACGCCGAGCCTTTTTGTGGGGCCTAGCCCTACAGCAAAGGAGGTGGGGCGGGAGAGAGGATGACATATGAAAGGCGTTTACTTGGCGCTCTGTTCTTGACGTACAGAAATTCTCGCAAAGTTTCTAAGATCTAAGTCTCGAACATTGCAACGGTAGATGCCCCGGGTGTGATTATATCATGCCGTGAACTTACCTGTAAGCCCTTATTGTATCCTTTTGGATGCAGTCTCTTTAGGCTTTTATGGTTGGTTTCGCGACTTGTGTTTTCATATCGGCGTGGGCTCTGACGTTGTCTGTTCAACTTAGATAGGCAATGCGAGAGCCTCTGTACGTGGGATGGACAACAGGAAGTTCCCACGCTTTTTGTATACATAATGCTTTGATTAGGCAATTCACTTTTCATTAACCCGGCACCTGTGTGCCACAAAACAATTATGTATATGAAACACCTAAAGTGTTTGTTCATGATGCTCTTTGCCGTCCTTGCATTTGCATCGTGTGATGAACTTACCGACGACAAGGACAAGGAACCGACCTTCTCGGACTATTTCCAGATGAAGATCACCAACTGCGAGCGAGTGGGAGACAACCTGCAAGTCAATTTCACGCTGAAGAATGTCTCAGGTGAGAACCTGCCACAGGTGCAGCTCAATGGAGTCTCTGCTTTTGACATGTGTCAAGACAATCTTGGCAACACTTATTATTCCGACATTTCGTTTGGAAGCAATTGGATGGGGACCGTCCGTACTTCGATGAGCAAAGGAGAGACCATCACAGGTTCTTTCTTGATCAAAAACTTCAATGCTTCAAGCAAGGCGAACAAACTTAATTTGATTTTTGGATGCTCATGTTCGGCGCTTAACTTCAATGGACGTGGAGAGATTGACAAGATCAACATCCGGGACAACCGCATTCTCAGTAATGGCATTTGTACCAATGACCTTGCCCTTGCGTATACACTTGAAAAAGTACAGAAGAAAACTATCAACGGAAAAAGTGTCGTTGACATCACATTTAGTGTTCAAAACAACACAGGTGAGGACCTTCAGAACTTCCAAATCAGTGCGGGAAGTTTTTCTTCTTACCCTCAGGATAACACAGGCAAGCAGTACTATAATAGTGAAATCTCTTTTGATGGTTATACATTCAAAGGGGCTGTGTCTTGCAAACTCTTGGACTCTAACTCTCAACAGTATACCTTCCGACTTTATGATGTTAACTCTAAAGCCACAACTTTTGATTTCAAGTTAGCTTGTAGTGCTACGGACTATCCCTTTGGCAATGGAACCGTCGACTTCTATGATATTCCTGTAACTTACCAAAGCAACTAAAGACACTACTTGAGTGGGCTCTGGCTTGGTGCTGGAGCTTGCTCAAGTAAGTTTCACTTGCATTGGCAATCGTGAGTTGCCATGGCGGAAGTTGAACTTCGTGCAACACGATATCAAACATAATCTAACAACCCAAATTAACCCAATCAACCTACCATCATGAGAAAAAGTTTTTATTCTTTCGTAGTGGTTGCCCTCTCAGCCTTGTCTTTCACGGTTTTGTCGTGCAAGAACTCGCCCAAGGAGGCTGCCACGCCTAACGCCGCACAGTCTGACTCTACGGCTGTCGACACTGCTACTGTCGACACCGCAGCGACAACTCCCGAGGAGACCGCCGAAGAGACGGTTACGCCTGGCGATCGCCCAACCTTCCAGCTCGTTGGCAACGTGAAGAGCTGCAAGCTGAAGAATGCTGACGGCAATGGGAAAACCACCACTTATGTCTTCGACGAGCAGGGCAAGCTGAAGACCATCCATGGCCGCAAGGAAGAGATCACCCGCAACAAGAAAGGCCAGATCACCGGCTATTCGGTTGGCGAATATGGCTTGTCGGGCTACACTTTCGCCTACGATGCCCAGGGACGTTTGAAGAAGTCGTCATTCTCCGATGCCGACGCTGGCAGTGATGACTACAGTTACAAGTACGACGCCAAGGGCTTTGTCTCATCTCGCTACTGCAAGGGCGAGATCCGTGACGGCATGGGCGATGAAAATCCACAGACCTACGAAGAGAATGTGGTCTACGACTATGAGGCCGTGGATGCCCAAGGCAACTGGACCAAGCGCGTGTGCCACGGAGCGACAGGGCGTGATCCATGGACAGAGACGCGTACGATCATTTATTACTAATGAGAAAAATCACAAACATTATTACTTATGAATACAAGAAACCGCAATTTGGTGTCTGTGTTGCTCATGGCGATGGCTATGCTGTGTTCCTGTGGAAGCAGCGTTGACGGCTATAAGTTCTCTGGCGATGGCTTAATGGGGAGTATCCCGGAGGCGCGCGCGAAAGCCATTGGCATATACAAGGAAGAGATAGCTAAGGTGGAGCAGAAACTCAAGGATGAGAATTTTGACGAGATGGGTCCCGAGAGGTATAAGGAGATTATGGAAGAAAGAGCCAATGTCTTCACAGCTTTACATGACAGACTCGGAGACGATCTACGCCAAGCTTTGGTCGAAGACATAAAGAGAATCGACTCAGGCAAGGATTTCCCGCTTGTGAACAAGACAACATGCAAAATGAGTGCCATGCAACCTTCAGCCGTTGTCGACACTGCAACAGCCTTGGGTGGATATGTCTTGGTGAATTTGGCTATGGATCCCAGTAAGAGAAGAATTTTGCCAGAAAATAGACTCTATTTTCTAACCAAGAGCGCTGAGGGAGCAGTGCTTACTAAGGGGGAAATAGACGATATTACTCCCGCCAATGATTACAACTACAAATTTGCCATTGGTGCCGAAGGCTATAAGATGGACTATGTCTTCGGCGATAAGGACATTTACGATAAGCAGATGCGTTATCTCATGTCGCTTGACAGCATTGCTTCCGTAGAGCTTGTCGATTATGCGACCTACTTTGACTACACCACAGACCGTGCCACAACAGAAGGAGTGGGTCCTGTGAAAATAGGAGCGAAGCTTGACGATGTGCCAGACTCGTGCTCCCTGTATGTGTACAAGGAGATGGTCAATGTCATGCAGCCCGACATGACCGTGTGCGAGTTCCAGGACAAGCATCATGCCGCCCTGTTCACAGCCATCGGCGACGGCAAGGGGAAGATCAAGAGCATCGACGTGGAGCGCCTCCCGATCAAGCTTGGTGGCAAGGTCGTGAGCACCCATGTCTTTGTGAGAGATGCTGTGGAGAATTTCAAGGACGTGGCTGAATGGTCTTTCGACAATGAGTCGCAAGATGCCGTGGCCTCGTTTGAAGGCGGCAAGGTGACGGTAAGCCTCGGCAGCAACGTGTTCAACGAGAGTGGTTTTGCCAAGTATCAGCAGTTGCAAAAAGGAGCCAAGGGCATCAAGTTCGATTATAACGACTTCAACGATTACGACACATTTGAAGAGTACACAATTAAAGGAAAATAAAATGATGTAAGCCAAGATACAGATCAAGAATCAAAAAGTAGATTAGTACACTTGGTCTGCTGCTGTATGAGGCGGTTGGTGCGGTACCATGCTGCACCAATCACTCTCAATGAAAAACTTCTGATGTATCCATTCTATATCACTTAATCAATTTATATTTTATGAGAAAGAAAGTAATTCTTTTTCTGTTGTCTGCCCTTTTCCTGTCTTTGCCTTTGTCGGCACAGACAGAAGAAGATGCTAAAAAGGCAGCAATAGAGTTCTTGCGAGCAAAGAAGTCGGTAAACGGCTTGAAGCTGACTCCTGTTGTGGTCAATAAAGGTGTAAAACATGCGAAATCCAACACCACTGTTGGCTCAGCCTCTTCGCCAGAAAGCAACGTTTATGCTTTTAATGTGTCTGGGGGCGGTTTTGCATTGGTGTGTACGGGCAATGGCAACACAGCCGTAGCTGGTTATTCTGACACAGGAAAGATAGATGTCGACAACATGCCTGACGCCATGCGATCCTGGTTGGAAGGTTATCAACAGGCCATGATCCAATCGCGCAATTCAGAAAGCAAGGAGCCCAGTTGGGTAGGCCCAACAGTCGCTCCCGTTGCCCCGTTGATTAAAACAAAATGGGGCCAGCGAGAGCCTTTCAACATGAAATGCCCCTCTAATGGAAAGCAAACGGCCCTTGCTGGTTGCGTTCCAGTGGCATTGGCTCAAGTGCTCAATTACTACCATCAAGACCGCAAAGGTGGAGGCAGTCTTTATTACGCTCACCTTGATTCGGAGACAGAGTACGACATCGACTATTCTACGACGACTTACGATTGGGCGAATATGCTCAATGAATATGACGGAAACGCATCAGAGGCCCAAAAGAATGCTGTCAGTAAGCTGATACTTGAATGTGGCATTGCATGCAAGGCTACCTATGGCTATACAGAAACGCCAGCCTCTGACCCCTTCGTTGCTCTCAACAAGTATTATAATTATGAGTGCATGTATGTTTCTCGAGAAAAAAATTATTATAACAGTTATCGGTTACATACGGATAAATACCGCATATCCACGAAGAAATGGATGACAATGATTCAAGATGAGTTGGAGGCAGGCAGGCCAATCATTTATTCAGCATCCGACTTGGAGTCATCCGGCTCTTATGTGATGGAGAAACCTGAGAACAGTCACTGTTTTATCCTGGACGGCATCGATGATCGAAACTATGTGCACGTGAATTGGGGATGGGATGGATCCCATGACGGATATTATGATGTGGCCATTCTGAATCCTGGCACTTCTTTCAATTATGAGCAGGGATACCGCTGCCGTCACAGTATGATTATTGGCATCCAACCTCGCACAACTGACTATAAGGAAGAAGTTTACCAGACCTTTATCCCATACGATTGGGCCAATAGAGGCACTGGTGGTGCGGTGAAGAGTCTCGGCGATGGTGCATCATCGTCATCCGATATGGTTTCATCAGCAAAGAACTATGCCCCAAGTGTCGTTACATCGAAATCACCTATGTATTTTAATGTGACCCGCAATTCTTACGAAAGCAAACAAACCAAGTTTGCTCCGGTTTTGACGCGGAATGGTGCGATTCATTTCTTGGGAGGCACTTACACCCAGAGCGTTTCTGGCTATCCAACCATCAACGAGTGGAATCTCTATCACTTGTTCCAAAAGGTTCCAACAGGACTGGACGATGGCGTATATGATATTCGCATGGCTTATTGGGATGAGAGTGGAACAGCACATCTGTGTCCATTCCCCAAGCAAATCACTCCGACGTTGGAAATAGTGAACGGTGGTACAGGCATGATTTTCCGTGGCCTTGAGGGTGATGACTACGAAAACAAGCTGGTCATTGAGAACATCAAGCCAGCGAGTGAAGTTTATGCCGGAACGACCTTCTACCTATACCTTACAGGCAGGGGCACTTCCCAAAGTTCCAAATTGCTGTTTAGAAACGTGGAGACAAACAAGGTCTACGGATATTATTCAGGCGCAGCCAGTCAGAACTCGTTCTCTTTCCACCACATCTATAACGACTATACCTCGACGCATGCCGAAAAGTTCATTCCTAAAAATGTGGACAATGGCTTCTCCATGCCAGCTGGCCGTTATAAGGTGGAACTGCCTGAAGATGAAAAATACGTTTCTCTGGCAAAGGACTTCTATATCGATGTGCAGGAAAAACCCGCTTATCCTGTCCTTGATGGTTCAGGCTTAGTGTACATGAGACATTATTCCTATAATGACCAAAAAATAAGAGACAGGGGCTATGATATTGTGGCTAACTATGAGATCTTGTCAAATATAAACGTCGACTATAGCTATGCCAATAAAAACAATGACCCGATTGACCTGAAGATATACCTGGTCAATAAAGACACCCAAGAGGAGAAACTTCTCGACATCAAGAAAGGTTGGAGCTACGGCCAAACCATCAAGTTTAACCGTAGCTTGTTTCCCTTAGAGGGTAACTATGAGTTTGTGGCACGTTACGATACCCCTGATGGTGAACGGACGGGATTGACACCTCTTGACTATGGCACAAGAGACCCTCGTTACAATTGCCGTTTCACTTATGATGAAAAATACTTGAATGACTACTGCCAAATGGTTTCTGCCGATATCGTCGGTGGCACCACAAGAAGCGGAGATGTTCAATTGAAATTGGGATTGAAAACTTTTGGCTATAAACACTACTCTGCTGTAGTCAAAGGTCTCTTCTATGATGAAAAGAGTGACGAAATCATTGTCGATTCCGTGACAAATGTAAGTCTGAACGGTGATGAGGCTACAATGGTCCTGTTGAAACCGGAACTGTCAAGGAATTCGAAGTATCAAGTGACTTTGTTGCATTATTATGATGGTAATCAAAAAGGAATATACAACAACATGCTAAATCCGGACAAGACCAGCGTCGAGCTTACCATTGAGAACCATACGGTCACAGGCATCTCAACAGTATCAACAACTTCTGATGCTGTTTTCAAAGATGGAGAACAAGTCCTGGTTTATGACTTGCAAGGAAGGATGGTGAAGAAAGTCACAGCTTCGGCTCGTGTGTTGGCAGACATCCTGTCATCGCTTCCTTCAGGCACTTATGTCCTGAAATCACCGACGAAGACCATCAAGTTGAGAAACTGATCATTTGTAACCAACAGACAAAAATCCAAGATGCCGACATGCCGTGTGTCGGTATCTTGGATTTGTCTTTTTGGGGCATGGCACACGATGGTCCCGGCAAGGATGGGCGGAACTATTCCACAGTGGAGATGGTGACATCCGAGAAGTCGTTCATGTAGTCGAGCATTCGCAGGGTGTGGAAGCCCCGCTTGGCCTTGATCTCCAGGTTCACCTCCAGAAACTCACCTTGTGCGGTGCGGCGGTCTTTCAGTTCATAGGAGTACACCTCCATCCCGTCTGCTTTGATGCGCTTGATGAGCTGCTTGACCGAGTCGCGCGACGGGGCTGCGAAGCTCAGTTCCACGGTGATGTTTCCCAGTTGGGGTATGAAGAGGTTCAGCACCTCTAGTCCCATCAAGACCATTGCTGTGGTGACCACTGCGGCCACATACATGCCCGTGCCACAGGCCAGGCCTATGGCCGCCGTCACCCACAAGCCCGCCGCCGTGGTCAGTCCTCTCACCACGTTCTTTTGGAAGATGATGGTGCCCGCGCCAAGAAAGCCGATGCCCGACACCACTTGCGCTGCGACACGTGATGAGTCTTTCAGGTCCACCCCAAATCCATATTGCGACACCACGCAAAAGAGCGCGCTGCCCAGCGCCACCAAGAAGTGTGTGCGAAAGCCAGCCTCCTTGGCCCGATACTCACGTTCGATGCCTATCGCTCCGCCCAACAGCAGGGCCAGCGAGAGGCGGATGGTCAGTTCAGTGTAGGTAGCCTCCATGTTCTTTTCCCTTTCTTCGTTATTTTATTTTGCCTTCTTCCTCCGCCTTCTTCACGCTTCCGGCCTTCAGCACCCGTTGCTTCGCCTCTTCGTAGTCGGTGACTTGCGGGTTGCGCTCCATGAAGATGCGCACGGCGCGGTCGATGAGTTTGCGGTTCATCAGTTTGGCGTTCACCATCTTGTTGCCCTCCACCCGTCCGAGTCGTATCTGCACGGTGGTGCTGATCATGTCGAGGCAGAGCTTCTGTGCGGTGCCCGCCTTCATGCGTGTGGACCCCGTCACAAACTCCGGTCCTGTGATGACCTCCACCGGATAGTCGGCCGCCCGTGCGATGGGCGACTGCGGATTGCTGACAATGCAGCCCGTGGCGATGCCCGCCGCTTGGCAGTGGCGCAGGGCCGCCAGCACGAAGGGCGTGGTGCCGCTGGCCGAGAAGCCCACCACGATGTCGCTCGTCGAGACAGCCTTCGCTTGCAGCTGTAGCCAGCTGTCGTCTGTGTCGTCCTCGCGCGACTCCCGCGTCTGCGTCAGGCAGTCCGTGCCACCCGGGAAGATGGCCTGTATCTGCGTCCCGTCGGTGCCATAGGTGTTTTGCACCTCGATGGTGTCGAGCGTGGCGAGGCGTCCGCCCGTGCCACAGCCCACGTAGAACAGTCGTCCGCCCTGTCGGAGCCGTTGCTCGATGGCGCCGATGAGCTGGTTGAGCTGGGGCAGGGCCTTGCCCACGGCCAGGGGCACAGAGCAGTTCTCGTGGTTGATGTTGGCCGTGATTTCCTCGACGGTCATCCGCTCCAGGTGGTCGTAGTGAGAAGGCTGTTCGGTGATGCGCGTGTCCATCGGTGTCAGTTTTTTCTCCTGTTGAACGTCAGTCGCTTGGGCATTTTCACCCATTTGCGGTCTCTTGCAATCTTCAGCGTGCTGCCCTCCTCCTGCTTGAGCACGTAGGATCCGTCGGCCTGTCGGGTCAGCGTGGCCACGAGGTCTTCGCTGCCATAGTCGTTGGTGATGGCCACCTTGGCCGTTGCTGAGTCGATGATCTCGGCCGAGGTGAACAGCCATTTGCGGCTGTCGCGCTTGTCGCCGAAGTATCCGGCCATCTCGCCGAAGACCTCTTGGCCCGGCACGATGATGTCGTTGTGGTAAAAGTCGATGTCGAGGTAGACATTGTATTCCTTGTTGTCGAAGATTCCGGCAAAGGTCGTCGTGTCCTGATGTGCCACCTGGCCTTGCGCGTGAGCAGGGGCTATGGCGAAAAGGAGCAGAAAAGCGGTAATCAGTTTCTTCATTCCTATAACTTATTGATTGTTGCAAAGTTAACATTTTGCATCAAGAAAACATAGCATTTTACAAAATAATAGGAATTTAAGTTGGGTTTTCATATTTTTTATATTACCTTTGCAACATCAGATTAGTTTGATTTATGAAAATAGAAAAGATATTTCCCGATTATATTTTCGAGTCAAGTTGGGAAGTTTGCAATAAGGTTGGCGGCATTTATGCTGTTTTGTCAACGCGCGCCAAGACATTGCAGGAGAAATTGCGTGACCATGTAGTCTTTATCGGCCCCGACTGTTGGAAGGAGCAAGAAAGTCCTTACTTCCGTGAGGACGACACGCTCTTCAGCGAGTGGCGCCAGGCAGTCCAGGCGAGTGGCCTAAAGTTTCGTGTCGGCCGCTGGTCAGTGCCAGGCGATCCAATTGCCATCTTGGTGGATTTCTCCCAGTATTATTCCAAGAAAAACGAGATCTACGGACAGTTGTGGGAAGACTTCCAAGTAGACAGTCTCCATGCTTATGGCGACTACGACGAAGCCTCCATGTTCTCTTATGCGGCCGCCTTGGTTGTAGGCAGTTTCTACGACTATTACTTGAGCGCCAAGGACAAGGTCATCTATCATGGCAACGAGTGGATGACGGGTCTCGGCCTGCTCTACATCCGCAAGCACTATCCCCAGATAGCCACCATCTTCACGACCCATGCCACGAGCATCGGCCGCAGCATAGCTGGCAACAACAAGCCCCTCTACGACTACCTCTTCGCCTACAATGGCGACCAGATGGCCGGCGAGCTCAACATGCAGAGCAAGCACTCCATCGAGAAGCAGACGGCCCACAATGTCGACTGCTTCACCACGGTGAGCGACATCACCGCCCGCGAGTGCCAGGAGCTGCTCGACAAGCCTGTCGACGTGGTGCTGCCCAATGGCTTCGAGGATGACTTCGTGCCCCGTGGCGCCGCCTTCACCCGCAAGCGCAAGGCCGCCCGCAAGCGCCTTCTCGATGTGGCCAACGCCCTGCTGGGCACCGACCTTGGCGACGACACCCTGCTCGTCTCGACCAGTGGCCGCTATGAGTTCCGCAACAAGGGCGTCGACGTCTACATCGAGGCCATGAACCGCCTGCTGCGCGACAAGGAGTTGCAGAAGGATGTTGTGGCCTTTGTCGAGGTGCCCGGTTGGGTGGGCGAGCCCCGCAAGGACCTGCAGGAGCGCCTCGCCAGCGGCAAGAAGTACGACACCCCCCTGGAGGTGCCCTCCATCACCCACTGGCTCAACGACATGAGCCACGACAACGTGCTCGGCATGCTGAAGTATCTCAACATGCAGAACCGCAAGGAAGACCGCGTGAAGTTGATCTTCATCCCCTGTTATCTCACGGGCGACGACGGCATCCTCAACCTCTCTTATTTTGATGTCATCCTCGGCAACGACCTGTGCATCTATCCCTCTTACTATGAGCCGTGGGGCTACACGCCGCTCGAGGCTGTGGCCTTCAAGGTGCCCTGTGTCACCACCGACCTTGCCGGCTTTGGCCTCTGGGCCAATTCCGAGATTGGCCATTATGGCGAGATCGAGGACGGCGTGAAGGTCATCCACCGCACCGACTACAACTTCTCTGAGGTGGCCGACGGCATCAAGGACACGGTGAGCCTCTTCTCACACTTCACCCCCGCCGAGGTGAAGAAGGCGCGCGACAACGCCAGCAAGCTGTCGAAGAAGGCGCTGTGGAGCCACTTCATCAAGTATTATGAGGAGGCCTACGACTTCGCCCTGCGCAAGGCCGAGGCAAGAAAGAACCATCAGCAAACAAAATAATCATTATAAACTACTTACATTTTATGAAAATCAAAGCAGATTACGCCAACGCTCCCCAGTGGAAGAACTTGACCATCAAGTCGAGTCTCCCCGAGCAGTTGAAGTGTTTGGATGAGCTGGCACACAACATGTGGTGGGCCTGGAACTATGAGGCCCGCAACCTCTTCAAGAGTCTCGACGAACAGCTCTATGAGGAAGTCAACCACAATCCCGTGCTCTTGCTCGATCGCTTAGGTTACGACCGCAAGGAGGCCATCGTGAAGGACAAGGCCATCATGAAGAAGGTGAAGGATGTCTACGCGAAGTTCCGCGAGTACATGGACGTCAAGCCCGACACAACCCGTCCCTCAGTGGCTTACTTCTGCATGGAGTATGGCATCAACCAGGTGCTGAAGATTTACTCAGGTGGTCTCGGCATGCTCGCCGGCGACTATGTGAAGGAGGCTTCAGACAGCAATGTCGACATGTGCGCCATCGGTTTCCTCTATCGCTATGGCTACTTCAAGCAGTCGCTCAGCATGGACGGTCAGCAGATCGCCAACTACGACGCCCAGGACTTCAACTCGCTGCCCATCGAGCGCGAGCTCGACGAGAACGGCAACCAGGTCGTCGTCGACGTGCCCTACATGAACTATCAGGTCCACGCACTCGTGTGGCGTGTCAATGTGGGTCGTGTGAAGCTCTATCTGCTCGACACCGATAACGACATGAACTCCCAGTTCGACAAGCCCATCACCCACTCCCTCTATGGTGGCGACTGGGAGAACCGCCTGAAGCAGGAGATCCTCCTCGGCATCGGTGGCATGCTCATGCTCAAGAAGCTCGGCATCAAGAAGGACGTCTACCACTGCAACGAGGGACACGCAGCCCTCTGCAACCTCGAGCGTCTCTGCGACTATGTGAAGGAGGGCCTCTCCTTCAACCAAGCCCTGGAACTGGTGCGCGCCTCTTCGCTCTACACCGTCCACACACCGGTGCCCGCCGGCCACGACTACTTCGACGAGGCCCTCTTCGGCAAGTACATGGGTGGCTATCCCCAGATGCTCGGCATCTCTTGGGATGAGTTCATCGGCATGGGCCGCCAGAACCCCGACGACCATGGTGAGCGCTTCTGCATGTCGACCTTCGCTTGCAACACCTGCCAGGAGGTCAACGGCGTGAGTAAGCTCCACGGTTGGGTCAGCCAGAAGATGTTCGCCCCCATCTGGAACGGCTACTATCCTGAGGAGAACCATGTCGGCTATGTCACCAATGGTGTGCACTTCCCGACCTGGACCGCCACCGAGTGGCGCAAGCTCTACGACAAGTACTTCGACTCCAACTTCCTCAACGACCAGAGCAACGAGAGCATCTGGCACGCCATCTATAATGTGCCCGACGACGAGATCTGGGACACGCGCATGGCCTTGAAGCAGAAGCTCATCAAGTATATCCGCGATAAGTTCACCCAGCAGTGGCTCCGCAACCAGGGCGATCCCGCCAAGGTGGTGAGCATCCTGGAGCGCATCAACCCGAAGGCCCTGATGATTGGCTTCTGCCGTCGCTTCGCCACCTACAAGCGCGCCCACCTGCTGTTCACCGATCTCGATCGTCTCGAGAAGATCGTCAACGATCCCGAGCACCCCGTGCTGTTCTTCTTCTCAGGCAAGGCTCACCCCGCCGATGGCGCAGGCCAGGGCCTGATCAAGCGCATCTTCGAGATCAGCCGCATGCCCCAGTTCCTGGGCAAGATCATCTTCCTTGAGGACTACGACATGCAGCTGGCCCGTCGCCTGGTGTCGGGTGTCGACATCTGGATGAACACGCCGACTCGTCCGCTGGAGGCTTCAGGCACATCTGGCGAGAAGGCCGAGATGAATGGTGTCGTCAACCTCTCCGTGCTCGACGGCTGGTGGGTTGAGGGCTATCGCCAGGGTGCTGGCTGGGCTCTGCCCCAGGAGCGCACCTACGAGAACCAGGGTTATCAGGATCAGCTCGACGCAGCCACCATCTACTCGCTGCTCGAGAACGAGATCATCCCGCTCTACTACGCCAAGAACAACAAGGGCTACAGTGAGAACTGGGTGAAGGTGATCAAGAACTCCATCGCCACCATCGCTCCTCACTACACCATGAAGCGTCAGCTCGACGACTACTATGAGAAGTTCTACATCAAGGAGGCCACCCGCTCCAAGAAGCTCGCTGCCAACGAGTATCGCCTGGCCAAGGACATCGCCCTTTGGAAGGAGGCTGTGGCCGAGCGCTGGGACGGCATCCATGTGGTCAGCAAGGACGAGAGCATGCTCAACGGCGCCCAGACGGGCGTGAAGTACACGCTGAAGTATGTTATCGACGAGCAGGGTCTCGACGATGCTGTCGGCCTGGAACTGGTGGTGCTGAAGCCCGATACCGACAAGTCGGATCGCCGTGTGTTCGCCGTCCACGAGTTCAAGATGACGGGCCACGAGGGCAACAACTACACGTTCGAGCTCAATGTGGAGCCCGATCACGCCGGTTCGTTCCGCTCTTGCGTGCGCATGTTCCCGAAGAACGCCAACCTGCCTCACCGCCAGGACTTCTGCTACGTGAAGTGGCTCGACTAATCCCTTGATGGCTTAGGGCCAGTCTCGGCCCTCCGCATAAACAACAAAGAAAGCATCCGCCGCCTGTGCGACGGATGCTTTTTTGTATGTGTGTCGAATGGGCGAGGGGACAATAGGCCCCAGACTCCCAGGCGGGCATCACCCCGAAACGCAAAAGAGCTGTGTCGTCATCCTCCGAGGAGGATGGCGATACAGCTCTTGTCTGTTTATGGCGTCGCGTGCTGGCTTACACCAAGTACTGCGATGAGATGCTCTCGTTGTGGATGACGCGGCGGATGGTCTCGGCAAACATGTCGGCCACGCTCAGTTGCTTCACCTTTGAGCAGCGGTGCGTGTAGGGGATGGAGTCGGTGAAGACCATCTCTTCCAGGCAACTGTTCTGCACGCGCTCCGAGGCAGGACCGCTCATGACGCAGTGGCTGGCAAAAGCCCTCACGCTCAGTGCGCCCGCCTCCTTCATGATGTCGGCAGCCTTGGTGATCGTGCCGGCCGTGTCGACCATGTCGTCGATGATCACCACGTTCTTGTCCTTCACGTCACCGATGATCTGCATGCTCTCCACCACGTTGGCGCGTGCGCGGGTCTTGTTGCAGAGCACCAGCGGACAGCCGAGATACTTGGCATAGGTGTTGGCGCGCTTCGAACCGCCGACGTCGGGCGATGCGATGACGAGGTCCTTCAGGTGCAGGCTCTGCACGTAGGGCAGCAGCACGCCACTGGCGTAGAGGTGGTCCACAGGCACGTTGAAGAAGCCCTGGATCTGGTCGGCGTGGAGGTCCATGGTGATGAGTCGGTCGATGCCGGCCACGCTCAGCAGGTCAGCCACCAGCTTGGCACCGATGCTCACTCTTGGCTTGTCCTTGCGGTCTTGCCGTGCCCATCCGAAGTAGGGGATGACGGCAATGATGTGGCGTGCTGAGGCGCGCTTGGCGGCGTCGATCATCAGCAGCAGCTCCATCAGGTTGTCGGAGTTGGGGAAGGTGCTCTGCACGAGGAAGACATCGCGACCGCGGATGGACTCCTCGTAGGAGACGGAGAACTCACCGTCGGAAAACTTTGTCATCACAAGGTTTCCCAACGGGCAGCCCAAGCTGGCGCAAATCTTTTCTGCAAGGTATCTCGTGCTTGTGCCCGAGAAGACCAAGAAAGAGTTATTTTCACTCATTTTGAATAGCGTTTATATTTTAATAAAAGTGTTCTCACGTAATAATATAAGGTGTGTCCGTCGTCAGTCGGCTGCGTTGCGCAACATCTTGAAGTGATTGATGAGGCCTTTGAAGTCCATCTCATTGTGAATGTTGAACCGGCACCAGAGGTCACCGCAGATGACCACCCCGCCGAAGCCAAGGTCCTTGGCGGCCTTGATGTTGTCGACGCTCATGCCGCCGAGGGCATACACATGACGGTCGATGAGCCCCTTGCGCGAGGCTTCGATGAGCTGTGGCGTGGTGAAGGTCTGCTTCTCGTCCTTGAACTCGATGCAGTCGAATATGTTTTTCAGGAACACGTATTTCGACTTCTTCTTCATCATCTTCAGCATGGAGAGGTCGCAACACGTGCGCGAGACGTTGCCCTTGTAGCCATCGGGCACGTCTTCCGTGGGGTTGTCGATGTGGATGCCGGCCAACCCATATTCGTTTTTCAGGTAATAATGATCGTGTACGGTGATCTCATTGTAATGCTCTTCGGGCAACAATGTGAGCAGGCGCTCCGCATAGAGTGGGGATGAGCCTGGCTTGAACAGGTGCAGGTTGTTCATCCCCTCCTCGAAGAGGGCTGACAGGATGATATCTTCTTCCACAAAAAATGTGGATTTAGTCATGATTACTAATTTCATCGTAGACATTTCTTTTCAAGTGCAAATGTATGAATTTTCTGTTAAATCAGCAATAATATTGGGAAATAAAACTTATCTTTGCAGAAAAATATAGCGATGAAAATCAATCTGACGACCTTCGAGCAAGTTCATCAACCCGTTTATGTCATGGAGGAGACACGCCTCCGCCGCAACCTGTCGCTGATCTCGCATGTGGCGCAAGCCGCTGACGCAGAGATCATTCTGGCGTTTAAGGCCTTTGCCTTGTGGCGCACGTTCCCCATCTTCCGTGAGTACATCACGGCCACGACGGCCAGTTCGCTCAGTGAGGCCAAGTTGGGCTTTGAGGAGTTTGGCAGTCCCACCCACACGTTCTCGCCGGCCTATACCGATTATGAGATCGATGAGATAGCCCGTTGCTCCAGTCACCTCACGTTCAACTCGCTCAGTCAGTGGGAGCGCCTGGGCCAGCGCGCCAAGGCGGCCAACCCTGCGCTCAGCCTCGGCCTGCGTGTCAACCCGGAGTATAGCGAGGTGGAGACGCTGCTCTACAACCCCTGTGCGCCCGGCACGCGCTTTGGCGTGCTCAGCAGCCAACTGCCCGACCAGCTCCCGCCGTCCATCGAGGGCTTCCATTGCCACACCCTCTGCGAGAGTGGCCCCGATGTCTTCCAGCGCACCTTGGTCCACATCGAGGCGCGGTTTGCCAAGTGGTTCCCGCAGTTGAAGTGGATCAATTTTGGTGGTGGCCATCTCATGACGCGCAGCGATTATGACACGTCGCTCCTCATTCGCATCTTGCAGGACTTCCATCGCCGCTATCCCCATCTGCACGTCATCCTCGAGCCGGGCAGCGCCTTTGCCTGGCAGACAGGACCCCTCGTCAGCCAGGTGGTCGATGTGGTGGAGAACCATGGCGTGCGCACCGCTGTGCTCAACGTCAGTTTCACCTGCCATATGCCCGACTGCCTGGAGATGCCCTATCATCCCGCCGTCCGCTTCGCGCGCACGATAGAAGAAGATGCGCAGGGCCACATCCCCGACGGCCAAGGCGAGCACATCTATCGGTTGGGAGGCTGTTCGTGCCTCAGTGGCGACTTCATGGGCCGTTGGCAGTTCGACCATGAGTTGCAGGTGGGCGAGAACGTCATCTTTGAGGACATGATCCACTACACCACCGTCAAGACCAATATGTTCAATGGCATCACCCATCCTTCCATCGCCCTGGCGCATGCCGATGGCGAACTGGAAATGCTCCGTGCTTTCGGCTATGAGGACTATCGTTCCAGGATGGACTAAAGAATTTTGTTGGCGGCCAGCCCCATTGTCTCCGTGATCATGGCGCTGGCCGCTTTTCTGTTTCTTCCTTTGTCTTGAAAATTCTGAAAAAACAGGCACCTGGCGACTGCACCTTCTAGAGAAAAATAAACGGCTTTTGTCCGATTAAATTTCGTTAAAAGTCTTAATGACGGTTAATTTGTATGAAATTATTCGGCGAAAGAGGCCTAACGGAGTTGCGATAGATATCGAATCGAGACTCGATAGATATCTTATCGAGACTCGATAGATGCTTAACGGAGACTCGATAAGAT
>JBNMMB010000068.1:0-19379 GCA_050875105.1 Prevotella sp. | reverse complement strand
TATCATGGAAGGCCGCCGTTGGAGCGAGGGCCTTCATCAGGCCATTGAGGCTAAGGAGCACGTGAAAGTTGAGGCCGCTACACAGACCTTTGCAACCATCACCCTGCAGAACTACTTCCGCATGTACCATAAGTTGGCAGGTATGACTGGTACCGCCAGCACGGAAGCAGGAGAGTTTTGGGATATTTACAAACTCGATGTGGTGGAAATTCCCACCAACAAGCCCATCGCCCGCAACGACATGGACGATCGCGTCTACAAGACCAACCGTGAAAAGTATCGCGCAGTGATTGAGGAGATTGAGAAAATGCGCAATGCCGGACGTCCCTGCCTTGTGGGTACCACTTCGGTAGAAATTTCCGAGTTGCTTTCCAAGATGCTTCGCATGCGTAATATTCCCCACCAGGTGCTGAACGCAAAGCTTCATCAAAAGGAAGCACAAATCGTGGCTGAGGCAGGTCGCAGCACCAAGGGTGTTGTCACAATCACCGACGAAGACGGCAACAAGCACCAAGAGGAGCGCATGTTGGGTGCCGTGACCATCGCCACCAACATGGCCGGTCGTGGTACTGATATTAAGCTTACACCTGAGGTGAAGGCTGCTGGCGGCTTGGCCATCATTGGCACGACCCGTCACGAGAGCCGCCGTGTTGACCGCCAGTTACGTGGACGTGCCGGTCGTCAGGGCGACCCTGGTTCGTCAGTCTTCTATGTCTCATTGGAGGACGACCTCATGCGTAAGTTCGGTTCTGAGCGCATCGCCAAGGTGATGGACCGCTTAGGATTTGAAGACGGTGAGCGAATTGAGAGTCCGATGATTTCAAAAAGCATCGAACGCGCCCAAAAGAAGGTAGAGGAAAACAACTTCGGTATCCGTAAGCACCTTTTGGAGTATGATGATGTGATGAACAAGCAGCGTACCGTCATCTACGAGAAGCGTCGGCATGCCCTCATGGGCGAACGCATCGGCATGGACATCACCAACGTCATTTGGGACCGGGTAGTGAACATCATCGAAAATAACGACTTTGAAGGAGCTAAGGAAGGCTTCCTCAAAATCTTATCCATGGAGATTCCATTCTCTGAGGAAGAGTATGACAATGGCAACAAGGCCGACCTTGAGGAGCGCGCGTTCCAAGACGCCATGGCAGCCTTCAAACGCAAGACCGACCGAATACAGAGCGATGCCTACCCTGTCATCCAACAGGTCTACGAGAACCAAGGCCAACTCTACGAGTACATTCTGGTTCCCATTACCGATGGCCGCCACGTGGTGCAACTTCGTGTCAACCTCAAGGAAGCCTATGAGACAGAAGGCAAGAACATCGTCAAGGAGTTTGAAAAGTTCGTCATGCTTCACATCATCGATGATGATTGGAAGGAGAACCTTCGCAAGCTCGACGAGTTGCGTCACAGTGTGCAGAACGCATCTTACGAGCAGAAAGATCCATTGCTCATCTTCAAGTTGGAGAGTGCAAAGATTTGGGATGAGATGATCGACGACATGAATAATCGCATTGCCAGTTTCCTCATGCGTGGACAGATTCCCGTGATGCAACAAGAAGAGGTGCGCGAGGCACAGCCTGAGCAACACGCCCAGCGTTACCAGGAGCAAAAGGCCAATCTTGATGCCGCCGAAGAGGCACAGCGTCAAGCAGCAAGCCAGGACACGCGTGAACCTGCCCAGCAGATGAACCACCAACCCTTGGTGCGCGAGAAGATGCCGCGTCCGAACGATCCCTGCCCCTGCGGCAGTGGCAAAAAGTTTAAGAACTGCCACGGAAGAGGATTGAGATAATACAACGTAATTGCCAGAACCCACAAGAACAAGTGTATCATGCAAATAGAAATCAAATCACTACAAAAAGTTTTTGGAGACAAAACAGCAGTGGACATACAGCATTTCCAAGTTAACCATAGTGACATTCTTGGACTTGTGGGTAACAATGGTGCGGGCAAGACCACATTGTTCCGCCTCATGCTCGACTTGCTGAAAGCCGAACAGGGCGAGGTCTTGCTCACACCTTCCATCACGACAACTTCTTCTGAAATACCAATTGTTTCGGCAACAGGAACAGAGGGTACCATAGAGAACAAATCCCAATCGGTACGAGTCATCAACCCAGCCATATCTGAAGACTGGAAAACGATGACTGGTGTATACATCGATGATAGCTTTCTCATCAGTTTTCTCACTCCTGAAGAATATCTCGATTTCATCGCAAAGGTGAGTGGTGTTGGTCCCATCGACTGGAAACACATCAACGATG
The DNA here is from genome assembly GCA_050875105.1 of Prevotella sp. Taxonomy (GTDB): domain Bacteria; phylum Bacteroidota; class Bacteroidia; order Bacteroidales; family Bacteroidaceae; genus Prevotella. The sequence goes on along the minus strand of JBNMMB010000068.1, from coordinate 17,109 downwards.
AGGAGAGTCCATTGGCGCCCTTCATGCCACTCACGCATGGCGAGATATTTGGCCAAAAGAAGCTTATACGAGATTTCAGCGCTGGCAACAAGCAGAAGATTGGAATTATTGCGGCTATGTTCACTCAACCCGAATTGCTCATTCTTGATGAGCCATTCAACTTCCTTGACCCTTCTGGACAAAACATCCTCAAAAAGTTGCTAACAGACTTCCACAACCGAAACCATGCCACAATCATAATTAGTAGCCATAACCTTCAACACACGGTTGACATTAGCACCCGTGTTGCTTTAATGGAAAGTGGAAAGATCATTGAGGACATGGACAACCATGACGGTAAAGCAGAGCAAGCGCTGGAAGAATATTTCAAGGTCTAACGATCATTTCAGATTATCCGTATTGACATCATCACGTCAAGCGTACAAATAAAAGGCTTAGGTTGCATCTATTTAGATGTTTGCCTAAGCCTTTTCTCATTGGTGAAAATTCGTTTTTACTCTATAATACCATTACCATTCATCAAGCCCAAAGGGCTATCGCCCACAAGCCATTTCTTTCAACGGATGGTGACCTGTGTGGCGCCATATCCATACTCTTGGAAGGAAGCGTCCTGATATGTGTAGGTTTTGTACTTATAGGTCAACTCATGGATGATAGCACGCCGAAGGACTCCTTCTCCTTTTCCATGGATAAAAACAATCTTTTGTCCCTTATTACCCGCATAGTCAGCTAATGTATCACGAAAGATCTTCAACTGATAATCAAGGATATCCTTGGGGCTCAAGCCCGCGGTGCTGTCAAGAAGTTCCTCCGCATGAAGATCGACGACCACCGTGTTGTCCATATCGCGGTGACGGACAAAAGGCGAGTGCTTACGGTCTCCCTTACTTTGGTTGTCAGCATATCGACGCACCAGTTGATCACGCTGAGCTTGCGTGGGTTCCAGTCCCTTCGTAGCCTCCTGAGCACTCTTGTACATCTCACGTTTCAATTGCTTCGGATCAACCACCAGCGAGCGAGCTGGCGTATCATTGACAATGATGGTGAAGAGCAGACAGGGAGATTCAAAAAATTGCGAGTCTTGGAATGTGTGCACCTTATAGAATTTCACAGGGTCAACACGCATTTGGACGTCGACGGCAGGCTTCATAATAAACGCCTTGTCACGCTTATATGAAATCAGTTGCACTGCCAATCGATCCAGTCTATTAATTTCATCTCGTCCAATCTCATCAAGGAAAAGCTTGGTGTTAGGCTCCACTTCACCCTGATAATGCAGGTTCCAACTATTGCCTTCCGCAGAAGCTACTGCACACTGCATATAGTAGTTGCTATCATTGACCAAATAGACCTCAAAACGCGGGTTGCTGATCTGCTTGATATCAAGCGGCACAAAGGCGAGATACGCAGAGAGCTGGTTGCCGCCCTTTCGTTCTTCTGCCTGACGGCGATAAGTCATTTCCTTGGTATCATCGACTTCATCGGGCACATCAAGATCTATGTCCTCATCCTGTCCATCGCGGAGCATAGAGGTGATGGAACGGTTACCATGGTTGAGTGGCGTCTCCTGTGCCTTGCGTTCATCGCTCTCAGCTTTGCGGTTAATGGCCCTGGCAGTACTGTAATCATCTTGTTCCACAACCACCACATCATTGATGGCCGTAGGAATTTGGAAACCATCCTCATCCTCCACCAACACAATGTTTTTGCCTTGGAAGCCGGCAACCTTTCCGCCACCGACCTCACTCAAGAACCTTACTTTATCTCCAATCTTCATAAATAAATGTCATTTAAGGTATTAACAAACTGGAATCCCCATAACTGAGGAATCTGAAATCGTGACTGAGCGCATAGTCATAAACCTTACGCCAGTCACCCTTCAAGAAGGCACTCACCAAGAGTAGCAACGTGCTTTGTGGCTGATGGAAATTGGTCACCAGCATCTTGACAATCTTGTAGGTGTATCCCGGCGCAATGATGATTTGCGTACTGGAGTGCAACGCCTCCAGTCCATCACGATCCAAATATTCAAGAAGGTTGCGTATAGACTGCTGCACACTCAGTGGAGCACCATCCACGAGCACCAGTCCTTGCTCATCGTGTGGCAGGTCATAGGGCTCCCACTGACTCACATGCAAATCCTCTTCCGACGCATTAGGGTTCATTGCCAACTTGACGCCCATGTAATAAAGGCTCTCCAATGTACGCACGCTTGTCGTTCCGACCGCAATGACACTACATCCGTGCTGCAAGAGACGCTTAAAAGTGTGGCGATGAACAACAATATATTCAGTATGCATGTTATGACCCTCAATCTCAAGACTCTTGACAGGCTTAAACGTGCCAGCTCCCACATGCAGTGTCACCTCATCGCGCACAATGCCATGCTTGTCCAAATCGTTCAACACAGCATCTGTGAAATGCAGTCCTGCCGTGGGTGCCGCCACACTTCCCTTGATTTTAGAGTAAACTGTCTGATAGGTTGTCTTATCACTTTCCTGCGTATCCCTATTCAAGTATGGAGGAATGGGCAGTTCACCAACAGCCTCAAGAATATCGGCAAAGTTCAACTCCTTATTGTCCCACTCAAAGTCGACCCAATAGTTGGTGCCACCACTTTTCTCTGCCACCTTGTTGCGGTCCATGGTAGCCGTTAGTGTCAATTGCTTGCCCTTGATGTCGAATAAACGTTTCAGCGAGCCCTCTTTCCATTTCTTGAGGTTACCGACCATGCAAAGCCAACTGCACTTACCAGTTGTTTGGAACATTTGCTCATAGTCGGCTGGTGCGGCAGGCTCCATCAGGAACACTTCGATCAGAGCTCCTGTTTCCTTGCGAAAGTGCAAACGAGCTTGAATCACTCGTGTATTGTTAAACACCATGAGCGCCCCTTCCGGCAAGTATTTGGGCAAATTATAAAATATGTCATCCGACACTTCACCATGTTTATATACCAACAGTTTGCTGTGGTCACGTTGCTGCAGGGGGAACTTGGCTATGCGCTCATCAGGAAGCTCATAGTTGTAATCACTGATATGTATGTGTTTTGTATCAATCATAAATAATATGAATGTTATTAAAATAATCGTATTGTATAAAGCGCCCCTATGACAGCGACAGCCAAGATGAACACCAAGACCGCAATGATCATGTTGATGTCGTCCTTGCTGTATCCCGAATGGGTGTATTGTGTCGATATGTAATTGAGCTTGGGACTAATTTTAAAATAAATCTTATAGAAGACCAAATAAGCCAGACAACCAGCAATGGCTCCCCAAATGAAGCCGCAGAGCACATCTCCAGGATAATGAACACCCAGGTAAAGACGTGTCCATCCATTCAACAGAGACCACAAGAGCAAACTCACCGTGAGGAAGCGGTCTTTTACCAACAGGGAGAAGAATACTGCCAACGACATGGTGTTGGCCGAATGCGCCGAAAAGAAACTAAAGCCCGATCCCCGATAATTGCCAACGACATCCACGGCATACTTGATCACTGGATCGTTTGAAGGCCTGGGACGCCCCACCAAAGGCTTTACGATGCCATCGGCCACACCATCAGCAAGCAAGATGCACAATGCCGCACATCCCACGATAAGCATAATCTGCGACATAGTCTCATTGTTCTTCATGACAAGCACGAACAGCGCCACATACAAAGGTATCCAGGTGACGCCAGCTGTCAATATCATCACCAGATTGTCAAGAAACAACGAACCATTTCCGTTGAACCATGTCAGCAGTTCCTGGTCAAGAGCTATCAGTCCATCCAATGCCATTTCCAATCAAACAATTAATAAAATACTACTGCCTGTGCCAATCAAATCTGTTCGAGCACTCCGGCTGGTATCCAGCCTTCCCGTCCGTCCGCCAGTTTAACACCACGCCATTGCTTCATGCTGCAATCGGTGATGTCGACCCTTGTGCCCTCATGGAGCACAAACACATCCGATCCATTTGGGTCAGGTGTTTTCTTCACATTTACAGAAGGGGTTATGATGATAGCCCCACAGTGATTCTCCATCATCTGCTTCTGCTGATAGGCAAAGAGATTTGTTAACAAGAAGACGACCAGAAAGCCAATGCTGCCAAAGAAGCCCATTTTACGGATGCCAAGGCGTGGCGCAAAGAGATAGGCCAGCAAGAGCAAGAGGGCAAGGACAAGACTAATGACCGACAATGTCGCCCATGTGTCCACACCACACAAATTGACCAACGAGTGATACCAGGTCACAAAGAACATCTCACTGGCTGGCGTTATTTTATCTATTGTTTTCGAACGGGCAAACTGCAAGTTGAAACGAATGTCATCATCGGCAGGAGCAAGCCTATAGGCCCGCTCATAGCACAAGATGGCCTGCGTAAGGCTATCTGAACGATAGTAGGCATTACCCAAATTATAAAAGAGGTTAGCCGAGGTACCATGCCTAAGCAACTCCTTGTAGTCGGCTATGGCCTGTTGATAACGACCTTGTGCATAAGCGTCGTCAGCATTCTGTTTCGTCACAGCTTCTCCCATCATGGGCAGTAGCAGCAACGCCAACACCGTCAGCCAAAGCACCCTACACAATGTGTGGTTACATATTCTTGTCATCGTCTTCATTACTTTTTTCTCTTTTTCATGACATTCTCAATCTCGGTGATGGCCGTCATGGCGTAATTGAAAGTCTTTTCTTTGTTGCCCTTGGGATCACCTGGTGCGTAACGTTCAAACTCGCACTCATCCAAAGCCGTGAGGAACTTGCCAATGGTCTGTTCGTCCACTCCGCGCTCCACAAGATTTGCAGAAATGTTTTCTCGCGACAACTGTTCCACGGGCATGTTCAATTTATAGCTGACATATCCCCAAAGGGCACGCAACACCTCATCATAGAAGGCACCTGCGTCCGCAGTAAACATCAGGCGGCTGGCCTTCTTCAAACGTTTACGGGCTATCGCGTTGGCTTTCTTGCCACGCATCTTGACGACATTCGCGTTGTCGATGGCGCGCTGGCGGAAGACAAACAACAGCACCAAGAAGGCTATCAAAAGCATAGAAAGCGTCACCCAATATTTCATGCTGCCGTAGAAGAAGTCCGCGGTATCATACTGGGCATCTGCACCTTTCTTAATATTATGGATGTCGTTGTCGTTCACATCCTCAAAGTTTTCCGATGCGCTCCTCCCATCGCCCTTGCTGACAGTCAAACTGAAAGCCTGTGTCTTAATGGTCTTGTAAGCATTGGCGTCCACATCATAATACGTAAACGTCACAGGCGGGATGTTGTAATGCCCCTGGTTACGCGGAACAACCAAGAAGTCATAGACCATGTTGCCACCCAATCCGTTGGATGTCAATTTGGTCTTATCCGTCACCTTCGGATCATACTTGTCAAAGTCTTTGGGAAAGTTAACCTCTGGTTGCTTGATCAGTTTCAAGTTTCCAGTGCCACCGATCACAACTCTCAGCGTGACAGGTGTTCCCGCCTTGACCTCCGTTTGGTTGATCTGTGCCGAGATGTTGAAGCGCCCCACTCCACCAGAGAAACCTGCAGGTTTCTTGGGAAGCGGGTCCACCTGAACTGTCAGTCCCGGCGCCACGATATTGCGTTTGACCTCCACATATCCCGAACCGCCATTGAAGAAGGCCTCAAAGGGGTCAACGGCCCGGTTTTGCTGCACCACGATGCCCTTGAACGTAATGCTGGGAATTTCCAATTTACCCGTCATCTGCGGATACATCACATATTGGCTCCATGTCACAGCGCGATAAGCCTTACCATTGATGCGTTCCACATGGAAACTTTTTTGTTGTGGCAAGGGTATTTCTTGGGTGTGGAAACCTGTCAAGTCAGGCATCTTACCCTCGAGTTGTGTCAGGTCGACAAGGGTGTAAACCTTATAGGTGAGCAAGACCGGTTCCTGCTCGTGCACCCGATGTTTATTGGCCGTCACCTTGATAAACAGGTCATTGGCAGAGATACGAGAGCCAGCGGCTTGCATCGAGGGCTCACCGCCACCATCCTCGTGCATCTTGGGGGCAGAACTTCCACGTGCTGAGCCGGTCACGGTCACCTTGACCGCACGTGAAGAGACAGCCCTTCCGTTCACACGAGCATGAGCGGCAGGGATGGTGTAGGTACCAGCCTTCGCCGCATACAGCGTGTAGGTGAACGTGATGGAAGAAGAGCTACTGGTGTGGCCATTGACCATCTGGTAGCTGGACTGTCGCGACGTGTAAGGGCCTGCCAGCACCTGCAGTTCGTCGGGTATGTTTCCTGCCCGGAAGTCAGACACATCCTGCGTGTTGATCGTGTAGGCCAGACGGAAGTTCTCTCCTGCTGCCACGTGCGATGGGGCAGACACGATGATTTGCGCTTGCGCGGCCAACATGCCAAGCATGAGGCATGAAACCAATAGTATGTATTTCAAATGACGGGTCATCATAGTCAAATTACCAATTCTTCTGAAGTCTGCGGCTTTGTGCCGATTGTTGCTGTTTTTTCATGCGCTGTTGTGTTGCCTTCTCTTCTTGTATGGCAGCGTTGAGCAACTGCTCGGCATTTTCCTTGCTCATCTTTTCATCATTCTTCGGTTGTTGCTGCTGTTTTTTCTGTTGCTGTTTCTGCTGGTTGTTCTTATCCTTGTCCTGCTGTTTCTGCTTTTGCTTTTGGTTTTTCTTCTTGTTGTCATTGCCACCACCCTTTTGATTCTTCAGTTGTCGCTGACAGAGCGCCAGGTTGTAACGTGTCTCGTTGTCCGCAGGATTGTTTCTGAGGCTTTCCTTATAAGCTTCTATGGCTTGAGCAAACATCTGGTGTCCTTGGCAGATCACGCCTATGTTATGATAGACCATAGCCTTTCGTTTCTTGGCTGTTTCCAGCTTACCGGCATTTTCAAATTGCACGATAGCCGCCGAGTCTTTCTGTTGGCTCAGCAAAGCGCATCCCAAGTTATACAGAGCTTGGGTATTGTGCGCATTCTTGCTCAGCGCCTTTCGATATTCTGTCTCAGCCGCAGCATATTTCTGTTGGCGAAACAGTTTGTTGCCACTACGCACGAAGTCACGGTCACTCTGTGCCCATGCAGGCAGGCACACGATCATCATGACCATCAATACCAACAAGCGGCTTATTTCTTTCTTATTCATCTTCCACTTCTTTTAAAAAGTCTCCAGTTCTTTGTCAGGGGATTACGGGTCTCCAAGAGACAGGCGTCAGCCATCAACAACAGCAACACGATGATGCCAAAGGCCTGGAACTGCTCATCATATTCACTATAGATCACCGAGTCGGTCTCGCCCTTCTGGAGTTTGATGAGCGCATCGTTCAATTCGTCTTGAGCATCAGATGTGTTGTCCACGTGGATGTAGGTGCCACTTCCAGCCTTGGCAATCTGCTGGCACATGCTCTCATTGAGCGCCGACATGACCACCTTCCCACTGGCATCTTTCATGTAACCGCCTTGTCCATCAGGAATTGGCGCGCCTTTGGCGTTTCCCACTCCGAGGATAAAGACATTGATGCCTTTCTTCCTGGCTTCCTCAGCAGCTTGTTCCGCTCCACCCTCATGGTCCTCACCATCTGTGATGACGATGATAGCGCGTCCCACCTTGTCTTGCTGGGTAAAACTGTGCATGGCCACTTGTATGGCCCGCGCTATGTCTGTTCCTTGCGTAGCAATGAGCGATGGATCAATGTTTTGCAGGAACATCTTGGCTGAGACATAATCGCTGGTGATGGGCAATTGGACGAATGCATCGCCAGCAAACACGACCAAGCCCACCTTGTCGTTGGTGAAATGGTCCACCATGTTCTCCACGAGCATCTTGCTCTTGTCCAATCGGCTTGGCACCACATCCTCCGCTTTCATGGAGTTGGAGATATCCATGCAGATAATGGCCTCTATGCCGTTGCGCTTCTCATGGGAAATCTTTGTGCCCATTTGCGGACGGGCCAGCATCAAGACCAACACCGCCAGGGCCGCCATCTGCAACCAGAACTTGACAGTCGAACGATAATGAGACACATCAGGAGCCAACTGAGCGAGAAGCTCCGGATCACCGAAACGTCTCGCCTGCTTTCTCTTTCTTCGCCATGACACCAGCCGAAGCAAGAAGAGCAACGGCAGGAGCAACAGCAACCAAAAATATATCGGGTCTTCAAATCTTAGCATATCTTCATCAATAAAGAATGGTCTAACCTTAATCTTCTCATGTGTTTCGCCTACGGCAGACGTCTCAACACCGTGTTGCGCAACAAGATCTCAAGCAAGAGAAACAAGAGCGCGGCAATGCAAAACGGCTGGTAAGCCTCATACCGCTTGGAGAATCGCGTGACATTCATCTTCGTCTTTTCCAACTTGTCGATGTCCTTATAGATCTGTTTGAGTTCCTTGTTGTTCGTCGCACGATAGAAGTTGCCTTGCGTCAAGGCAGCAATTTGGCTCAGGGTTTTCGTGTCGATCTCCACGGGAATGTTCACATATTGCACACCACCAGCCACGGCCATCGGATAGCGAGCCACATTGTTGGTGCCCAGCCCGATGGTGTATACTCTGATGCCAAGCGATTTGGCTATCTGGGCGGCTGTCATCGGCGAGAGGTCACCCATGTTGTTACTGCCATCGGTCAGCAGGATGACGACCTTGCTCTTGGCCTTCGAGTCTTTTAGGCGTGAGACGGCATTGGCCAGTCCCATGCCGACGGCTGTTCCGTCCTGTATCAATCCGCGTGCGGCAATGTCGGTTCTCACATTGTTGAGCAGGCTGAGCAGCGACGCATGGTCAGTAGTCATAGGGCACTGTGTGAACGCCTCGCCAGCAAAGATGGTCAGTCCGATGTTGTCATTAGGTCTGCCTGAGATAAACTCAGCGGCCACATCCTTGGCAGCCTCGATGCGGTTGGGCTTCAAGTCCTCTGCCAACATGGAAGTGGAAACGTCCATGGCCAACATGATGTCGATGCCTTCCACCGTCTTGTTGTCCCAGGAGTTGTGTGTCTGCGGCCGTGCCATGGCACAGACCACCATCACAAACGCCATGCACCGCAACAACACGGGGAGGTTGACGATGCGCACTCTCCAGCTCTTGGGTGCTTTGAGGTACGCATGGGTGTCGCTCATGCGGATGGCTGGCTCACTCCGTTTGCGGTATAAGAAGAACCACAACACATAAGGGATGAGCAGCAATAGCAGCAGGAAATATTCTTTGTTTGCAAATTCCATTTTACTGAGTTTCTTTTACTTTCGCTCGCCTATGACATCAACAGATACATATGATAGGTCACATACGCCACCAGTGCGACGATGGCCACACCCAATGCCCACAACAATCCTTTCAGGGTGATGCGGTTTTGCTGCGTCTTTTGGTCATTGGCCGACAGTTTGGGGGCAATCTTCTCCACGGTCTCTTGCTCGTCTTGCTTCGTCTCATCAATGAAGTGTACCGCGTTGACAAGGTTCAAGTCATTTTCATTGATCAGCGTGGAATACTTGGCAAACTTCACCAGGTCGGCCGTCGTGAAGAGCTCTCTCAGCTCATCGAGCATCTTCTTGTCGCCACTGGCCTGCAAGCGTTCGATAATCTCCGAGGATGTCATCTCCATGGCGTTGAAGCCAAAGCGTTCCTGGATGTATTTTCTGAGCGTGTCGGTGAGCTGTGTGTAATAGGTCTTTTGGTCCTCACTCTGTTGCATCCGCTCGGCCTTGATCTTCTCAATGGCCGACAAGGCACGCTGGTGTGCCGGCACGTGGCGCACAATTCTCATCCGCGTGATAATGGGTTTGTTCTCCCTCAGTCGCATGAAGAGGTAGAAGGTAACCAATGCCAGTACGACTGCCAGGATTGCCAACCACACGTAGGGGCTCCACTCGCTCCATAGGAACGGATTGTCTTGCACTCCCTTGGGAGGATAGAACTGGTTAGGATGCAACGTGTCCACATCGACCGTGATGACCTTCAGCGCAGCGGTAGCGCCCTGATAGGGTTTGCCGTTCACCAGGACCGTCAAGGCCGGAATGGCATAAAGGTGATGGTCGAAGGAGGTGATGGTGTAAATGCGGCTCACCTTCTGCTGTCCTTGTCCAACCTTGACCGTGTCGCCATCGGTCACCTCGACGACCTCAACGCCTGGCGTCACATTTTGGTTGGCTGCTAACTTGGGCCATTGCAGACGCGCTCCCTCTGGCATGGTGACGTCCAGCCGCAGGTGAGCCTGTTGGCCAATGACGATGCCTATCGAGTCGATCGTCTGCTCAACGACCACTTGCGCCTGCGCAAGTCCCGCACAAGCCAGCAGGAAGAAAGAGAATATGTATCTTAATAGTTTACTCATAGAGAATCGTGTAATCGTATCTGCCATCATCATTTACGCCCTTTGTTTGAAGAGCAGCATCATCGCCTTGACAAAGTCCTCGTTGGTGGCAATGGAGATCCAGTCGATCCTTCCCTTGGCAAACGTTCGCCTCAAGAGATCCTGGTGTTCCATCCAGTGACGTGTGTGGGCCATCCGCAGTTTTTTGCTGGAGGTGTCGATATACATCTCATGTCCTGTCTCAGCGTCACGCACTTTCAACAGTCCCACATCCGGAAGAGCCTTGGCACGCGGGTCATAGACCTGCACCGCCACCACATCATGCTTGCGGTTGGCGATTTGCATCTCTTGCGAGAAGTCCTTTGTGTCATAGAAATCGCTGATGACAAACGAGGTGCACCGCCGTTTCATGACCCTTGTCAGATAGGCCGTTGCCATTCCCACATCTGTCTTATGACTTTGGGGCTGAAAACTCAGCATCTCACGAATGATGTAGAGGATGTGCTTGCGTCCCTTTTTGGGCGGTATATACTTTTCTATCCTGTCAGAGAAGAAGATGACCCCGATCTTGTCGTTGTTCTGTATGGCGGAGAAAGCGATGGTCGCAGCAATCTCCGCAGCCATGTCTCGCTTCATCTGCTTGGTCGTTCCGAAGTCGAGCGATCCCGACACATCCACCAACAACATCACCGTTAGTTCGCGCTCTTCCTCGAAGACCTTCACATAAGGCCTGTGGAAACGCGCTGTCACATTCCAGTCGATGTCACGCACGTCGTCGCCAAACTGATACTCGCGCACCTCCGAGAATGCCACTCCCTTGCCCTTGAAGGCCGAATGGTATTGGCCTGCGAAGATGTTTTGGCTCAAGCCACGCGCCTTGATCTCAATCTTCCTGACTTTCTTTAAGACGTCTGTGGTATCCATAATCAAGGCACCTCCACCTTGTTGATGATGCGGCTCACTATCTCTTCACTGGTCACATTGCTGGCCTCGGCCTCATAGCTCAGTCCGATGCGGTGGCGCAACACGTCGTGAGCCACAGCACGCACGTCCTCGGGCACCACGTAGCCGCGATGCTTGATGAAAGCATAGGCACGCGACGCCTTGGCCAGGTTGATGCTGGCACGCGGACTGCCGCCAAAGGTGATCATGTCCTTGAGGTCAGCCAGTCCGTAACGGTCGGGGTAACGGGTGGCAAACACAATATCGGCAATGTACTTCTCAATCTTCTCGTCGATGTAGACCTGCCGCACCACATCGCGCGCCTTCAAGATCTCATCAGCAGTGGTGACAGGTGTCACCTTGGGCATGGAACCTCGCAGGTTCTCGCGGATGATCATTTTCTCCTCGTCGATCGTCGGGTAGTCGATGACCACTTTCAACATGAAACGGTCCACCTGGGCTTCAGGCAGCGGATAGGTTCCCTCTTGTTCGATGGGGTTCTGTGTGGCCATCACCAGGAAGGGATCAGGCAAGGCAAAGGTCTGCTCGCCAATGGTCACCTGGTGTTCCTGCATGGCCTCGAGCAATGCGCTCTGCACCTTGGCGGGTGCACGGTTGATCTCATCAGCCAGCACAAAATTGGCAAAGACGGGACCTTTCTTCACGTGGAAGCTCTCGTCCTTCTGCGAATAGATCATGGTTCCCACCACATCGGCAGGCAACAGGTCAGGGGTGAACTGCACGCGACTGAACTTCACGTCTACCAATTGTGACAAAGTCTTGATTGCCAACGTCTTTGCCAATCCTGGCACACCCTCCAAGAGGATGTGTCCGTCGCTCAAGAGCGAGATCAACAATGAGTCGACAAGATGCTTTTGACCAACAATCACTTGGTTCATTCCTGTGACCAGGTTGGTCACAAAGCCGCTTTGCTGCTCTATGAGAACATTGAGTTCCCTGATATCTACTGATTCTGCCATAACAAATGCTGTATTTTTGCTTGTTTTTATCTGAAGTGCAAAAATACAACATAAAATGAAGAGTAACGAAGCGGAGAAACTAAATAATATTAAAAAAGTTTCTCAAATCATATAATTTAAGAAACTTTTTCATTCGTCTGATAATATGCGAGTTCCAACTTATTTCTTCATGTCGAAACCCAAGCGCACACCGTTGTAGTTCTTGCTGAGATCACCAATGGTCGAGATGGTTGAGTTGCCGCTCATGGCCGACATGGTCTGGATGAGCGTCAGGAGCTTCTTCGACTCAAACAACAGACTGATGCCTCCGGTGGTGTGGGTGGCATAACCATTGAGGGTGAGCAGCAGACCCTGCATCTTCAGGGCACCAGTCTTCTCATCGAAGGTGTACTTGCCGCTCCAACTCTTGCCGTCGATCTTAGAGGTGAACGTGCCGTCCTCGTTGAAAGTGAAATAGGTGTTGCTGCTCTTGAAGCCCAACTTGGTATATTCGCTCTTCAACTTCTCCTCAATCTTCGAAGCGACGATCTCGCCACCTGCACGAGAGAGGGCGTTGTCTGATGTGAAAGCGCAACCCGGTCCTGAGTATTTCCAGGTGCCATGAAGGTTCTTAGCCGTCAACTTGTTAAGGCCAATCACGCTGCTGATCACATTGCCAATCGTGCTGGTGCTGTTTCCGCCACCGAGAACGCTGCCCAAGACAGACGCACCCGTGTTACCGTTTGTTGATCCTGAAACTGCGGTGCCACAACTTGCCAAGAGCAAGAGGGCCAGTCCCGCAAAGACTGCTGTTTGTTTTTTCATTTCTCTCTTATTGTTTACAATTGTTATCATGTTTCCGCCTCCATGCTACCGCGACGTGGGACCGACCACAGTGTCGGCGCGCGCCGTCGTCGGTCTAAGCCTCACAGTTCGATGCCATGGCGCCGGAGCGCCGTCGACGCCAGTCGCTCGTAGACCACGCCCAGGTCGGCAAAACGCACCATGGCGTTCATCGCTGCATGGCGGACGCCCGTCGAGGTGCCAAGGATGGCCGTCAGTGCCTGGTCCACAAACTCGTTGATGCCTCGTTCGTTGGGTTCCTGTCCTCGCATGAACAAGCGACCAAGGATGTCATATCCGCAAATCTGATACTCGTCGCCACTGGCGGCTATCCACCGATAGGCAATCTCGGGGGCATAGCTCACATGCTGGTAGAGGTTGAATGCCTGCATCTCTGCCATCTCCTGGGTGTGAGTCTGCTCCATCCAGATCTCCGCCACCTCGATGGGCATCTTGTCGGCAGGCATCACAAGCGTCGCCAGGATCTTGCACTCTCGAATGTCCTCTTTCCATAGGGCAATGGCGAGGTCGTAGTCCTTTCCCAGGTCGCGGGCCATCGCTTTCAGTTGCACAAAGGGCACGCCCCAGTTGAGCTTGTAACCAGCCCCTTTCTCACGCATCGACTGCGAGGCGGGACCGTTCATCACCAACCTGAAGCTTCTCTTGATTTCCCTTATCTTATCTTGTGTTTCTTCTGTCATTTTTCTTGTGTTTCTTCCATCGTTATTAGGCGGCCTTACCAGAGGACAGCCTAAAGCAGGCCATACTCCTTCGAATAGCGCAACATCTGGTGGGCATAACTCTCAGTGTAGTCGAGCGTGATGTCGGTGATGTTGCCTTGCTCGTCGGTCACGGGCTTCATCCACGGGTTGATAAATCCCTTGTAGGGCGCCAAGTTCAGTTTCTTATAGCGAGCCAGCACCTCCTCGTGGAGCGTGGGGTCGACCTTCACGGCATAGCGCTCGACCAAGGCCTTGCCTGCCTCATAATCGCCCTCGCTCTTGATGCGCTGTATCTCGGCGAGCAACTGTGCGAAAAGTGATCTCAGCTTTACGTAATCATTGATTTGGACGTAGGTCTTGCCGTTTCGTTTAATCAGGTCCACCACTTTTTCGCCATGTTCCAGACACCAATGGGCTATGAGGGCACGGTTGCGCATGTGCGCCTCCTCCAACTGATGTCCTGGTTTGATGCGCACCAGTTGGGTCATCAAGCCATTCATCATGTAAGTGTAATACTGACTCTGATAGGCTTTCTCATCGGGCACGAGTCCCAACCTGACCAGCTCCGCATCGGCAATATAATAGAGTCCGAACAGGTCGGCACGCGCCTCCTCGATGGTACTGCCATACGACTTCAGCGCGTCTGACGACACGCCAGGCAACAGTTGTCCGCTGCCATGTCCCAGACATTCATGCAGGTCGGTGTGCAGATCGTCGCACAGGTCGCCGTACTGGTCGATCAGCGCGCGCGTTTCATCATCAATCACAAACTCGGCGTCGAAGCCATTGCCCCTGGCGGCCTGGTTGTAGGCCTCGGTGAGGTTTCCGATGGTGACGCTTTTCGATCCGTAGCGTGCACGGATCCAGTCGGCGTTAGGCAGGTTGATGCCGATGGCCGACGCCGGATACTCATCGCCACCGAGCATGGCGGCACAGATGACATGGGCTGTGACACCCTTCACCTGTGGCTTGCGGAAGCGAGGGTCGACGGGCGAATGGTCCTCAAACCACTGGGCATGCGAGGAGATCGTCTGCGTGCGTCGCGTGGCGTTGATGTCCTTGTATTCGACAAGGCCCTCCCATGAGCCCTTCAGGCCAAGGGGATCACCGTAGACCTCAATAAAACCATTGATGAAATCCACCATTCCGTCTTGCTCTTTCAACCACTCGATGGAATATTCATCAAAGAGGCGTAAGTCGCCTGTCTTGTAGTAGTTTATGAGCAGTCGTATGACTTTTCGCTGTTGGTCGTTCTCCGCCACGTCGACAGCTTTCGACAACCAGAAAATGATCTTCGAGATGGCAGCTCCATAGCGTCCGCTCTCACGGCAGACCTCCTCTTGCAACTGACCATCGCGTTTGACCAATTTCGAGTTGAGTCCCCACGACGGTTGCTCGTCACCACAGGCTGGATCACGGCGCTCGACATAATAGTGCTCAGCCTCCTGTTGCGACACATTTTCATAGAAGTTGCAAGCCGAAGTCTTCACCAAGTCTTCTCCAGCAGCTTGGTTCACACGCTTGGGTTGCACGGTGGGATCAAAGATGACGGGGCAGATCACCGCGAGCAACGCATCAGAGGACTCATAGCCCACCCGCTTCCACACAGGGTCAGCGACTGAGGCTACGACCTGCCGAAACCAAGGTTCAGCAAAAGCGGGCTGAAACTTCTCGCAGCCATAATGGTGATGGATGCCATTGGAGAACCAGACACGCTTCAGGTAGACTTCCATCGCCTGGAAATCCTCTGTCGTGCGATCCACGCCTCCGTCGGTATAGACGGCCTCCAAGGTCTTACGGATCAGGAGGTTGAATTTACCAAACTGGTCGGTTGTGATATCACGACCGACCAGAGTGGCTTTAGACAAATAAAAAATGTATTCCTTTTGTCTCAGAGACAAGTCGCCAAAGCCGGCAAGCCTGTAGCGGAGCATCTGTAAATCCGCAAAGCGCTCGTCGGCATAGGCAAATGCGTTGTTGCCCATTTCCTCGCAGCCTTTCGTTAGAGAGTGGACTTCGGCTGGTTCTTCACGCCCGGCTTGCGGCCGCGCTTCTTGGGGCGGTCCTTGAGCGAGGGGTGTTGGGCCAGGTGCTGCATCTTGTAATCGCGCGGCGTCATATGGTTGAGCTTGAAGAACGACGCATAAAACGACTGACGATTCGAGAAGCCCACCATGTCAGAGATCTCTTCCATGTTGAGTTCCTGATAGCGCTTGTCCACCAGCAAGGACATAGCCTCCTGGATGCGGAACTTATTGACAAACGACGTGTAGTTCATGTGAAACCGCACGTTGACCACCGCCGAGATGTAGCGTGTGTTGGTGCCCAGGTCCGCTGCCAACTTCTTGGCGGAGTAGTCCTTGTCCTTATAACGCTTCTCGAGGATGATGATGTTGTTGATCTTCTGCTCCAACTCGTCCATCAGCTTGGGGCTCACGAGCGAACGGTATGCAGCCTCTTTCTCTTTCTTTTCTGTAATATTGTACTTAGCCATAAACAATAACGATTAAACTCTTAGTCCTCATGCAAAGGTAAAAAATATTTTTCATATCCAAATGTTTTTTTCAACATTTTTTCAAAAACAAGTCATTTTTCTTGCATCTACCTTTATTTTTACATTCCATTCAAAGGAAGTCGACATCTGAAAGGTGTGTTTTTTGTCAACGGAAAGCGCAAAACTCAAATGGCATCGCTCCACGCAAAACGAGGTACAGACTATAGCAAAAACAAGCCTGTTTGACAAAACTCACTTTATGGCGGAACAATGTTTTGTCCAACAATTATCAGCCGAAACACTTCTCGCAGCCCGCCCATTTCACTTTGAAATTATTCCAACATCATCTACTCCTTGCATGCAAGACTGTTGGCATGCTGATGAATTTTCTCAAAAACGAGCGGGGTCATCCAACAGGCGATTGGCAACAGGAAAAGGGATGACGACGAAGCACCATACCGGAAGCGGCATGATGCTCCGGGCTCCTTTCGCTCGATGAGCCCCAAGCGCCCTCTGTCACAAACCGATGCCTTTCACAAGGTCATAAAGTGTTCTCAAAGGCATCTTATTAACACTAAAATATTTGGACAAAAAGTCTTCTGAGAATCGCTTGAAATCAATCAAGCCTACTTTTGCACGCAAATACGCGATTCTCAGAGGACTTTGTGTAAACGTCAGACATTCAGGGCGTTACGCGAAAACAAGCCCTTTGGAAAACTTTGCGCATGCTCATAGTTTTGCGATAGATATCTTATCGACTCTCGATTCGATATCTATCGACTCTCGATAAGATATCTATCGAGTCACGATTCGATATCTATCGGAACTCCATTAGGCCTCTTTCGCCGAACAATTT
>JBNMMB010000067.1:0-19392 GCA_050875105.1 Prevotella sp. | reverse complement strand
GATATATTTCTATGAACTCATGGGATGGCAACCCGAAACTTTGGTATGGCAATGAAGGTATCAGGGATGAATTTAGGTATGTTTGGAAAGAACTTCCTTTATCGCGAAAAATACGAGCGTTTGTGGCTCGGATTTTTAATCGGTAGGCATACATGAGTTTAATAAAAAAATTGTCCCGAGCTAGAATTCTTATATAAAAGATAGGTTTTAAGTTGAAAGTACTAGCATAAAGGCTTGGATATGCTTGCTGATATTTAATGAAAATGGTAGCTGAAAATATTGTGAACACATTGGTGTCAATTATTATTCCTGTATATAATACAGAGGCTTACCTAAGAGCATGCTTGGATAGCATTCTTTGTCAAACGTATAAAAATTATGAAGTCATTCTTGTGGATGATGGAAGCTCTGACAATTCTGGAATCCTGTGCGACCACCTGGCTGATGAGTATACGGAAGTTGTCGTTGTCCACCAAGAAAACTTGGGCGCTTCCGCAGCTCGTAACGTTGGCTTGAAAATGGCCAAAGGATCATGGGTTATGTTTGTAGATTCCGACGACGAACTATATGATAAGTATAGTTTGGAAAACTTGATGGAAAGAACGTCGGATGTGGATTTGGTAGTAGGCGGTCTTTCCAAGATTGATGAAGCAGGTGCAGGTTTTACAAAATATCCTAAGTCAGTAAAAAGAATTTTCAGTGCGCATGATTTCTCATTACTACTTTTAAATTCCACTTATGGCTATTTGGGCTTTGCTTGGGCCAAACTTTACAAGGCGTCACTTTTAAAGAACATTCAGTTTGATGAGAAGTTATTCTATTGTGAGGACCAACATTTTGTGGTGCAATATTTATGTGCATCTAAGGATATAAAGGTTTGCCTTGACAATACCATTTGTATTTATAAGTATTTTGTTCGAGTCGGAAGTTTAATGAATTTAACACAGAGAGTATATAACCACAAATTTTTCTCTGATTTTTTGGCCTATGAAAAGATAGAAATTCTTCTTCATCACACTTTTATGGATCATATGATAGATAAGTTGGCAATTCAAAACCTTATAGGATCTGGATGCAGAATACTGAGCTTGACGGAAAACACAAGCGACCCATTATATTTACAACAAAGAAAGTATATATTGGCAAAGCTTAAAGCTTTGGACACCACCCAGCAAATACATAAACAGATTTGCCATTCATCTATCAATAATGCATTGCGTGTGATTCGTGAAGAATTAGTCGATGCGAACCAAAAGGAAAAGGTAGAAACAATTTCCAAATGGATTGTAAGTAAAAAAGGCCAATTCCGTTATTTAAATCTTAAATGGAAGTTAGTGTATATCTTGCATGCCTTGTTAGGAAAGAGTGGCCTTATGCTGATTGCTGACAAGCTATAATGTAAGTTTCGGCATGATGAGACTTAATTCATATGTTAAGCAAAAAAAGTTAGTTATAATGAAAAAACTTGAGATTTTTGTGGCAGCGCATAAGCCCTGTGTTAAATACGGCGATGATATCTATAGGCTTATTCATGTGGGGGCAGCGCTCCATTCAGATGTTCATATTGAAGGGGCTGTAAAAGATAACGATGAAGAAGATAACATCTCATCGAAAAACGACACCTATTGCGAATTGACCGCATTGTACTATATGTGGAAGCACGTGCACAACGTGGAAAATATCGGGTTGTGTCATTATCGACGGTTCTTTGTCAGAAAAGACGTAATCACTAAAGATCCTAATTGGTTTATTCTAACTGAACACGAAATCTCTTCGCTGCTCAAAGACCATGATATTATCTTGGCAAAGCCAAGCAAAAAGATCTATGGAACAGGTGGATTTATTACCAATCCACTTGATTTGCCAGAGCTTTTCTTTTACAGATGCATTGTGCCTTCCATGAAAGATCTTTATCCAGAGTATGTTGAAGACTATGCGAAGGAATTCTTCCTATCCGAAATGTCATGTTGCAACATGATGATTTGCAGCAAGAGTCTTTTCGACCAATATTGTGAATGGATGTTTAGCATTCTTTTTGATGCCGAGCGTCGTTGGAAGGAGTGGGGAATAGGAGTGGCTCCGCGTGAGATGGGCTATATTTCGGAATATCTGTTGAACACGTGGGTGCGCCACAATCATCTCAGGGTTTGCAGAAAGCCAGTAATGCTTATCGAAGACAGACAAAAGCTGGGCTTTAAGGTGCATTATGCATTGAGTTGTATTGGGTTAAGAAATCTCAATCCCTTGGCTGACAAGATTTATGCAAAGCTGAAGGAAAAGAAGAACTGATGCTTGATTTGAAAATTATTAAAAAGTATAGCAAAGAATGTCGCAAACTGATTTAAAGCAGAAGATGGTATCGGGAATTCTATGGAAATTCACGGAAAAGTTTTCCATTCAATTTTTGATGTTCTTACAAAGCATCATTATGGCTCGCCTGCTCTTGCCATCAGATTATGGTCTTGTGGGCATGGTGGCCATATTAAATGGCATCTGTGCAATACTTGTGGATTGTGGACTTACGAATGCCCTTATCCGGAAGAAAAATCCGACAAAGGAAGACTTCTCCACAATATTCATATTCAATGTAGTGATGAATCTTCTGATGGCGGTATTGATGGTGGTATGCGCTCCTTTGCTTGCATCCTTCTATAATCAGCCAACGTTGAAAAATATCATCTGCCTGTTTGCCTTGCAGAGTGCTAGCGGCTCCCTTTTGGCCGTGCAAGGAGCTAAAATGACAATAGACTTGCGTTTCAAGGCATTAGGGCTGATCAATGTCATTACGACTATATCAACAGGAATTATTTCTGTGGTGTTGGCATTTATGGGGTATGGCGTTTACGCATTGGTGATTCCCAATATAGTGGCTATGTATATCCGCTTCGGATTGTACTACTACTATCAGCATTGGTTCCCAGGATTGGCGTTTTCGCAGAATTCTTTCAAGGAGTTGTTTGCCTATGGCTCGAAAATGTTAGCCTCCAATCTAATAAACTGCATATTCAATAATATTTACCCCATTGTGATAGGAAAGAAGTTTTCTCCCGCTGACCTTGGCTATTATACGCGTGGTCAGGGGTATGCCGCTTTGCCTTCGTCTACAGTTTCTGACGTGATTACCAATGTCACATTGCCCATTCTTAGTAAAGTACAAGACGATACTTCGACGTTGGCAAATATCTATCGACGAATGCTCCGTGTCTCAGCCTATGTGATTTTCCCTGTGATGGTTTGGCTAGCGGTTTTGGCTAAACCACTTGTAGTTTTGATGATATCGAGTAAATGGATTCCTTGTGTGGAATATCTGCAAATATTGTGTTTTTCCATGATGTGGTTGCCAATTATCTCGCTTAATCAGAATTTACTTCAGGCCAAAGGCTTTTCCAATCTCTACTTGCGAATCACGGTTTTTGAAAAAGTGCTCCTCATACTTGTGCTTGTCATTACTATACCCTTTGGGCTGAGAGCCATGTGCCTTGGTAGTGTAGTAGCCACTTATCTCACGTTGGGGATAAATACCTACTATACAGGGAAAATAATAAACTTCGGGTTTCACAAACAACTGAGGGATTTTTCACCTTTTTTCATGGCTTCATTGATAATGGGAGCATGTATGTATTTTGTTTCAACTCTATTAGAGAACCATTTAGTCGCTTTATCTGTTGCAAGTATATTTGGACTAGGTGTCTATCTTATGGAAACAAAATTGTTTAAATTTGAGGAACTTGGATATATAGTAACCATTGTTAAGGAGAATCTTTTAAGACGCTAACTAATTTTAGAAAATGCTATAAAACTACAGAATATGCCAACTCGTATTTTTTATATTGATGCCCTCAAGGCTTTCGCAATATTGCTAGTCGTGATGGGACATATTAGTTACCTTTGGACTGAACAAGGGGGGCATGTGTTTTATCCACCCATATTAGTGATATTCCACATGCCCTTGTTTATGGCGTTAAGTGGCTATGTCACCAATGTCGAAAAATTCAAGTTGGGTAAAAGAGCAAAGCTTTTGATACCATTCTTTGTGTTTGGATTGATTTACATGGTTTATAAGCCTGCTTCTTTTTTAGAATGGGTTAGACCGGAAGCTAAATTTGGATGGTTTCTATATGTTTTATTTGCTTTTTGTTTTTTTCTATCACTGATTAGGGCCAGTAAGAGAGATCTGTATGTAGGTATGGCCTTTGTAGAGTTTATTTTGATGGGATTGCATCTTTGCTTGCATCGAACCACCCTTGGCACTACACTATCCACAGACCATATGTTTCAGCTTTGGCCTTTCTTTTGCTTGGGAATTCTTTTAAGGAGAGGACTGCTTTCATATATGCTGAAAAATAAGCTTCGGTCTCTTAGCATTTGTGTCCTCATGGTATGCGTTATTGGGGGGGGGCAAATGGATGTGGAACATTACAAGCACATTGGCTATCTATTGTAATGATTTCATGTCAGTCTTTATTGTCCCTCTGTCCTTTCTTGTTTTTCACGAATTGGAAATTAAATTGAAAAATAACAAGAGTAAAATAAAAAACTTGGTAAAGCAATCTGTACAATTGATCGGAGTGAATACTCTACAGATTTATGTTTTGCAGTCTTTTTCATTTAGCCTGATTGATTGTTGCACAAATAAGGCAATGCCCCAATTTGCTCTAAACAACGAATGGCTGATGAGCCCATTGATTGCATTAGGACATTGTTATTTATGTGTATTAATGACGATGTTTATAAATAAATTAAGACTTGGATTTGTCTTTGGACGATGAGTCGTAGAATTTTGTTGAATTAAAGCTATTCTTGATTATATGGAAAAATTGTTATCAATAATCATTCCTATATATAAAGTTGAACAATATATAGATCAGTGTCTTCAGTCTATTCTCATTTCAGACAAGGATTTAAGAGAGAAAATTGAGGTGATTGCTGTAAACGACGGTACCCCTGATCGCTCAGCGGATATGGCAAAGGAATATGCATTAAGATATCCCTCAATTTTTACTGTAATAGACAAAGAGAATGGCGGACATGGCTCGGCTTTCAACGAGGGACTAAAGCATGTAACAGGAAAGTATCTGAAATTTATCGACAGTGATGATTGGTTTGATACAGTAGCTTTGGAGAGGCTGATGAATTTCTTGGAGAGTAGCGATGTGGATTTGGTTTTGAACCCATTTAATTATTTTTTGGTAGAATCTAAAGAATATAAACTGATTCCAATCAAGAATATGCCTTACGGCAAAACATTGGCTATGGACGATTACGACTTTGTTCATTCTGCAACCGTCCTAATCTAACAGTGTTTCATTCTGCAACTTATAGAACGTCATTGCTCAAGAAGTATGCTCCTTTCTTTGCAGAAAAAGTTTTCTATGATGACGTCGCACTCCGTTTCGTCCCAATAGCATTGTGCAACAGTTTTATAGCTTTTGATTATCCGATATATAATTACCGAGTTGGACGTGTTGGGCAAACAATTACCTACGAAAATAAGAAGAAACATGCGGCTGACATCAATAAAGTGGTCGCATGCGTAATAGACTTTCTGAGCAGATGCAAAGCCTACCAGAATAAGCCAAGAGCCAAATATATAAGACTCCTGTTGTCAGGAATGATCTACTTCCAGATAGAAACAATATCGCGCATGCATTATGCTGAGAGCAAACAAATTTTGGAAGACTTCAGACGAGTTTTGGTGCCAGCAAAAGGAATGTATGACAAATATCGCAGACACAAAGTCTTTGACTTTTTGCCCTTCCCCTTATTCTTCAGCCTTTATAGGCTTTATGATATGGTTTTCTATAAAGACAAATTATAAAACATCTTAAATGTCAAGACTGTGTCCTAAGCATGAATGTTGCGGTTGTTCAGCATGCGTCTCTGTTTGTCCACGGAGTTGCATAAGCATGGTTGCTGACAGCGAAGGTTTTTTCTATCCTTCAGTAAATGCTTCAGAATGCATAAATTGTCATTTGTGCACTAACGTTTGTCCTGCATTAGCCCAACTTACAGATATAAAACCTCAAGGTGTGTTTGCCTCGCATAATATTGATAATAATATTGTGAAGATCAGTTCATCAGGTGGAGTCTTTAGTGTGTTGGCCAAGCATGTCATCTCAAAAAAAGGCATGGTGTATGGTGCAGAATACGATGAAATGATGAACGTTGTGTTCTCGACTGCTGATACGGAAGAAAAAACAAATAAAATTCGTGGCTCTAAATATGTTCAAGCGCGCATTAATGATTGCTTTAAAGATGTTAGGTTGAAATTGCAGCAGGACGTAGATGTGCTTTTCACAGGCACACCTTGTCAAGTTGCTGGTTTGAAGTCCTTTTTAAGAAAACCTTACGAAAATCTGTTTACCATGGAAGTGGTCTGTCATGGTGTTCCCAGCGAAAAAGTATGGCAGAAGCATTTGCAGGTGATTAAGGCTAAGCATCTAGACAATAGGAATGTGAAGAATGTGATATTCCGTTATAAGGAAGAAGATTGGCGAAGTTACAAAATCTGTTACTCTACTCAAGACGGAGCTTCTTATTTGACGGTGCGCGGAGATGATGCCTATTTCCGAGGGTTCGTGAGGTGCTTGTATACACGGCCTTCATGTGAAATGTGCCTATATAAGAATGGTGCCAGTGGTGCAGATTTGACCGTTGGTGACCTGTGGGGTGTTGAAAGGATCTTGAAAGATGGTGGCAACTCATTGGGCGAGAGTCTCGTAATCGCTAATACAGAGAAAGGTATGAAATTGCTCAGACAAAATGCGGAACTTTTGTCGATGAAGGCAATTGACTTGGCAGATGCAAAGCCTTATAACGAAGGCTTATTAGAGCATGCTTTGCCACACCGTAACCGCAATTCTTTTTTCCAAATGATAGATGCTACAGAAGATATAGATGCTTTGATAGATGGGATGTTAAAGCCTAATGTTTCTGAAAGACTAAAAGAAGAAAAGATTAAAATTATGACATTGGTTGATCGGGTGACATGTAAGGTCTATAAATTCTACAAAAAGATTTCTTCATGAGAATAGGAATATACACTCTTCCACTCAATTACAATTATGGTGGATTGTTGCAGGCTTTTGCCTTGCAAACAGTATTGCAACAAATGGGGCATGAAGTGGTCATCATAGATCGGCCACTTCATGTGAAGGAACCATTTTATAAGCGTCCGCGTGAAAAGGCAAAGCGTTTTGTGCGAAGATATTTGTTGTTTGACAAGAGTGTGCGGGTGTTCCAAGAAAACTATGAGGCCAAACTATATCCGGAAATTTCAAAGTACACCCAACAGTTTATAGATCAATATCTCAACACGATAGAGGTTACTGATACCCATCATCTTAATGAATACGATTATGACGCCATCATTGTGGGTAGCGACCAGATATGGCGTTGTGCTTTCCACGATACTAAACGTAAACTTTATGATGCTTACCTTGAGTTTGCTGAAAGTTGGACGCACCTAAGACGCATTTCTTATGCCGCCTCACTTGGTACCGATGTGTGGGAATACTCAAAAGAAAAAGAGATTCGTTGCAAATCGCTGTTGGCAAAATTCGATGCGATAAGCGTCAGGGAAGTCTCTGGAGTGCAATTACTTAAACAACATTTTGATGTCGAGGCTATACAGGTTTTAGATCCCACTATGTTGCTTGATAGTTCCGATTATGCTAAAATCTTTGAAACAGCCCATACACCAGTGAGTAATGGCAATATGATGGTATACGTTTTGGATGATAGTGCTAGGAAGAAAGAACTTATAAGCGAGTATGAATCAAAACTTCAGTTGACGGCTTTTTGTGTAAATTCGCAAGCAGATAACATCAATTTGCCAGTGCATCAGCGTATTCAACCTCCACTTGACCGATGGTTGCGAGGATTCCAAGACGCACAGTTTGTTGTGACAGACAGCTTTCATGCCTGTGTGTTTTCCATATTGTTTGGGAAGTCATTTGTGGCAATAGGAAATAAAAATCGTGGTATCAGTCGCTTTGAATCTTTGCTCCAGATGTTTGGACTTAGTGACCGTTTGGTGTCTGAGGACGGAGACGCTTATATGCCCAAATCAGATGTCTCTTTAGCACAAACGAAATTAAAGGAACTTCGCGCACAATCCATGCAATATCTCACTTCTGCTTTAAACAAATAACACATGATAAATGTAGCACTTTGCACCGATGATAATTACGCAAGCCATTGCGCGATTTGTGCCGCATCGATTTTTGAAAACAATAAGAGATACGATTGCTGTATCTATATTATTACGGATGGGCTGAATGAGGAAAATACGGCACGCTTTCAACAGTTGAGCAATATTTATTCGAAGCCCATTCGAATAATCAAAGCAGATCTTAGTGGCTTTGATAAATTGCAAGTCACCAACCACCTTGGACGTTCCATGTACTTTCGATTCCTGTTGCCCGAAATTGTGCAGGACGACAAAGTGTTGTATCTCGATTGCGACATAATCGTGCGTCATAGCCTTGAGAAGTTGTTTGATATCGACCTTGATGGAAAGGCTTGTGGTGTTGTAGAAGACCAAAATGGAGATGATCTACGGTTGCACAATCCAATTATGATGTTTTCCCGATATTTCAATTCTGGCGTTTTGCTGATGAACCTGAATTATTGGCGCGAACATGCTGTAGCTCAACAAATCATGGATTGGATAAAGAAGCGAAAGGCCCCATTGATGTGTCCGGATCAAGATGCTTTGAATGTGGTGCTGGAGAATCGGGTGGTGTTTCTGGATTACACATATAATTTCCAACAAGGATTATACAAGGATAAGCTTGTGTGGCTTAGAGCCGACAAATGGCCCTCGGTCTTTGAAGCCAGAAAAGACCCTGTGATTGTACATTTTACTGCAGGTGAGAAACCTTGGCATACAGATTGTTCACATCCTTTGTTGGCAGAATATGACCATTACACGTTGCTTTATCCGTTTCTAAAAGAAGAGAAAGTACGAGGTCACAGATGGTATTTTTATTTGGTCGAAGGCATTGTGAACAGGCTAAAGGATTGCTATCACTGGTACAGAAGAAAGAACGGAATGATTGTAAATGAAGTGTAATGATGACTTCTCCTAAAATATCTGTTATCGTTGCTGTATATAATGCTGAGAAGACAATCTTCAAATGTCTCGACTCTATTTCCTCGCAGACATATGAAGACTTTGAGGTGGTTATGGTAGACGATGGTTCATTAGACGGGAGCGCTAAAATGATAGACGAATACGCCTCACATGATTCCCGTTTCAAAGCTTTTCATAAGGCTAATGGTGGCGTCTCTTCATCTAGACAGTTCGGCATCGATCATGCCTTGGGCGATTACACCATTCATGTGGATCCAGACGACTGGATAGACCCCGACATGTTAGCTTCACTCTGTGCTAAGGCTGATGCCAGTGAGGCGGATATGGTGATCTGCGATTTCTACATAGACTCATACAAGGGAGAAGAATATATAAAGCAACAGCCACATGATGTTGATGACAATAACGCAATTGTTAAGGAACTGTTTGGACGTTTGCATGGTTCAACTTGCAATAAACTCATAAAAAGGTCTTGCTATACACAACACGATGTGAGATTCCCTAAACAACTGTCTTTCTGCGAAGACCAGTATGTTATTGTCTCTCTCTTGTTGCACCCAATAAAGGTCGCATATTTACCAAAAGCCTATTACCATTATGTTAGGGGCGCCGAAGGGTCATTATCTAAGAGCTATTCCAGTAAAATGCTGGAGCAAGACAAAATAGCCTTGAAATTGTTCACATCCTTGGTAGCCGATACGCCAATGAGAGATTTTGTGGAAGCGCAAAAGGCACGTTTCATGATGGGGCATGCCTTCTGGTGGGGAGCAAACTATTTCTCAAGCAAAAAATTCCAAAGAGAGTTCTCTTGTTATCTTCCCTTGCTAAAGAAGACAAATCTTTCGAAATCGGAAAAGTTGCTATTGACATTGTCGTGTAGAGGCTTTTATTCCATTGTCCGCAATACCATGGGGATAGCGATGTCTATAAAACACTTGATTTACAACATTGTTAAGTAATGACGCCTGTAATAGCATTTCTGCTTTTCTACGTTTTCGCTTTGTATATAATCACAAAGAATGAGAAAACTCAAAAAGCAATACTCATCATAACGCTGATAGTTATAACTTATCTTATCGGCTCTCGAAAAAGATGGCCAGACGAGTTGGTGTACCAAATCGCTTTTGACCGAGCACCCTATCTTTGGGATTTTAATTTTAGCGTGTCTCCTTTTGGATATGCAGAGAAAGGCTATCTTCTGATTTGTTCCATTATTAAGGTTTTTGTGAACGACTCGGTCTTCTATCTGTTTTGTATGGGAGCCTTGTCTATGTACCTTCTCTATAAGAGTCTTTATAAATACTGTGCAGTTCCTCTTTTCGGATTATGTGACTATATAGGACGTTTCTTGCTCAATAGGGACTTTCAGCAGATGCGCTCATCAATGGTGATATTGCTGATGGTTTTGGGAATAGTTCTCATTCGGAAGAAAAAAATGTGGCAATATTTATTGCTGATAATGGTGTGCTATCAGTTTCACCACATGGCATTACTGGGTATTCCGTTGTATTTTATGTGTCTAATGAAATGGAAACGGTGGCATATTATTTTAGCTATTGTGCTTGCCTTTATTGCTTCCCAAACTCTTAGTAGTTCCATTTCGGGCTTTGTGGATTCTTATAGTGAGGATTTGCAATATTCCTCGTACACTATTGATGAAAACAATGAGAATGCCAAAGGACTAAGGAATCCTATGATTTATTTTCAGTTGGCAATCCTGTTTATGTTTATGTTCATGGAGGCCAAACTGGAGATTAAGTCGGCTTATTATTACATTTTTAGGACAAGTTATTTGTATTCCACTTTGTTCCTAATCCTATTTTGCAATTATGAAGCATTGTCTGGTAGAACTTCAACAATGTATGCCACGTTGGAAATGTTCATGCTTCCCCTAATAGCCAACAATTTGCCAAAATACAAAAGGAGGGCTTTTTATGTGGGTTGTGGCTTCGTGTTCCTCTATTTCTTTTACTCAAAGTATGCAAGTGTAATGAATATGATGGGCCAAGAAATGATGTTGCATTTAAACAATTCCTAAAAAAATAACAATTATGATACCTAAGATAATACATTATTGTTGGTTTGGCGGGAAGCCATTGCCTAAGAGTGCAGAGAAGTGCATAGCTTCATGGCGCAAGTTTCTGCCTGACTATGAGATAAAAGAATGGAACGAGAGCAACTTTGATGTGAACTGCACACGATATACGGCTGAGGCGTATAAGGCGCGCAAGTTCGCTTATGTGAGCGACTATGCCCGCTTTTGGGTGCTCTACCGCTATGGCGGTTTGTATTTCGATGTGGATGTGGAAATCATCAGGCCTTTGGACGACATCATTGCGCGCGGTCCCTTTATGGGTTGTGAGGAAGCCTATGTCGAAGGGGCGACGCCAATCGCGCTTGGCGTCGCCCCCGGCCTAGGCCTGGGGGTAAACCCCGGCCTAGGCCTGGTGAAACAGTTGCTTGACGATTATGAGGCTACTGGTTTTGAGAAGGAAAACCAAGACCGGAAAGCTGGCATATACAAGACGGTGGTGACATATACCACAGAGCTACTTGTGAAGCGCGGATTGAAAAATACGGGAGAGATACAATGCGTTGATGGCATTTATATCTATCCCAAGGAATATTTTAACCCGTTGGAACATATCAATCAGTTGCACATCACTGAGAACACGCGTTCTATCCATTGGTATGATGGTACGTGGCAGCCAAGAAGTGTGAAGTTGCGCCGTCGATTGGTGAGGCTGCTGGGTCAACGGGTATACGGCTGGATATTGCGTTTGGCGCATAAGATGGATTGACTTTTCACTCATCCTGATATGAGAGTTGCTTTTCTTGTAAATCACTTAGGGGTTTCAGGAGTCAATAATGTTGTGGCAGACCTCGTGACCTTGCTGGTTGAGCATGGGCATCGTTGTTGTGTGTTTTACTTTAAGGAGGTCCAGAGCACAATGCACTTTGCTTGCGAAACACGCAAGGTGGCCAATTGGAGGAAACGCATAGCGCTCGAAGAGTTCGACGTCCTGCATTGTCATGGGCTTTGGCCCATGCTGAATGTGATGGTCAACAGGTACCATGGCGTCTTGAAAGTGACAACATTACATTGTTATTGCTTTCAGGACTTTGTGGATTTGTATGGGGCTATGAAGGCTTATCCCATGGGGTGGCTATACTTGGCTGCCGCCTATAGCTTTGACCATGTCGTTTGTTTGTCTCAAGACATGAAGCATTATTATGGCAGATATATAAAGCATAAGCCACTCTCTTTTGTCTATAACACACGCAAGATAACTCATAAACAGCCAGATGCCTCAATAGTGCGAGAGATTGAAGAATTCAAACAAGATGCCATCTTGATTGGCATGAATGGCGTGTTGATCAACAGGAAAGGTGTAGACTTGATGATCGAAGCCATGAAGTTGCTTCCGTCAGGCTATAAGCTGGCGCTGATCGGAGATGGACCAGAACGCAAGGCCTATGAAAACGAAGTGAGGCGTTTGAGCTTGGATTCGCGAGTGAAGTTCATTGGCACTCAGCCAGAAGCTTGTCGTTATTTGTCACTTTATGATATCTATGCATTGCCTTCGCGTTCAGAGGGCTTTCCATTGGCTTTGCTGGAAGCTGCTGCGATGGGCATCAACACCGTGGTCTCTGACATTCCGATAGTCTCGGAGTGTTTTGACGCAGGCAACGAACTGACCCAATTTCATCTGTCGGATGGTGCAGAAGGATTGGCAACGGCTATCAAACAAGCACAGCAGAACAAGGCATGTGGGGGACATCTCAAGCAACGCTATGAAAGAGACTATGCACCCGAGCGCTTTTATGAGAACTACATGAAGATATATGAACGTTACAAATTCTAAATCATGATTACAGTTTTTACACCTACTTATAACAGGGCGTATTCGCTCCCAAGGCTTTATGACAGTCTAAAGGCGCAGACATTCAAAGACTTTGAGTGGCTTATTGTGGATGACGGAAGTACTGATAACACAGAAAGTGTTGTGACCAATTGGTTAAAAGAAGGGGATGTTCGAATTACTTATATAAAACAACCTAATGGTGGAAAGCATAGAGCTATAAACCGAGGGGTGAAGGTAGCAAAAGGTGAATTGTTTTTTATTGTAGATAGCGATGATTGGTTGCCAATCAAAAGTTTGGAAGTAACTTACCATTATTATCTCCAAATAAAGGGAAACAAATCGTTTATTGGTGTAGCAGGCTCAAAATGTTATCCAGATGGAAGAAAAGTTGGTGGCGAAGTTGGTTATGAAGTCCTAGATACCGATTTTGTGAGCTATCGTGAGAAATTGCAGGTTAAAGGAGATATGGAAGAGGTGTGGATAACTGATATATTTAGGCTATTCCCCTTTCCTGAATTTGAGGGTGAAAAATTTGTTACTGAAGCATTAGTATGGAGCGAAATAGCAAAGAAATATAAGCTCCGGTATTTCAATAAAGAAATCTATACCTGCGAATATCTTCCCGATGGTCTGACCAAGAACATACGCGCCCATCATCGCAATTCTCCTCAAGGTACGATGCTTTTTTATTCCCGTCAGATGACCGACAAACGCTTTAGGTTGATTACAAGAGTGAAGGCTGCTGTCAATTATTGGCGGTACACTTTAAACTTTAAAGGAAAAAGAAGCACTTTGCCACTTTGGGCGTATTTGTTCGTTCCATTGGGCTTCGTAGTGTATAAGTTAGATTTGAGCAAGGAGGGATGAAATATCACTATGAACCTTCTGTAGGCATAAAGGTGCCCATTCCTGAGAACTATCATGATTGCGTCACTTTGATCCAAAGTGATTATTATCGTTCTCATGGTCGTACGGCTGGTGTTTGGCGCATGTATTTGTATGCGTTGCGCGAGCCTTCGTTTATGTTTCTTTTTTGGCATCGGCTTTCACAGGTGAAAGGCTGGCTGTGGTTGTATGCCAAGTGGAGGCATCGGCGCTTGATGTTCAAGTATGGACTGATGATCGCTTCGTCCACAAAGATCGGTTATGGCTTTTTCATTGGTCATCCGCAAGGCGTAATCATCAATCACACGGCGGTGATTGGCAACAACGTGAACATAAGCCAGTTCCTGACGATTGGCGCAAATGAGGTGCGGGCAGCCGTCATTGGCGATAATGTGTACATAGGACCGCAAGTGTGCCTGGTTGAGAATGTTCACATTGGCAGCAATGCCACGATTGGCGCTGGCGCCGTGGTGACAAAAGATGTGAAAGAGAATGCCGTGGTGGCTGGCAACCCTGCCCATGAGATTAACGCGAAGGTCAGTCCAGGCAAGTATATCGGTAATCCTTGGCCCATGGCGGATGAGAACCATAACATCAGGTAAGACGGCAGCTGAAAAAATAGGAAATATTTGTTGCTTTGAAATAAAATATCTATATTTGTGACCAGTTAAATAGGATGTTGTTTTATGAATATGGAAGGTAATTTGAGACATATAGCACAGAGTTCAATATGGAATGAAGTGAAGAAATGGAATAAAGAGGATAAGGTGGACCTGATTACTCTTCTATCTATTTCTTTAGCCCAAAATTCAGTTGAAGAAGAAACTCCCGAGCATAAAACTCGGCGGATGATAGCAAAGCATGCAGGTGTCTGGCAAGGAAATGAAAGCGCTGAAGATATTATTAGTTTGATCAACAAGAGTAAGTATTCTAGTATGGACCCCGTAAAACTATAAATATATGCAGTATCTTTTGGATACTAATATTTGCATTTATTTAATGCGCAAGAACCATCCCTAAAGGTAGAAAAGTAATAGAAAAATTGCTTTGCGCAGGTTGGGATAATTGTTTTATCTCAGAATATACAGTGGCAGAGTTGTTCTATGGAGCAGAATGTAGTGATGCTTCTGCTTACAACTTGAATCAAGTAAGGTCATTTTGCCAAGATTTGCAAGTCGTTCCTTTGTCGGATGTGTTATTGGAATTTGCAAAGCAAAAGGCCATTCTTAGGAAGAACGGACTGATAGTGGAGGATGCAGACATATTTATAGGTTCGACTGCTATCGTGAAAAATATGGTTATGGTAACTGAGAACTTGAAACACATAGGCCGTTTAAATAATATCCAAGTGGAAAACTGGTCAGAATAGGATTGGTAGTTCACATATATAGTTTTCCCAAATGTCAGACAACACTATGAGTGACAAGCTGCGCTTCAGCGTGGCGATGTCGATCTACAAGAATGATGATCCGGGCTATCTGCGCGTGGCCATCGACAGCACCTATCGGCAGACGTTGCCGCCGTCGGAGGTGGTGATGGTGGGCGACGGGCCGTTGCCCGAGGCGCTGCTCCGTGTGGTCAGCGAGTTGCGGGCAGCGTATCCCACGCTGCGCTTCCTGCCCCAGGAGGTGAACCGCGGACTGGGCGAGGCGCTGCGCGTGGCCTGTGAGAACTGCCGCTACGACTACATCGCCCGCATGGATTCCGACGACATCTGTCTGCCCGACCGCTTTGAGAAGCAGATGCGGGTGTTTCTGGAAGATCCCGACGTAGGCATGGTGGGCGGCATGATCACCGAGTTTGTGGGCGACCCGGAGAATGTGGTCGACAGTCGCATCCTGCCCCTCGACAACGCTGGCATCTATCGAATGATGCAGACGCGCTGTGGTGTCAACCACGTGACGGTCATCATCCGCAAGACCGACCTTATGGCGGCAGGCAACTACAGCGGCCGATTCCGCCAGGAGGACTTCTACCTCTGGGCGCGACTGATGAAGAACGGCGTGAAGATACGCAACATCAGTGATGTGGTGGTCAACGTGCGGTCGGGTGCCGACCAGTTTGCCCGTCGAGGTGGCATGAACTACTTCCGCGAGCACATGCGGGTGTTCCGCTACATGCGCGACGAGGGCCTCATCTCTTACCCTGTGTTGGCGAAGAACTATGTGCTGCGCTTTGCCCAGGTGGCCTTTCCCACGCGGCTCCGCACATGGGTCTACCAGCACCTCCTGCGCAACAGTCATCATTGAAGGAATAAGGCGCCCCACTAAGTTTATTTCTATCCGAATGATGCAACACTTGAAACGTGCCTTGTGTCGCTTGTTGCAAGCCCGGTGGGCCATCGCCTTTTGGGTGGACGGGCGCCTCGTGGTGGCGGGCAATCCCTATGGGGACCATTGGTTTGCCGACCCGTTCATCGTGGATGCCGACGACAAGATGGTGACACTGCTTGTCGAGGATTTCTCGCTCGCCACGCTCAAGGGGTCCATCTCTGAGCTCACCGTCGACCGGTCTTCGTGGCGCATCACGGGGCGAAGGGTGGTGCTCGACGAGCCGTTGCAGTTGAGCTTCCCCTATATCGTTCGCCGCGAGGATACGCGGGTGTGGTTCATGCCCGAGAGCTCGCGGGCGGGCCGCCTGACGCTCTATTGCTATGACCGGGCCAGCGGCAGTTGCCGGCGCGAGCGCGACCTGGTGGCCGACGACCTCTCCGATGCCATCCTGCTCGACGGCCATGTGCTCGCCACACGGGGTGCGGAGCTCAACGGGCGTGTGCTCAATGTCTATCAACCTGATGGTGAGGCCTATCGCGCCACCCATTCGCTGACGTTCGATGAGCGTGTGGCGCGCAACGGCGGTGCCGTCTTTGAGCACCAGGGCAAGCGCTACCGCCCGGCACAGGTGTGCAACGAGTGGTATGGCGAGGCCCTCAGCGTGCAAGAGGTGACGGGTGCCGACGGGCACTGGACGATGAGAGAGGTGCGCCGCATCCTGCCGCCTGAGGGCTTCGAGGGCATCCACACGCTCAACAGCTATAACGGTCTCTGGGTGACCGACTTGAAATATTATCCCCATCCCTGGCTCGCCAAGTGGGCCTACACGTTGCTCGGGAGGACCGACCTGTGAGGATCGCCTACATCATCCCCTCGCTCTATCGCATGACACCCAACCGCGTGGTGCTCAGACTCGTCAGGGGCATGATGGCGCTGGGCCATGAGTGTCATGTGTTCTATTTCGACCGCACCACCACCGACTGCATGGCGTTCCCCTGCCCCGTGACGCGCATCCGCCTCTGGCGACGCGAGGACCTGTCGGCCTACGATGTGGTACACACCCACGGCCTGCGCCCCAACCTCTTTGTGTGGCTCCACCGCTTGCCCACCACGGTGCGCGCGGTGGCCACGATCCACAGTTACATCTTCGAGGAGTTCCGCTCCATCTACGGCCGTGCGCTCGGCACGCTGTTTGGCCATCTCTTCGTGCGCACGCTCAGTCGCCACGACCAGGTGGTGACACTCAGCCGCGATGCCGTGGATCATTATGCCCACTGGATCCGTCCGTCGCACCTCACCTATTGTTATAATGGTGTCGAACCGCCCGACAGGGCGGAGCCCATCCCCGAGGCTGACCGCCGGCGCATTGTCGCCCATAAGGGAGACGGAACGTTGGTGGCCAACATCTGTTTCTTCGACAAGATCAAGGGGCTCGACGTGCTCATCCGCGCCATGGAGTTGTTGCCTGCCGAGTATCGGCTGTTGCTCATCGGCGGGGGAGCAGACGAGCGCGCCTTGCGCCAGTTGGCCGCCCGGGTGTGCCCTGGTCGCGTGCTCTTCCTGGGTAGCAGGCAGCAGGCGTCGCGCTATCTGTCGCTCATCGACGTGTTTGCGCAGACCTCCTGGAGCGAGGGCTTCTGCCTGTCGATGGCCGAGGCGGCGCTGGCCCGTGTGCCCATCGTCTCGAGCGACATACCCGGCATGCGCGAGAAGTATGACGCCGACGCTGTGACCTATTTCCCCGCAGGCGATGTGCAGGCCCTTGCCGACGCCATCCTGCGGACGGCAGGCCAGACCGACCAGGTGGACAAGGCCTATCAGACGGTGAAGACCCGATTTACGGTGTCACAAATGATCAAGCGATATGAGTCGATTTACCAAGGCTGAACAACTCTTCCTGCAGTGCTATCGCGGCAGCCTGTGGGCCGACGTCTGTCCTGCCGACCCACAGGCGGTGCAGGCCGATGAGCCCACGTGGCAGCAGGTGGCGGCGGTGGCCGAAGCCCAGTCGTGCCAGGGCCTTCTGACTGACGCGTTGACGCGATTGCCCAGCGCCTCGCGTCCGCCCAAGCCCATCTATTTCTCCCTCGTCACTGCCACGGCCGACGCTGAGGACGTCAACCGCAAGATGAACAAGAGCCTGCATGGCCTCTTCCCCATGCTCGAGCGGCAGGGCATCCACGCATGGCTGCTCAAGGGCCAGGGCATGGCCCGCTGCTATCCGCAGCCCTTGCACCGCATGGCAGGCGACATCGACGTGCTCATCCCCCGTGAGGACGAGTTTCTGAGGGCCACGGAACTCTTCTCCAAGCACCTTCGCCGAGGCGACCAGGAGGGGCGCTATGAGCGTGCGTTTTATATGGGCAACCTCATCATCGAGTTGCATGGCCAGATCGTCACCGATCTCAACCCGCGCCTCCGACGACAGTTCCCGGCGTGGAGCCAAGCCTATTATCGCCAGCGCCCCGTGGTGTGGGGCGACGTGTCGTTACCGCCTGTTGACTTTGACGCCATCTTTGTCTTCATCCATCTCGCCCGCCACTATGTGGGCGGCGGCATCGGCCTGCGCCAGGTGGCCGACTGGATGCGCTTCCTCTATGTGCATCGTGCTGAGGGCGGTGAGCATCCTATTGACGTCGATCGCTTGGAGCGCGACGTCCGTCAGTTGGGACTCCTGCGTCTGTGGCGCGTCTTTGCCGCCTTGGCTGTCAGCCAGTTGGGTTGTCCTGCCAGTGTCATGCCGCTCTATGATGCCTCGCCACGCTATCGCCGTGCGGCCGAACGGGTGCTGCGCAGCATTCTCGATGAGGGAAACTTCGGTTATCACGAGGCGGCCATGGCCCATCGCCCGCAAGGATTCCTGTCGGGCAAGGCCTTTTCCTTCCTGGTGCAGACGCGCCGCATGGTTCGCAAGTTTCGTGTCTTCCCCGTGGAGACGCTCTACTGCTTTCCCCGACTGGTGGTCGATGGCTTGCGCCGTGTGGGCAAGCGCTGAACACGCGGCTTGCCTCCCCTTCTTTCTTATAAAACGCGCCAATCCCCATCACGCTCTTATGCTGAGCATGATGGGGATTGTCGCGTTTTAGGAGGGCCTTCAGCCTATTCCTCCTTGATCTTCCAGTCGGCGATGGTGCGCTGCTTGCTGTCGAAGCTGATGCCCACCTTCACCAGTCGTTTGCCCTCGGCATGATAGGGCAGCATGTAGCCCTTGTTGTCGATCTGTTGCAGGGCCTCGTCGGCACTCTTGTCCACCTTGAGCTCGAAGACATAG
>JBNMMB010000066.1:0-19606 GCA_050875105.1 Prevotella sp. | reverse complement strand
TATTGCCTCAAGTCGCTTGGTGGGGTAAGGGGATGAAATGGCTTATCACGAGAAATACAGCATTCAAATAAAGCCTCAAGACACCATAATGACAATTTTGAGTCCAACAAGCGATTTATTGAAACAGTTGCGGAATTAAGGGATAAATTGTTTCGGTTCTTTTAAGAAAACGGAAAAGCAGGCGATTTGTCAACGGGCCGCGCAATGTTTTAACAACAATTAACCCAAAATTTACCTCTTTACTTGTTTGTCTTCTTTCTGCTGAACTGCCAAACGAAATGGAACATCACATGGCGCCTAAGCACGTTGCTGACGCTTTCGGTCGTTGCCTGGGCCGTTACGACCTTGTAAATGTTCTTGCGCTGGCCAAGCACGTCCACTGCGTTTAGGCTCAGGGTGATGTTGTTTTTGAAGGATTTGGTCAGTCCCATGTTCCAGATGATTTCGTTGTCATTCATGGAGCGGTCGCCATAGCCCCTCCTGGATTCGCTTCTCAGTTCCGTGTTGAAACGGACGGACGCTGGGAGTTCGATGCGGGCAGAGGCCTGCAAGCCATACAAAAAGGCATGGATGGTCTCAAAGCCCAACCTTTCGGAAGTGCTTCTGTGAAACGTCAGATAAGGAGCAACCGTGCCTATGCATTTTGTGTTTTTCGACGTGAACATATATTCCATCTTCTCCGAGACGACGGAATTGTGCACAGTGCTTTTGTTGAAATATTCCTCTGCTGACGTGCCACTGAAATCGGCGCTCTGGATATAAGTGTATGAAAGGACGTTGGACAGCTTGTGTTTGTAGTTTTTGTCCAAGTAGAACGAATTGTTTAGGATGGCTGAGAAATCCTGGTTGCCGTTGATGTTTGTCGGTATGTAGAGATATTTGCCATTCGTTTTATCATAATAGATGGCCGTACCGATCTTGTTTCTGTAATGGTTATACGAAACGGAAAACGCGTGACTGTGCATCAGGACCGGGCGCCAGTTGTATGAACCGTTTAACGTGTAGCTGGTTGCGTTTTTCAGGTTCTCATTGCCTTGCGTAACAGCCACCTCGTAAATGTCGCTGCACTGATTGACAAGATTGAACAACGCAGGCATGGACTTCTTAGTCGAGAAACCAAGAGTGTAGCTGCTGCCTGTATTGCCGTGCATCCATTTTCTCAACTTAATGGTGACGTCTGGCGAAAACATCCGCCTGGTCACGACTTGTTCATGCCCCCCCTGGTAAAAGTGCAGGTTCCTCCTCTGCAAGGACAGGGGTGCGGACACCTCAAAGGTGTGCCCGTGAAATTCCAAAGCATAGTTGAGGTCAAGTGTGTATTTGTTGAGATGCTCTCGGTATGAATAGGAATTGCTCTTTTCCAGTGTTCCTAAAAGGGCTTGCTGCGAGGGGAGCATGCCCAACTCATATTCTGTATCCATGCCCCAGCCCGACAAGGTCGCAAGGTCATAACTGTTTTTGTCAACATGCGAGAACTCGTGTGCATAACTGGCATTGACACCTATCGTATGGACGCTATTTAATAATGTGGTGTAGGACGCCTTGGCCGACCATTGGAGATCTCTGATGCGATTGTCCATGTAGAGGTTTTTCCAGCTGTTGGTGTTTTGAGAACTGGTTATGTAGTCGACGCCATAGTGCTCATAACTATCTGTCGACTGCGTCGTGTACAGCCCTGTCAACTCCAAACCGAGATGATCGGGAGTATGGGGAATGCTGTAACTTTGGTTGGCGTTAAGCGACACTTGCGTGGAATGGGTCGGGGTGTATTTCTTGCTTGACACCCTGTTCACGCCATACATCAACAGTTTCTCTCCAAGCGACTTGGCCCGGATGCTGTCGGCCCAGTCGCCACCGACCACGTCCGCGATATTCCCATTGGCATTGAGCAGAGCCACGTCCACATTGCCCTTCGACCGGACATGCGCAAAGGCTGGCGTGATCGTCAGGTTGTATTTCTTTCTTGGGAACAGGTCAAACGTGTGGCTTGTTTGAACCGAGAAATTACGTGCTCGTGCGTTTCTTGATGTGAACGTATACGCATCCCCGTCGTTTAGGAACACGTCGTTCATCTGCCTATAGGTCTGCTTCTCGTTGCTCCCTTGTATTCGGAAGTTTCCCTCTATCCGATAAGCCTCAGTTGGGCTGTCAACATTATAGTTCACTCCGGCCACATGGAATTTCTTGTCTCCCGTGCCATCGTCCATGTTATATAGCTGTCCGTTGCGGTCAATCTGCTCATTGTGATTGGTATTATTGGACACGGCAAATGCCGTCCAGCGATACAGGTCGTGGATGCGCATGCCAAACAATCGGCCGTAATAGCGGTCGTCGGTGCCTACGCCTAAGTCCACGTTGCCCAAGACGGTGGAGTTATACCCCTTTTTCAGTTTGATGTCAAGGGCGAGCGGCGGTTGCTTGTCGAGCGACTTGAGCAACTCCAGGGAGTCGACATGTTCATAGATCTTGATGTTCTTGATCATATAGGCGGGCAAATTCTCAATAAGCGTCTCCCGGTCGCCATTGAAAAAGTCTTTTCCATTCAGCAAGAGCTCGTCAACCTTTCTTCCGTTCGAGTAGATCTCATAGTTCGGTCCCATAGAGATGCCGGGCATTTTCCTCAACAGGTCATTCAGCACAAAGCCATATTGGGTGGCAAAGGTTTCGGCGTTGTATACCAGGGTATCGTTGTTAAAATAGAATTTCAGTTTGGTGGCGTTGACCAGCACTTCGGGCAAATCAAGGCTTTGGGATATTTTCTTCTTCAAGCGGATGTCTTTGCCTTCTATTTGGTCTTCACGTTTATAAAACTTGATGCGTAATGGGTAATATGCCGTCTCACAATTGGGATTGGTGCACTTGACGATGTAGTAGCCCTCCTGATGGATTTCGATATAGTATTTTGTCTCCGTCCTCCCTGTTTTCTGGTTGGCCTCTGTCCCGACATATCCATCTCTCACAACTGTGCTGTCGGCAGAAAGGAGAAACACCCGGGTGAGTGTGTCCTGATATGCTTGATTCGTATAATAGTCCAGGATCCTTCCCTCAAGAAGTTTTTGAGCGTAGGATGCTTTCGCAAAAAACATCACACACAGGAATATATACAGTATCTTTTTATTCATAAGGTATCAATAGGTTTATGCGTTGTCTCATGGTGCTTCACCAAAAGTCTGGCTACAAAGTTATAGCTTTTTTCTGCATTTGACTTATACAAAACTCTGAAATTTCCACCAATTTCTTGAATATCCTTGTTGGCTTTCCCTAAATATGTGTTTATTTTTGCAAATGAAACAATCACAGATGAAGGTATGAATACAATATTCTATGCAAAGGACATTGCGACTTATAACGAACGGCTTGGCGTTGACACGCAGAATCCGTTGGTTGGATTGATCGACTTTTCCAAGGTAAAGCCAATAGAATGTTGTATGGCTTTTATGCAGTGTTCTTGGGGGTAGAAGAATGTGGACAGTTGCGATATGGTCTGAATTTTTATAGAAGCTGATCATTATGGATTGTTTTCACAGGATCGGCTATGAGTTGGGTCACCCTGCGGATGAGCATAGTTGGGAGCTCATCATTGATGAGCATCAAGACGTTTCTCGACTATTGCAATCGCTTTTGCACCCATCATTCCATGGTCTGTGACAATCTAGGAACTGACATCCTTGCCGAGTTTGAATGGCTTTTGGATGATTATTTCAATTCTGAAGAGGCCAAGAGGTATGGCTTGCCCACCGTTCAGTATTGCGCTGACCGATTTGGCATGTCGCCCACTTGCTTGAGTGACATGCTGAAAAAGGAGACGGGCAGGACCGCCTCGTTTTTTATTCGCTCCAAAGTGATAGACTTGGCCAAGACAGCACTTCTTTCGTCAAAGCATACGGTAAACGAGATTGCTCATGCCTTGGGCTTTCAATACCCACAGCACTTCACCCGATGGTTTAAGGCGAATGTCGGTTGCACGCCCAATGAGTTTAGAGCGTTGAGCTGCGTGTAATGGGGGAAACGTTTCAGTCGCATCTATATCGAAATGTTATTTTCGCTTCGGATTCTTGTTGAATTTATATTGGATGCTGAGCATGAAATAAGAAGGAAGGCTCAGGCGCCAAGTTTCTATGCGAGCTTGTGAGTTGATGGCCGAATACGTGGTGGATATTTGATGCAAAAGGTCAAATGCTTTGGCGGAAATCAGCAAATGCCCTTTGCACACTGAATAATCGATTTGTGCATTCCACAATAAGTTGTCTGTGCATAACGAGCGATCGGCATATCCCCGTCGGCTATACATTTTTATGTCTGTGGAAAGATGTATTTTAAAAGGCAAATCCGCTTGTATGCTTGCGCCATAATTGAAATCTACATTGTGGATATTATCATCACCATTTGTTTGCGCCTCACGCCAGGACAAGCCGCCTAATAGGGAAAGCACAGACGAATAAAACTTATATTCCAATTTGATGTTTTGCCCCACGATATGTTGTGCCACTGTGCTTTTTTGATTATCTTTCATGTCCACGCCATGTACATAATCGTA
Organism: Prevotella sp.; assembly: GCA_050875105.1. Classification (GTDB taxonomy): domain Bacteria; phylum Bacteroidota; class Bacteroidia; order Bacteroidales; family Bacteroidaceae; genus Prevotella. The sequence continues at coordinate 15,069 of JBNMMB010000066.1, read as the reverse complement.
AGTTGTGCGGCTTTCAAGATTCATTTTTCGATTTGTAGTCAAAGCACGTCGGAAGTCAATGCTGTTGTTGCTTGTCCAATTGCCATTTACGTTTACAGGGATATACGTGTAAGCGCCAGAAACGCTATTATAAATGGAATTCATTGCCACAAGATTGGCCTTGACCGAAATGCTGGTGCGCAACATGACAAATTGCCCATGTGTGCCAAACCTGGAACGAAAAGAGAACGCTCCGTTGTGAATTTGGCTTGGACGCAGATTTGGATTTCCCTTCTGCAGGACAAGAGGATTGGAAGTGTCCTCCATGTCCACCATTTGCTCCAGGTTAGGCAAGCGCATTTGGGTGTCGTAATGAAATTGGTAAGCGTCACGCCAATTGCGCGTTTCATACTCCATGTCCATGCTTGGGTTAAACAGCCAATGGCGATCTGTGGGTTTGGCGGTTTGCACACCGCGTGAATACACTCCCTTTTGCACAGCATAACTTGCATCTATTAAGGCTGTCAATGAGAAGTACCGTCCTCGCTTGGAATCATAATCATGCCGGTGCAAAGAGCCCATGACATGCTCCTCACTCAAGGTCAGCTGGTTGTGCGGGCTGTTACGATCGTCGCGTAGGCGAAGGTAGTCTGTTTGAGATGGCAATGTTCCATTTTGACGATAGTTCTCGTCCCAATCCAGCCGGTAAAGATTGTTGTCATCATGACTGCGCTGTTGATGATGGGCATAGCTAATGTTGAGATGCCAACCTGTCAAGAAATGCATGGCGTATGTTGCCTTGGCATTCAAATGATAGGAGCGGCCCTGTTCTTGCTTGTATCTGTTTTGAACTTCATCTTGCATATCCTCATTTGCGTAATGAAGCGAATAAAGACTATTCCTGTCGTTCTTGTATTTTTTCCACTGCCCAGAAGCAAACAGCATGAGGTCATCTCCCCATGGAAGTGTCTTGTGATAATCCAGCTTTTGCTCAACCATCCATTTGTTGCCGACATTCACATTGTCATCTTTGGCACGATTTACCAAGATGTCCTGAATCTGGCTACTTTCCACTGCACTGAAGACACTATCGAGAATCTCTTTAGCTCCACCCTTTATTTGTTGTGCAAACAAAGCGCTACGTGAGACAGACTTATTATTGACGTCAGAATATTCAACACGCGTGTCTGAAATGGCGCCTATGCGTTTTAATGCCAAGTGGTTATTGACATGAAAGGAAAAGTTTCTGTCACGGGTGAGTTCGTTGCCATATCTGAACAAATCACCCTGTTGAAGAAATTGTTGCGAGGTCGAGCGTTGCTCTCCTTTGTCCCTATTCCATAGAAAGGTAGTGTTTAGCACTTCCTTGTATTGTCCTTTCTTATCATCCACCAGCAATTCTCCACCTACATGATATGTCTTCACATTTCCTTCTGGCGAGCTCATGTTTTCCCAGGCGCCGTTGCCTCCAGGCTCCCGTTTGTCATTGATGTTGTTTACGTTTCCAAATAGCGATAGCCTTGAGTTGTCGGTGAAACGCAAGGCAAACCCTCGGCCCAACCATCGCTCATGTGTGCCGGCGCCCGCTTCCACATTGCCCAAGTAGCCAGTGTTGTACTCTTGTTTCAGCTTGACATTCATGATGAAATCTTGACGCTCCACATCCTTTCCTGCCATCAGGCTGCGCTCGCTTCGCTGGTGGAAAAATTGCAGCTTGTCAACTGTGTAATACGGCAGGTTGTCAAGCATGACGCGATTGTTCCCCTTGAAAAAATCTTTTCCGTTGAGCGTTAGGTAATCCACCTTTTTCCCATTCATGTAGACGTCTCCATTGTCCTTCAATTCAGCTCCCGGTATGTTTCTTACTAAAGATTCAAGCATAGAGCCCTCGGACAACTGGAATGCTCTTGCGTCCACTTCCAACGTATCTCCTTTATAGCATAACTTTACCCGCGTGGCACGCACGGTCACTTCTCCCAATTCGGTTTCCTTTTCAGCAAAGATTCGTTTCAGCAACATTTCCGGAAAAGTATAAGAATTAAGACGGGCGGGATTTCCCATTTCGACCTCCATTTCTTTTGTTTCATAATCAGGGTGCTGAACGCATATTCGAAATTTGTTTTTTTTACGTGGAACAAGAATGGACCAGATTTGCCCATCATGGCCTCCTGCCCCTGGTATGGTGCGTGTCGTGTCAATGACGTTGCCTGCCGAATCCATCACGGTCACAAGTGCGTTCTTGACCCCATAACGAGTGAAGGAGTCTCTGACAAATTGGATAATAGATATACTGTCTTTTTGTATAGCATGCATTACGGAAGGCTGCAAGCAAAAAGAGCACAAGATAATTAGACGAAAAAATGTGGTCATTGGTAGTTTAGAGTTATAGATAAGATACGCCTCGTAAAAAACAATATGGAAACGAAACCATTACTTTGCACTTTGGCACTTTCTTTGAATAGACTTGTGGACAACGACCTGTCCACAAGTCCATTTGATTTTTCTCATTTATTGAGAGACTTGACAAAGACAACTGTGGGAACTGAAATTCCAATAACAACTGCCTTCTTTACCGCCAACATACTGATAACAAGTGCCAGAGCAACTCCCATCAGTTGTTTTCGAGTGGCACACATTTGGATCCGTGTCACCACCTTGCACCCTCATCATCTGTGCGTCCGACAAAGCTATCGAGGGGCCGACTGTGAATTTTCTAAGCTTTTTCATAGCAATTCCTTTTCGGGTTAAACAATCACACTGTCTCTTCTGCAGTTAGCTACTCTGCTCCCAATGGCGTAGTGCTTCGGCCATTGATATCTTGAAAGTTCAGCTTCGTGCGCCAGAGAATAGTTTCCCATGTATGATGAATGATCCTCACCCCTTTATGGGATGGTAAAGCATATTGGGCTTTATCATGTCTTCAATCCTATAAAGAGGCCTATACCGCATGCTACTACCTGTATACCAGTTATCGCTAGGCGCACAAGACGTGTAAAAGTTGCGCTCTGGGTTTGAAAAGCTGCCATCTCCTCCTAAATCAGATATGCGGTAACCTTCTTTATGCAAAACCGTGGGGATCAGGAGTTCGTTATGGCCACTATGTTGCTGCAATAGGAAACCATCCAAAAACATCAGGGCTTTGTTTGATATCCTATAAATAGGGTTGAACGATTTTATGAAGTCATACTTGTCAATGACAAGATTGTTGAGTTCCATCATGTCCCAATGATCCCATCCCGGATTTTCTTCATAGGTTTGAATATGTGAAGCAATAAAGTCGTCCTCAATGTCTTCATAGGCTGATAATAACACGTTCCAATCACCGTTAAAACTAACGTCATATTCTATATTCCAGTAAAAGTCATATTCGGGATGATCACGGAAAAATTGCAGGACTGAGAAATGACAGCTACCAGGAATGATGGTCTCGGCAATCGGGTTGTAGTTGAGTGCGTTTAAAGAGTCTATTGTAAATGGATATGTCTGAATATCATTTGCAAACTGTCCTTTGCAAGCATCAGCTTGGTACATGACGTAAATGTCTGCATTTTCAACCTCAGATTTCAGTTTGTCAATCTGATGCTTAACATAGACGTTATCAAGGTGCGTCGCAAAAAGGATAACATTTCGCTTTTTCGTCGGTGTCATTTATCTTCTACTTAAAATTTGAATCTAATTTGTTCAATAGTATGTTTCACCAACTCCTTTGCCAGCTGCTGCATGTCTCCCCCAGACAAAAGCATTATTGCAAGGATGGCCAAAAGAACGAATAAAATAATAATAATGCCATATCGGGTGACAAATGGCATTTTAGCTCCCATTAATTTCTCCACTTCGGGACAATGCTGATGGTCCTGTGGCGTTTTCATGTCATTTGATTTTTAACGAGTTCGTAATATTTGCCATGTTTTTCTAATAGCGAGACGTGTGTTCCACATTCCACAATTTCACCACCCCTCATGACTACTATTTGGTCAGCATCTCGAATTGTGCTCAAGCGATGAGCGCTAACTACTACTGTACGTCCCTTGTAAAAATCGAGAAGGTTGGACATAATCTTTGCCTCATTCGTCGCATCAAGCGAATTGGTGGCTTCATCGAGGAAGATATAGTCCGGATTCTTGTAAATTGCCCTGGCTATGAGAATGCGCTGGCGCTGCCCTTGGCTTATGCCTTTTCCCTCCATTCCGATGATGGTGTCATACCCTAACGGCAAAGAATTTATGAAATCGTCTATACACGCCATACGAGCTGCTTCTTTCATGCGTTTATCATCTATCTTGTCAGTACTGACAGCTATGTTACCTGCTATTGTGTCAGAAAAGATAAAACTGTCTTGCATCACAGAGCCTGTAGCCGCACGCCATGTGTGAGGGTTTATGTCAGACAGAAACCTGCCGCCAACCAGAATTTTTCCTTGCATGGGTTCGTAAAAACCCTGCAACAGTTTGATGAGCGTAGTCTTTCCACAACCACTTTCTCCGACAATCGCCGTCACTTTGTGTGCTGGGATAAAAAGGGAGACTTTGTTCAATGACAGTTTATTTTCAGCCCCTGTGTAACTAAATGACAAGTCTGTGATTTGGATGTCTTTATTCTCAGGAAGAAAGGCGAGCTTGTTTTCAATGTTTGTCTCTTCATCCTCTTGAGAATGTATGTCATTCAATCTTTCAAGGCTGATCTTTGCATCCTGGAATGAACGGGCAAAGCCTATGAACTCATTGATTGGTGCTGAGACTTGCCCTATGATGTAAGTGAGAGACATCATCATTCCAAGGGTCATCGATCCCTCAACCACTGATTTCGCTGCTATGAAATAGATCAAAAGATGAGTGGTTTGTGTGAAAAAAGCAGCGCCTGTCTGTTGTATTTGCCCTATTCGAAGACCCTTCAGACCTATTTGAAACAGGCGCACTTGGATGCGCTCCCATTCCCAGCGCTTTTGTCGTTCACCATTATTCAGCTTGATGTCCTGCATTCCTTGCACCAGTTGTATCATTTTGCTTTGTTCCAAAGCCGATTGATTAAATCGCTTAATGTCAAGTTCTCTTCTGTAACGCATGAAGAAAGACACCCAAGCGATATGTAGCAGGTTGCCAACTACGAATATTGCCAACACGAGCCTGCTGTAATAAGCGAGAATGACAAGGAAGACTACAAAATTGACAAAAGAGAATGCAACATTTAAACTATTTGAAAGCAGAAAGTTTTTGATGCGTCCGTGATCTCCTATGCGCTGAAGAATATCTCCTGTCATGCGAGAATCAAAAAAACGCAGCGGCATAGCGGTGAGCTTAATCAGAAAATCTGCAATGAGTTGTATGTCAATGCGCGAATTCATGTGAAGCATTATCCACGATCGCACATAGTCGATGAGCAATGTGGTAACAAAAAAGCCAAGTTGCGCCAACAGTATCAGTGTGATGATGCCCATGTTGCGCCCGTTGATGCCCTGATCCACCATGGCTTGAGATAGGAATGGGAGCACCATCTGTATCAAACTGCTGACAAGCATTGCCAGCATGAGCTGGGCAATCATGCAGCGATAGGGAGTGAAATATCGAGCAAACGACAACATGCTACGACCATTCGCCTTGCATTCGTCTTTCTCTTTTCCGAATTTGTCACCAGGTTCGAGCATCAGCGCAACACCAGCGCTTTCTTCTGTTGCTCCCTTCCCTATCCAACATCTTATAAATTCATCTTTTTCATAAGTTAAGCGCTGTGTGGCAGGGTCGGAGATTCTGATTTTGTATTTGCCATTCTTGCAGTTTTGAATGTCGTAGCATACCACGAAATGATTTTGGTTCCAATGTAATATGCAAGGAAACACCCCGTCTGTTGCCAATTGCTCAAAAGTCATTTTCATTCCGATTGTGTCGAAACCGATGTATTGAGCACATTCTGCTATTCCTTGCATCGTGACACCCCTTCGGGATATGTAACAATGCCGGCGCAACATTTCTGCTGAATAGTTTAAGCCATAGTACTTGGCTATCATCCGCAGGGAGGTCGGGCCACAATCCGTTGCGTTGAGCTGCGTGTAATGGGGGAAACGTTTCAGTCGCATCTATATCGAAATGTTATTTTCGCTTCGGATTCTTGTTGAAATGATAAATGATATGCCCCATCAGGTAGTGGGGCAAGGTGCGATACCATGTCTCTGTGCGTCCTTGGGCGTTGACCTTGTATTCAGTTGACGAGAGCTGGTGCAACAGGTCGAAAGCCTCGATGCGCGCGATGAGCTTGCCTTTCAGGAATGACTGGGAGGCTGAAGCGTTGAGCACAAAGTCGTCCCGGTTCAACCCCAGGTTGCCATAGCCACGACGAGAGTACATGTTGCCATCCACTGAAATCGTGGTGTTCAGCAAAGGAATGGTGTAACGTGCTGCCAATCCATAGCGGAAATCGGTCGCATTCAATGTCGCAAATCCTTGTCGTTTGCTTTCGCTGTGCCGCCATCTCACGTCGCCCGTTGCGCGGACGTACAGCGAGCCTTTGTTGTATTGCAGGTATGCCCTGTCGTGCAGGGCCAATGTGTTGACGGCGTTCACCTTGCTCTGGCTTTCCCCAGCAAGCATGGCATGATCGAGCGAATGGACGAAGTTTCCGTCTGCACTGTTTTCCACTGTCCAGCGCCTGTCGGCATCGAGCGTGTAAAAAACAGTCGCTTTTGCTTTTGCGTCATAGGCCCCATGTATGTTCTCTGGCCGATAGGTGTAAACACCATTCTTGGCGTTGAAACTGACCGATTGTGAGACATCGTTGTGGGTGTAATCAAGCACCGCGTACAAGGTGTAGTTGTGTCGGGGAGAACGGAGGTCTTTATATTCGGCTAAAATACAGGACACTGCACGCCATGCCTTCAAGTCGGGATTGCCTAGACGCACCACGAGTGGTGTGGAACTGTCATGCAGGTTGATCATGTCGATCAAAGGTGTGTTTGACTCTTTATAACCAAAGCTTATGCGGACTGGCCGGCGCTCATCTTTCTTCACATACATGTAGAGGTTTACCCAAGGGTTGAAACGTATCGTCGTCCGTGTGGCCAAAGTGTCGATTTGCCCTCGTTGATAATTCAGTTTATCGTGTTTTATCTTCATCACCAAATAGACGTCTATGAAATTCATGCTCCTTTTGGGAAGTCCCATAGCCATGTTTGCAGGCAACTCCTGAAAGCGGTTGAATTGCAACATCACGTCACTGCCGTAACTTTGCAGCTCGCTGTCGTAGGAATTAGCACGATCCGAGATGGCCACAAGCATGTCCATTTGCGAGGGAAGCGAAAGCGAGTCTGGATGATAAAGCCAGTCATGTGTCTTCTCACGATTGTATGAAGGCGAAATTTCGATGCCCACATGATTCTTTTTTCCTCCTATACCATAGCTAAAGGATGTGCTTGCTTTGAATTGACGTTTCGCATAGTCGTTGGCGTTGAATGTGTTGGAAGTCAATGCGTTGGTATAGTGCTTGACGTTGAATTGCTGCGCCTGTTGGTTCTCATCCGATGAATAATTCACGTTTGCTGTAATGCGGAGATGCTGTCCTAAGTTCCCCAATCTTTTCATGTGTGGCATCAGACTGGCGTTGATTTTGGCGTCCCATGTCTTTCCATCGTTGAACCCTATATTGTGTTGGCGCGTTATCAACGTGTCCACATACTGTTCAGACAGCATGTTGGTATTGCCGTGGTACGACTTGTAGCCTAAAGCCATATCAGCGTCCAACATGAATGATTTTGGCTTGATGTATTTGAAGCGGTTGCCAATTTTCAGTTTGTTTTCCTTCGTCTGGGAGCTTTGCTTCATGGTCTGCAGTGGAGAGCCTGCCAAAAAGAGTTCTTCTTGTTTGGTCATGTCACCCTTGTCACGGGTGGAGGTAAAGTCTATGCTGAGTTTTTCTTGAACGTTCTTGTCAGGAGACTGGTAGTCGACGTCCGAGGCCACGCTGTGGGTTGTCAGCAGGGACTTTGGCATTGATTCCGGAGTCCAATAATCGGAGCTGCCAATGTGGCGACTCTCGTTCACGTTGTTCGAGTTGGCCAGCAAGGTGTAACGGGTGTTTCGGGTGAACCCGAGCAAAAAGGCACGCCCCAGCCATCGATCATCAGTTCCTCCTGCCGCCTCCACGTTGGCAATGTATCCGTATTGATATTCTGGTTTCAAGTTGACGTCCATCACATACTTCTTTTTTTCTATTTCGGAACCTGCGGCCCGATTGAGGTCGGTCTCTTGATCGTAGACCTTGATGTTCTTGACCGTATAGTAGGGCAGGTTTTCCAACAGCACCTTTGAATTGCCACGCATGAAGGACCGCGAGCCCAGCTGCAGCTCGTCGATCTTACGATTGTTTACAAAGATCTCTCCTTTCTCGTTCATGGTCACGCCTGGCATTTGCCGGATAAGGTCATCGAGCATCGAACCATCCGGCAACTTGAAGGCGGTAGCGTCATACACGAGTGTATCGCCTTTCCAAAACATCTTCACCTTGGTTGCCGTCACAGTCACTTCACCTAATTCTCTTTCTGGAATTTTGCGCAACTGCAAAGGTTGGTCAAGAAATAGAATTCCTTCCTCCTTCTCATCTATGGTCAATGGGCGATAGCCGCTTTCGTAACCTCTGAGGGATGCTTTTAATAGAATTTTATTCGTTGTATGAGCCACTTTGAAAGAAAATTGCGCTTCCTTCAAGGTGCCGTCAGCTCTGTACATCTTCTTCACCGGTATTGTATCCATGATGACGGTGCTGTCCGTCGCATTTAGCAAAGACACCCTGGCTTCGGGTAATGGCGTTTTCAGAAAAGCGTCTTGCACTTTTCCCACGATATAGCTTTGAGAATAGGCTTTTAGGACAAAGGCCAAAAAGAAAAATATAAGGGTGGTTAATCTGGAGGTTATGTTCATCTTATTGCATATTATATAGTTGAATCTGGTCATTGTATGTGACACGAGTGAAGATTTTGCTTCTGTCTGAACTTCCTTCCACCTTAACTGCAAAACTATCAGTCTGATGAATTTACAGATTAAAGTAGAAGAGAAGTTTTAAGAGGATGGTTAATCTGCCACGCAAGACAGATACTTGTGGGTAGAACTCTCATACACCCACTTGCAGGTTCCCATGCTAAAGCCATCCTTTGCGCTTATTGCGCATTTCTGGCCTTCATAGGAGCAGCTTGTTGGATAAAAATCCATTCCGCTCACTGTCAGCATCTCTTCCTTCGAAAGGATTTGAGAAGCTTGCAAGTTGAACTTTTTTAACTTTCTCATTGCTTTGTAATTTTAGATGTGATGCACTATTGCAGGGGACGTTTTAGCCCGCTGCCAATGGGGCGTGCTTGCCATTGATATCTTGAGAGATATTTTTCTTGCTAATAGTAACATTGGTTAGCAGAGCCAACTCTTCCAGTTTGTATTCTTTGGGGAGTTTGTGCCCATTTACAAGTATGGTGGGAGTTTCAATTAATGACGTCTTCTTACGCCAAGCCTTATGCTTTTTCATTTCTGATTCCACTTTTGGAGAATGAATGCTTACTTGATTCTTCATAATGACATTCTTGTAATCGAACTTATCCTTAGAATACCAGTGAGCAAATTGGCGCAAAGCATTTTGTTTTGTATCATTCATGTAGCATGCTATAAGATACCGGCTGCTGTCTTCTAGTTGGTCATTAAAAGAAGAAAAGATGTATTGCACACACACCTCGTTTCCACTCGTTTTTAACAGTCGTTCCACTCGCTTGTGCATACGTGCACAAGGATTGCAATGAGGATTGCTCAATATTGTTATGCATAGCTTGGAATTTGGATTTCCAAACAAAATACATGAGTCTTCAAGAGATGTTTCAAAATACTCGCCCTTTCCAATGAGTATCTTGGCTACATCTCCATTGGCTTTAATTGCGCCAAACTGCTGCACGGCATTTGTGCGTTCAGAATCGACCTGTTGGCCTGTTGCATACTGATGAAAGCCAAGAATGGACAGCATATAAATCACACTTGTCAACATGCATTTGTACCAATCCGCATAAAAAGGAGCCCCAACGCTAAATATAAATGAGGTAACACCCATTGTCCATATGATTAATTGCACTATTACACATAGCACACACCAGTTTTTGGCTATACGCCACTGATAATAGACACTCCACACCCCATAGAGCATTGCTGCCCAATTGATAAAGGTCACACAAGTAGATGAGGCCGGATAGACTGATAGAAGGAGTACGTTTGACGTAAAATATCCCAAACCGATTTCACTCCAGCTGAAGCCAAATATTTTAGAGGCCGCTCCATCAAGTACGCTATTGCAATCGGCTTTGTGAAAAAGGCTGCAAACTTTGTCACCATAGTAACTACCTCCATACAATTGCTTTTGCATAAGCAATGAGCACACAATGATTCCTATCAAACTTAATAAAATTCGGGACACTCCCAAAAGTCCAATGTTGTCATAATTATACAATACACTTATAATGCTTGTCAACAACAAAATGACAGGCATGCTGCATCGCTCAACCTTTGAAATTATTTCTTTTTTCAGATGGTCTTTATAATCAGGTTCTAAAGCATTTGGACTGTCTTTTACCACAATGGCATGCCCTGTCCACATCTGCTTGAACTCATTGATGCTTGCAGATGTCCTTTTGCCATGTTGCATATAGGTGATTTTGTTGGAATGGCAATTCAAACCAATGACAAAATCGCCAGGAATATGCAAAATGCATGGATAGACTAAGTCTTGCAGTTCCTTAGTTTCACTGAGAATTCCCAATGTCTTTATACCATAAACATCCAACATCTTTTTCAGTCCATACATGTTGTGTTTGTGCGGATGTTCCTGATATAACGCTTGGGCAAATTGCTTTGTGTAATCTACTTCCAAGACTTCAAGGAAATTTTCAAGAATCGTTTTCATCTTGATATGTATGTTTTTAATTCTTTAGGCGACATGCAACACACACGTATAAACTCTTCTCTCAATTCTCTGGCATTGTCTTTTGACGCATATGTAGAATTTGCACCACGAGGATGATACAAATGGAAGAGCTCACCAGAGTTTATGTGTAATGCTTTATGGCCAAGGATGGTTACCCTATGAAGGCGCTCTGCATCTTCCGGCCCCCAACCTGTGAAATTTTCATTTTCACCACCACACGACAAATATCGTTGACGATGTACAATGTATGCTCCGCCACACAATTTCCGTCCAAGAAAAGATTTCAACTTAAGACTTTTCAAATAGTCAAAATCTATTCTGTTTCGTGTTTGTATTGACAGTTGTTTTGATAGCATAACAAAACGTCCATCATATGGATACGAGATAGTGGCACCATTGCGGATCAATTGTAACGCCTCAAATATTTGCTTGTAATCAACTAGAACATCAGTGTCCCAAATTGCGACCATTTCAGTTTGTGCCATATTTAGCATTTGGTTGATATATCGTGTCCTATGAAAGACCTGGTCTGGGTCTTTCACAAAAAAATAATCGACACCTTCATCCAAGCTCTGATTTTTCATTTTTTCATGTGCGTCAGCCTCTAATACAATTATACGACATTGTAACCCTCTGAGATAGTTGACTATTGTTGCGGCATTAGCTTTTCTTTCTTCACTGTCAATACGTATGGGAATACCTACAGTAAGGTTTTCGGCTATTGAAATATTGCTATTCATATTTTGCATGTACAAATTTTTAAGGCGTTCTCTAATATTGTTGTTTCATCATGTAGAATGTCTTTCGTAGGCAAAACACCATTATGTTCCAATATATGATTAACTTTGACAGGATAGAAAGATTGTTTTTCCATATCTATCAGCGTAGCCTTTAATTCCTGAGACAGCGGTTGGCATTTCGCTAGTTCTTCTACCCAATCTATATAATAAATAAGGTGTTCTTTGATTAGTGCAAGTTCATCACCATCTTTTAAATCCATTTTCTCCAATTGCAACACACGCCACCAAAGATAAACACCAACTCCGCCGGCACCATAAAAGTCTAAATCAATATCAGGTTGCATGTTGATTATTTCCACCATGCGATTATCGAGATGTGGAAGAAAATCTTCGGATATGACAGATGTCAATTTGCATGCATCCAAAAACATGGTGCTCATGTTTTGTGACATTCTTGTTATCGTGTATCGCTCTTCGTATTGCTTGCGAATGGCATTTGATGCCTGTTCGTAAGCAATTGGATCTGACAACAGCAATTCTAATCTTGCTGCAATTTGGGATTTGAAATCATTCTCGTCAAATTGCAGTTCGTCTATCTCTATGCGCAATTCTGGTGTTGCGTCAAGCATCTCTGATAAGCCTGTGGAACTGGTTCCAATAACAGGAATGCCATGGCGCATCATTTCTATTGCAGTGTAGCTACATTGTTCATGAAAAGACGGCATAACGCCAATATCGGCCAATTGATAGAGCGTTTCAATTTCTTCCTTTTCTGTTTTGCCAAAGAAAACAATTCTGCCAGCGAGTTTTCTGCTTTGGGCCAAGTATGGCTGGAAGTCTCCATCTCCTACTATCTGCAAATTTGTATTTGGATATTTATTTGCAATGCTTGCAAAAGCATCTATTAAGTACGTTAACCCTTTTTCTCTGTCTAAACGACCAACAAAGAGAATAGTACGACCAACTTTTACGGTAGGGTGGATGGTTTCATAAGTAGCTTCACCCAATCCATTATATAAAGGTGTATCTTTCTCGCTGCGACATGATAATCATCGATTAGTATTTCTTTTGTTTTCCTCGATAATGCAATAACTACATCACACAGATGTAAGAACATTCGTTCTTGTGCGAAACTTGATAATACTCGCTTTTCCTGCTCTGTTGGATTTTCGTTCGAACATTTTAGGATTTCTCTCATTCTTCTTACGTTCCCCATTAGATCGAAGCACCAATTCATATAATGAACGCTCAAGATGATGATGCTATGAGGTTGCCATGCTTTAAGTTGTGCAGCAAGTGGGTAATGCTGGAAATAATTAAAAAGAAATATTAGGCGGCTGTTTTTGCTAATTTCAATGTTTCTTGCAAGAAAGTAGAATGTACAGCGGCAATAATTTTCACTTTCAATATTTGTTTCCTGCTGGGGAATTATGTAATGGCAACATCCATTTTCATCATGGCTTATGGAGAATTCTTTGGCATCTGCTTGCAAATCAACAATTGACACATTCATATTCGATAAGGGCATAAGCACTTTCGTCAATTGTTTTACATATGTGCCAATACCATAGGAAGCTGCCCTGCTGGCATTGTTGAAGATATAGATATTAATCATGAAGAAATGAACGTTTTAGAACATAATAAGCTGAACCGCCATCTATCCCTATTGGCTGGTCGATATAATCAGTCTCTTTAAATGATGGCATGTTTAACATGTCAATGAGATTTGTTTCTCTGACTTTGAAATCATTATTCAAGACTTTGTCATGCAACTCTGTCAGATATTGACTATCGAATGTTGCAGGTGCACCATTTGCCCTTTCCCTAATCGTCAAGTAAAGGAGTAAACCTCCTATTCCAGAACGTAAAGAAAAATCTTTAATGCGTCTTGGATCACGTTCCATTATCTTTTCGTCAATATCAGACAATATGGAGTCCAACTCACCTTCCACCCATTTGTTTTCGTATAGTAACGTAACCCCATAGCCAATCCCAATTAACCCATTTTCCAGCCCAATCGGCAAGTCTGAGTGTACGCCCTCATAGACTTGTTGCAACAAATCCCACGCATACTCTTCCATTAGCTTGTCATCATATTTGTTGGCATAAGCGAATAAAGAAGTCACTATGCCCATTTTGCCATGAAAAAGGCCTATGTCTCGTATATAAGAGCTTTTTAAAAGGAGATAGTCTGCAATTTTTCGTAATGTCGTATCCATCTGCAACTGATCTACATGATTAATTTTCACCATACACTATGGCTATGGTTACTTACACTTCCGGAAATTCCGTCTTCCATTGGCCTCAAGGAGGCACTTGGCACGTATGCTGTTACAACCGTCGCAAAGCCGTCAATGACAATTCCAACTCTTTGTTGTCCTTTCCATCTTGCCACTCGTCCCACAAATCCCTTGAATTTTCCATCCATGACTCTAACCAACTGTCCCGTCTTGAACTTCTGCACTTCTGTGGGTGACAAGATGACGTTACTTGAATCAGATGTGCAGATGATTCTAAGGTCATCCATCTGATAGTCGGGAACAATCATCGGAAATTTCTCAATTTTGTTGCCAACGTGGCTATGACGATAATAAAAACGCAGAAATGGTAAGTTTACATTGTCGTACACAAAAGATTTCAGCTGTTCCTCTGTGGCATAAGCAAAGAAAATGTTGGGGAAACGCGATACCGTGACGAATGATCGTTTCCCTCTTATTTGTTTTACTACTTGAATTGTTGGATAAAAAGCGCTGACACCCTTGGCGGTCAGATAGTCGTAGGCGGTTTTCTCCCTGCCATAAGTAGAGCGCAAAACATACCAATGAGGAGCATCCGCCAATGGGATGGCATTGGGAATATTAGGACTTACAATTACCTTCATCTTTACTTTTTCAATAGGTTAGGTTAGGCACACTACTGGTGGACACCCCATCGGATAAGCACTTGCCAAACATGGGGCTTTGAGCTTTGGGGGAGACATTGGAGGCAAGTCCAATGTAGGGAGGCTTGTCACTTCCTCCATGGGTTTGCACGGCTAAAATGACCATTCGCAGATTGTCATGTCGTTGCTCGTTTCGCTCTATACAGAACGAAGATGCCATCATTGGAATACTCCAGTGAAAGACGTTGTAAATTTAATGGTTTTCTTTGAAAATTCAAAGAAAAAGAGAATCTAAAGCGCTTGGTGTTAAGCTATATTAACAATGTCGCAAAATGTAGCATTCGTTTAATTATTTAAGTTTCGGATTTAAGGAAACGGGAATATGCTCATCTATTGCAGTTGTGCGGGCTGAAAACCCAACGATTACTTAGCCCAGGGCAAGCGAAGCGGCACCCTGGGTAGACACGACAAGATATAGCTGACGCCCTGTAAGGGCAAAAGTATAGAAAAGCAATGCGCTGTCGCCGTCGGAAG
>JBNMMB010000065.1:0-19925 GCA_050875105.1 Prevotella sp. | reverse complement strand
GGTGGTCTATGTCATGGAACTGAAGTTCGACGGCTCCGCCGATGCCGCCCTGAAGCAGATCGACGACAAGGGTTATCTCATTCCCTACACTGCCGAAGGCCGCAAGCTCGTGAAGATTGGCGTGAACTACAGCAGCGAGGAACGCACCATCACCGACTGGAAGATAGAGGAAATGTAGGCAGCAAGCATTTTTTTTTGTTCCGCCAAGCAATGTTTCCGCCATTTGTGCATTTAGGCATTAGAGAGGAGGAACACATTAAGGGAATATGAACAAAAAAGCAAAAATAAAATGAACAAGAAAATCTCACATGTGGGCGTGGCTGCGCTCATGGCTGCTTCGGCTGCCGGGGCGCTCAACGCGTGTGCCACACAGAAGCACCAGCAGGAGCAGGACAGCCGACAGACCATCAAGTTTGACGACAACATGGACGCAAGCTATCTCATCTTGAGCGACGACGAGCGCGCCGCCGTGGCGAAGACCAACGACTTCGCCCTCAACCTCTACCGCACGCAGGCGGGCATGGACTCACGCGTGGTGTCGCCTCTCAGCGTGGCTTACCTCATGGGCATGCTTGCCAATGGTGCTGACGGGGCCACGAAGGCGGAGATCATGAAGGCCCTCTGTCTCGACGGCACGTCGCTGAAGACGCTCAACGAGACTTATCGCTCGATCCTCAACATCGCCTCGCGTCTCGACCGACAGACACAGATCAACATCGCCAACTGCGTGGCGGTGAACAAGAACATAACGCTCAAGGCGGACTACCAGAAGGCCGTGCAGAGCCTCTACGACGCCCAGGTGGAGAACATGGACTTCTCCTCGAAGAAGGCGCTCAACGCCATCAACAGCTGGTGCGACAAGCAGACCAACGGCATGATTCCCAAGATCATCGACCAACTCGACCCGAGCATGGCCGCCGTGCTGATGAATGCCATCTACTTCAACGGCACGTGGGAGAAGACCTTCGACAAGGCCATGACGAAGACCGAGAACTTCCGTGGCTACACGCGCGACATCAAGAAGGTGGCGATGATGCACCAGAACGATAAGTTCATGTACACCGACAACGCCGACTATGCAGCTGTCCGCCTGCCTTATGGCAATGGCGCCTATGCCATGACGGTCATCTTGCCCGCCGAGGGCAAGTCGGTCAGCGACGTGGCCGCCGCGCTCACGGCCGAGAACGTGCTCAAGATGCAGAACAGCATGGACAAGTGTGTGGTCGACCTGAAGCTTCCGCGCTTCTCCACCGCCACCGAGACACAACTCAACAAGCCCATTGCCGACCTTGGCGCCCCGTCGATCTTCAAGGGCAGTGCCGATTTCAGCAAGATGGCCGACGCGCAACTCTTCGTGTCGTCTATGTTCCAAAAGGCCAAGATTGAGGTGAGCGAGGAGGGTACGAAGGCCGCCGCCGTCACCATCGGAATGGTGGCCATGACTGCGCTCAATCCCGAGGAACCGCGCCACGTGGTGTTCCACGCCAACCGCCCGTTCCTCTATCTCATCACCGAGCGTTCATCGGGTGCCATCTTCTTCATCGGCCAATACACAGGCCCGGCAGCCGAGTGAACAAACGAGCGTGAGCGGTAGCATCAGTCTCCCACTTACGTAATTGGTTGAAACAGTCATCCACTTGCGTGAACTGTTTAACCCGGTTTATAGCCCAGAGGGTAGGCGGCGAAAGCCGCCATGCAGAAAGCCCAACCACAGACCGCGAGTTTGCTCGCACGGAGCTGTGGTTGGGCTTTCTGCATGGCCCGAAAGGGCTTCCCACTGGACAGGGGTTTAATTTGGTTTTTGTCGACCTTTCTGTTTATTTCCAACTTTTTACCAGCGCGCCTGTGGTAGCCAGCCCGCAGTTTCGTCCACAAAAAAAGTGCCCCGACGGCATTGCCGCGGAGCACTTATCAGTGTTGCGTAAAAACTTCCTCTTTTACTTGTTGATGAACTTCTTGCCGTTCTGGATCACGACACCCTTGTAGTTCTTGCTGACGCGCTGGCCAGCGAGGTTGTAGAGGGGAGCGTTCTTGTCGGCGTCGTTGTTCTTGATGACGTTCACACCAGCGGTCTGGCCGTTGACAGAGATCAGCTTGCTGTTGGTCTGCACCTCAGGAGTGGTGGTGTCGTCCTTCTTGTAGTTGATGAGCTGGCCGAGGATCTTCACCTGGTCGCCCTTCTTCAGGAAGAAGTCCTTGGTGAACTTCTCGCCGTCGAAGCTCTTGCCGCGGAACACGGTCAGGGCGTTGGCGGCCTCGCCATTGTCAGAGATCATGTAGGTCAGGTTGCCATACTGTGCGATGCCCGTTGTGTCGACATCCTCGCAGATGGTGCCAGTGATGTAGCACACGCCAGTGGGCTGTGTGCCAGCGGCCAGAGCGGCCAAGGCCTCAGAGGCGGTGAAGGTCAGTGTGTCCTGCTTCACAGGATCGGGAGTGGTCTTGCCGTTGAGCGAGACGAGGTAGTTGCCACGGCCCAGCTCGATGATGTCGTTGTATTTGATCAGCTTGCCGCAGAGCACCACCTTGTCGTTCACAGCGGGGAACTGAGCCTCGGAGGTGTAGTTCTCCTTGTTGAAGTACTTGCTGTTGTAGGCCATGATCTGGTTCTCGGTGGTGCCATCGTCAGAGAGATAGTAGTTGATGTCGCCATAAGAAGAGATCGAAGAGGCGGCCTGCGAGACGGTGCCGGCCACGTAGACCTCGTCAGAGCCAGCGGCGCCGCTGTTGACCAGCGAGATGACGTCGGCCACGGTGTAAGGCTTCTCCAGTGTGCCCAGACCCGTGAGGTTGCTCAGGGTGAAGGTCTTGGAGCTCACAGCGCTGGCTTTCTCGCCCTTGTAGGCCACAGCCTGCACAGTGGTGGTCTGGCTGATGGTGAAGGGAGCGGTGTAGAGTGTGCGCTCAGCGCGGTCGTCGGTGGGATCGTCGCCGTTGATGGTGTAGTAGACCTGTGTGCCCTCACCAGCGGTGATGGTCACAGTGGTGCTACCCTGGAAGGTGGCGTCGCCAGAGATGACAGGAGCGGCCACAAAGTTGGGGTCAGAGCTGGCCACGGTCACCTCAACCTTGGTGGCACGAGCCTGTGCTGTAGGACTGGTGAACTCGACGCTTTCGGCGTTGCCGGTCCATGTACCGACTTTTCCATCGTAGGTGTACTCACCGCTGGCGGCGGTGAGACAGCCAGGACCATACTTTGTGGTGCCGTTAGCGGTGCAAGTGAACACGATCTTGGTGATGGTGCCCGCTGTAGAGGTGAAGGTCGTTGTTGAACCCTGTCCGAAACGGAACTCTTTGGCATTGAAGGCACCCTTGGTGCTCTCGATGGTGATGCCATCCTTGCTGACCTTGTCGGCAGCACTCACTGATTCGTTGGTGCCCTTGTCGGTGCCAGCGGTGAAGGTGACGACAGTCTGTGCCATAGCCATGTTGGCCACGAGGGCCATGACCAAAAGCATTGTAGAGCGTAAAAGTTTTCTCATAAGCGTTTTGTTATTAATGATTTTACCTTAGACGATGCAAAGATACGAAGAATAATTATAATGGGTTTATACAAAGATGTTAATTTTACATGAAGAAGCGCTTTTGTCCGCGCAAACGAAAAAGCCACTTCGGGTATTGCGCCTTGTGCGCTCCGAAGTGGCTTTTGTCTTATGCCTATTGTCGAGTCAGATGCTGATCACTTGATGATGACCTTGCGCGCTTTTCCGCCCGTCACCTCTATGTAGAGGCCAGCTTGCGGGCGGCTGGCGGTGTCGACCTTGACGCCCGTGAGCGTGTAGAGTCCGTCGGCAAGCGATGGGGTGGCACTGGTGACGTTGCTGATGCCCGTCGACTGGTAGGGCATGAGCGTGAAGATGAGGTCGTCGGTGCCTTGCAGCGAGGTGTGGGTCTTCACCACCTCCACCTTACTGCCGTTCCACCCCCAGAAGTAGGCGCCGCCGAGGCTCCACTGCGAGCCCGTGACGGCCAGCCCTGTCACCTGGAAGCCCGCGTTCAGGTCCTTGTCGGAGTAGATGTCGTAGGTGTTCCAGTTGGCTGAGTAGGGATTGGTGTGGAAGTTGGCCTTCTCGTTGATGTAGCGCCCGTCATACTTGTTGGTGAGCTTGTAGTGGCCGCCGTCGAGCGTGAGCGTCCACACCTGCGTCTTGTCGTCGTTGTCGGCCTTGGCTTTCAGCGTGGGCATGATGCCGGCTCCTGCCGTCTTGGGGTTAGTCCAGTAGAGGTCGGTGCCCTTCTTGATGAAGTAGTAGTCGCCCTCCGCCAGTTGGTTTTTCGCCACGTCGAGGATGGTCACGTTGTAGGAGGCCGACACGCGGTTGCCGTCGGTGTTGGTCACGGTCACGGTGTAGGAGCCACTTTCGGCTGCGTGGTCGATGGTGAGGCATTGTGTGGTGTCGCCCGTGCTCCAAAGCCACGACTTGGGTTTCGAATAAGTGGGGATGAGCACCACCTTGTCGCCTGTGGAGCAGACGAGTGAGGCACCCGTCAGCGTGTCGCCGTCGTTGACGGCATACGATGTGGCAATCTCTTCTTTCTCCATCACAAACTGCACGCTGTCGAGCGTCACGCCGCCGCCCATGTTGGTGTATTCCACGTAGATGGTGGTGTCGCGGTCGAGATGGGCGTTGCCCGTGGTGATGGTCGCCTCCTGTCCGTCGGTCTTCACGAAGTAGCGCCATGTGCCCGTGTTTGTTCCGGCCTGGCACGAGAGCGTGGTGGTCGAGCCCGCGTAGACGCGGTTCACAGGTGCTGTCTTCCAACCGTTGCGGTCGGTTTGCGTGGGGTGGGAGACGTAGAAATACTTCTTGATGGGGTCGGCGTAGCAGTCGCCATGCACGCCGACGCTGAACATCTGTGTGGACACGGTGCCATTGGGTGCGGTGTAGCAGGCGCGGTAGATGTTGCTCTTGGTGGGGCTGACCGTGAGCGAGCCTTCTGTCGAGGTGGCGCTCACCGTGTCGGCCCCCATGTCCCATGTCCACGATCCGCCGCTCACGCTGTCGGGGACGACGGCCTTGAGCGTGATGGCTTGGCCCACGGGCAGGTTGTCGTAGCACGACTGGTGCTTCTCGGTGCCATCCACCACCACATAAGGCTCGATGTAGACGGGGCGCTTGCCGTCGGTGCGTGGTGGCACGATGTTCATCAGATGGGTGAAGCCCAGGTGATCCACACCACTGTATTCGTCCAAGGCCGCCGTGTTCGACTCAGCCATCTTGCGCGCGTATTCCATCTTGATGCCCTTCACGCCCTCATAGTGTCCCACAATCTTGTACCACACCGGGCGATACTGGCCGCGGCTGCTGCTCGAGATGTTCTCCAGTGAGTAGTCGGAATAGCTGTTCGACTTGTTGTCCGAGCGGTAGTGGAGCCGCTTGAAGGGCACGGTGCTCTCCTTGTCATAGTTGTAGAGCGCCGATCCCTCGATGCCCGCTGCGATGCGGTAGCCCATCCATCCCCAGATGTCGTCGTCCTGGTTCCATGCTGTGGCGCAGATGTCGGCAATCTCGCCGATCGACATGGCGTTGTGTCCCTGGTCGCGCCCGAGCTCTTGCATCTGTCCGAGCCAGTGGGTGCCGTCGCCGTGAATGTCGACGCCCCGTTCGTCCTCGGCCAGGTAGGGCACGAGGTTGCCCACAAACTCATTGTAGCCATTGTCGCGGAAGTTGCCGTCGGCATCCTCGTTGATGCGCGGGTAGCTGCGGTAAGGCTCTTGCGAATAGTCCCACCACTCGGTGTGGCGCGAGTGCTTGCACTGGTTGTTCTGTGGCACCATGTCATATTTGATGAAGCCTGCTCCCATGTTGTAGATGTAGATGTCGTCGCACAGGATGCCGATGCTCATCAGCGAGAGTGCGTTGCAAAGGCCCCAGTTGCTCCAGTAGCCCACGGGGTTGACGCCGTTGCGCATGTATAGGAAATAGGTGTTGCCGGTGTAGAACACGTCGAGCATCCACTTCTGATAAGCCTTGAAGTCATCGGGTCGCCAACCGCTGTAGTTGCGCATCAGTTCGCCCACCTGGGCAAACTGGTAGCCCTGCAGGCCTGAGGCCAGCGCGGCATCGGTGGTGCCGGTGACGCGCTTGCAGGTGCTCGCCCAGGTGTTGAGGATGTTGATGGCGATGTCGGCATATTTGCTTTCGCCCGTGAGGTTCCACAGCAGCGCATACTTGTAGGCCAACTTGACGCGGTAGGCCGCGTTGCCCGTGTTGTTGCTCTTGCCGCGGATGATCTCTTCGGTGGCGCCGGGGCCCGTGTCCTTGTTGTTCTTGGCCCATGTCACCAGGGCGTTGTAGGCCTTGGTGACCGTCGGCTCGTTGTTGGCAATTTGCTCCTTCACCCTTTCGAAGTCGGCTGCGGAGTGAAAGCCGCCAGGATGTTTGAATCCCCTGTTTTGTCCCATGGCGCATAGCGCAGACAGGAGACAGATGGCAAGCAAAGTCTTTCTTTTCATATTCGCATGTTTTTGGGTTTGTTAGGTTCTGCTGCAAAATTAGCCCATGGGAGGGTGTCGAAGGGTGCAATAATCGGTCGGTAAGGGTAAAAAAACGATAATCAGCCCTCTTGTTGTGGGTCGGTCGTGCCAACGCAAAGCCCCAGGCTGCAGTGAGGAGAGGTCACTTGCAGTCTGGGGCTTCGCGTTTGTCGGGGCCAACCCCTTGTCGGGGCGCCAGAGGTTGTGTCACATGTTCTTGATGTAGTCGCTGGGCGTCATGCCCATGCGGTTCTTGAAGGTGGCGCGGAAGGCGTGGATGCTGTTGAAGCCACACTTGTAGGCCACGCTGGTGATGTTGGTCTCGCCCGCCTTGAAGAGCGATGTGGCCTTGAAGAGTTTGTAGTTGAGTATGAGGTCGGCCGGCGATCCTCCGGTGACGGCCTTGATGCGCTTGTAGAGGGCCGAGTGGCTCATGCCCATCGTTTCGGCGAGCATCTCCACGTCCACCGACTGGTCCTCCAGGTGCTGGTCGATGATGGCCTTGCACTTGAGGATGAAGCGCTCGTCCTCCTTGCTCACCGTCGGCTTGGGCTCGTTAGCCTGCGCTTTGGCGTCGTCTGGCGTTCCCTTGCCGGCTTCCGCCTTGGGCAGGGGGATGGCGCTGTCGTGAAGCGTGGGTGCGTCGCCGGCGAGCCACTGGTCGATGTGGGCCCTCAGCACCTTCAGCGACACTGGTTTGGTGAGGTAAGCCTTGGCACCCGCCTGGAGGGCCCGTATGCGGTCGTCGTCGAGTGTCTTGGCTGTCAGCATGATGATGGGGATGTGGGCCAGTGTCTTGTCGGCCTTCATGCGCTCCACAAACTCCAGGCCGTCCATGCCCGGCATCATCATGTCGCACACCACCACGTCGGGCAGCAGTGCCCTGGCTTGCTCGATGCCCTCATAGCCATCGTGCGCCGTCTGCACCTTATAATATTGTGAGAGGTGGCTCGCAAGCATGTTGCGCAGCCCAGCCTCGTCGTCGACCACCAGCACCTGTCGTATGGCCATGGGGTTGGCCGTGGGTGCTGGGTGCTCGTCTTGTATGCTGTCGGTCGGTGTCGTGTCGGTCGCAGGTGCCTCGTCCACCACAGGCGGAAGCACCCCTTGCGCCCCGCAGCCCATGGGATGGAGCGGCAGGCTGAGCGTGAACGTGGTGCCCTCGCCAGGCTTGCTCGCCACGCGGAGCGTGCCTCCATAAGTCTTCACCAGCCGGGCCACGAAGGCCAGGCCCACGCCACTGCCCTCGGTGGCGCCCGTCTGGTCGACGCGGTAGTAAGGTTCGAAGATGTGGCCCATCTTCTCCTCCGTCATGCCCACGCCGTTGTCGGCCACACAGAAGATGGCCTGCTGGCCGTCGGTCGTGAGCGAGAGCGTCACCTGTCCGCCCTCATCGGTGTATTTGTAGGCGTTGGTCACAAGGTTGGAGAGCATCAGTTCCAACTTCTCGATGTCGACGTCGGCCACCAGTTCGGTGAGCGTCGGGCAGAACTGGAACGTGATGTGCTTTTGCAGGCACAGCGCGCGGAAGTCTTTCTCGAGGCGGCCGCATGTCTTCACCAGGTCGCGGCGCTGCGTGGTGAGCGCCATGTGGCCGTCGGGCGCCTTGCGTATGTCGATGATGCGGTTGACGAGCTTGTTGAGCCGCAGGGCGTTGCGATACATGCTCTTCAGATAGGAGTAGGGCACCTGGACGGGCCGTTTGGGCGAGTCGAGCAGTTCCTCGAGGGGTGCCGTGATGAGAAACATGGGCGTGCGGAGCTCGTGGGTGATGCCCACGAAGAAGTTGAGCTTGTCCTCGTTGGCTTGTCGTTCCAGTTGTTCCTTGGTCTCCTTCTGCCGCAGTTCGTAGCGGAGTCGTTGCCGGTAGGCCCAGGCGCGGAAGGCCCCGTAAGCCGCACTGGCCAGCAAGAGCAGCCACACCGCCTTGGCCCACAGCGAGAGATACCATGGTGGAAGCACACAGACGGACAGCTCCGACACCCTGTCCGACCATTGTCCGGAGCCATCGGTGGCACAGACCTTGAAACGATAGTGGCCATAGGGCACGCCCGAATAGGTGATGTCTCTCACGTTATCCGCCGTGCGCCAGTCCTTGTCGAGCCCCTCGAGCATGTAGCGCAGGCGCACCCGGCCTGGAAACACGTATTCGGGTACCGCCAATCGGATGGTGAAGAAGTTTTGGTCATGATTTAAGACCACCTGTTCGGGCTGCTGGCCAAAGGCGGGCAAGAGCGTGTCGCCACTGAGGAGCGAGACGCCATTGAAGAAGACGATGCTCGACGCGTGCTGCCGGCGCAGGTTGGCCGGACGCACCTCGACGATGCCCTCGGTGGAGCCGAAGAAGAGCGAGGTGCCGTCAGTGGCGCAGGCGTCCTTGCAAAACTGTGAGGCCGGCAAGCGGTCGGAGGCAGAGAAGCGCAAGAACGCCTTGGACGATTTCGGCCGGCAGAACAGGCCGTTGTCGGTGGCCACCCACAGGTTGCCGTAGCCATCTGTGAGGGCCGACTGCACCGTCAGCCCGCGGAAGGTGGGGACCTGCCCAAGGCTCGCCTTCAGCGGCTCATACAGGTCGCGACCTTGCAGACGGCGGCAGGCCATCAGGCGGCCCGTGGTGCGATCGACGATGTTGGTCATTTGTCCCATGACGGCCAGGCGGTTGGCGCCTGACGGCCGCATCTGCCACAGCACATCCACCGACTGTCGGGGGAGCGTGATGGGACGGAAGGTGCCCGTGGTGAGGTCGTATCGGCAGACGCCCTTGCCGTAGATGCCCAGGAAGAGACCGTCGGGGCCTTGGGCCATGGCCACAATGTTGTCGCCCGGCAGCTGGCTGTTGGCAACGGTCAGGGCGTGGGCGAGGCCGGTGGTGCGATCGATGATGTTGAGGCCGCCGCCGTCGGTGCCGGCATAGATGTGGTGCTGGTCGGCACAGAGCGCCGTCACCACATTCTGTGTGAGGTGGTTGGCCTGGCGATTGTAGCGTTTGAAAATGTCAAACCCTGTGGCGGCCAGTTCCACTCCGTTGCGGTAGGTGCCCACCCAGAGGTTGCCGTCGCGGTCCACATAGAGGGCGTGCAGGGCGAAGTGGTCGTTGGGTACGAGGCGCGTGGCTTGTGCTGCGTGGGGTGAGAGGAAAAAGAGTCCGTCGCCATCGGTGGCAAAGGCGGTGCGGCAGCCCACATCCTCGACGGCCTTGACGTTGGCGGGCAGGCGCCTGTCGGCGGGCGTCAGCACATGGCGCGTGCCGATGCCGAAGGCCTGTGAGGGGTGGCCGATGCCCGACCCGATGATGGCCAGGCGGAGGTTGCGACTGTAATAGAGTGTGTTGCCTGCCGTTGGTAGCGCCTTGACGCTCGTCGACGACAGGGCACGGAGCGTGCGGTTGTCGACCACCAGGAGGTGCTTGTCGGTGAGAAGCAGCATGCGCCGAGCGTCGATCGGGGCCACGTCTTGGAATAGTTCGCGCCCCTGGGGCGTGTGGCGCCGAAACGAGAGCGTGCCGCGGGGCGCCCACCAGAGGTTGCCATAGGTGTCGATGACAAACACGCGTTGGCCTATCTGCTTGACGTTGGAGATGAAGTGACCCTCGCCACCGGGGAGGGTCGCATGGGTGATGTGCCTCGTGCGTGTGTCGATGACGTCGAGACCGCTGGCCGTGCCCACGAACAACTGGTGACCGACGGAGAGCAGGGCTTCGACGTGGCCGTCACGAAGCGACGCGGGATTGGTGGCGGAGTGGCGGTAGGTGGTGAAGCCGTAGCCGTCATAGCGGCACAGGCCATCGAACGTACCCATCCACATGAACCCGTCGGGGTCTTGCGCAAAGCATTTCACCACGCTGTTGCACAGGCCGTCGGCCACGTTGATGTTCTTGAATGTTTGCGCAGGCGAGGGGCTGGCCATGCCGAGCACGACCAGCAAGAAAAAGAGGATGGGGATGAATTGCCGTTGTCTCACTTGCGCGATGCGTCTATGTCCTTGTTTAATTCTACAACGTAGATGGTCACGTCTTTATTGTCGAGCGAGAGGCCAGAAAGTGTGGCCACCCGTCCTTTTTGGCTCACCGCGGCTTGCGCCTGGTTGTCGAGGCGATAGGCGCGGAGGGCCTTGAAACCGCGGTCCATGGGCGGCAGGGTGAGCGAGGGACGGCTGTAGCCGCCGAGGAAATAGACATAGAGCTTGTTGGCCTTGTAGGTGAAGCCATACTGGCCGTCGACGGGCTCCCACGGGCCGGGCTGTGTGGCGTAGATGGCCGGGCTGTTGGCCTTCACCCAGGCGCCAAACTCGCGCAGGCGCTGCTGCTCGGCTTGGGGGATGCGGCCGTGGCGGTCGGGACCCACATTGACCAGGAAGCACATGCCCCGCACCATGCAGTCGGCACAGAGGCGCTTCATCTTCGACAGCGAGGCCAACCGACGGATGTCCTCCGAGGCGGCGGTATAGCCCCATGCCGGACTGATGGTCATGCATTTCTCCACCACGCCACTGCGTATCGGTCCCTTGACGTCGGCGCCACCCTCTTCGCAGGTGTAGTCGCCCCGCCAGCCCGAACGGGGATTGACCACGATGTCGGGTTGCAGCGCGCGCACCATGCCCATGAGTCCCAAGCGACGGCCGGAGACCGAATCCTTCATGGTGTAGGTGCTGTCGATGGGCCAGGCGTTGTCGGCCGACAGCCATTGGCCCGACTCCCAGAAGGGTGCGCCGTCGGCATCGCTGCCTTCCTGGCCGATCCATCCGCCGTCCCAAAACAACTGGTCGATCTTGCCATAGTGCGTTAGCAGTTCGCGTGTCTGCGCGTAGAGCTCCTCTTTCATGACCTGGGCGTTGGCCTTGTGCCAGGGGGCGGTGACATAGCCGAAGCGGTTGGGACGGCAGTCGCGGCCCGTGATGTCGTAGTAGCCAGGGTAGCGCCAGTTGATGAGTGTCTTGTAGAAGCCCACGCGGAGGCCGGCGCGGCGTGTGGCCTCCACAAACTCCTTGATGAGGTCGCGGTGGAGCGTCTGCATGGCGGTGAAGGCGTTGGGGTAATGGCTGTCGAAGAGGGCGAAGCCGTCGTGATGCTGGGTGGTGAGCGTGATATAGCGGAAGCCTGCTTCCTTGGCCAGTGTCGCCCATTGGTCAGCGTCGTAGTCGCGCGCGTCGAACTGCTGGGGGCCAGCCACGGGATAAGCCAATTTGCGGTATTGCTCGATGGGCACGCCCTGGTTTTCCATGTACCACTCGCCCTGTGCCGGACCGGCATAGAGGCCCCAGTGGATGAACAGGCCGAGCTTGGCGTCGCGCATCCATTGTATCTTGTTGTCGGGCTGCATGGCGACGCCCATGTCGCTGAGCACCTCGCGCCTCGGGCGCTTGGCAAATCCTTTGAGGCGAGGCTCCTTGTAGTCGCCCGTGCGCTCAATGGTGATCTGGTCGGCCCAGCCGTGTAGGCCTGTCTGGTCTTGTCCGAACGACACCTGCACCTGGGCTGCCGTCTGGTGGGCCGCCACATGGAAGGTGCCCTCCACGGGTGTCCAGTTGGCTTTGGCTGAAGAGAGGGTGATGTTGTTTGCGCCCAGGCCCACGAGTTGCAGCGCCACGATGTCGGTGCCGCTCTCGGTCTTGAGCCGTGCCGACAGGCGATAGGTCGACGAGGGTTGCAGGCGAATGGTGATGGTCTTGGCTTGTCCACGGTCGAGGCGGATGGGACCTGACGTCAGTTTTTCTGCTTTCTGCGCATGGACAGGCAGGGCCATGAGCAGGATGAGAAAGAGGGAGAAGAAATTCTTGTTCATGCTGATTGGTGCTTTGTTTTTTTGCAAAGTTACTGATAAATGCACGTTCTGTGGGTGAAATGATTGACCTCTGAGGGTAAATAATTGGTAATTCAAGCTTCTCTGAGTCTGTCCAAACGGCCTGCGCGCGGTTCTATTAGCCCGCACAGGGCTGGTCGAACGCAATCCCGCCAAGGCAAATTCTACTGTGGGCACGTTTACCCACGCTTCATGCCAACAGGCAGATGGACCTGTCGCTTTTAGTTGATCGCAGCAGTACTTGATAGAGAAGCCAGCAGTACTTGATAGAGAAGCCAGCAGTACTTGATAGAGAAGCCGACTGTACTTGATAGAGAAGCCGGCTGTACTCGATAGCGGGTCCGCCCCTGTGGTTGACCGTGCCAGTTGTTTTGCACCTCATTGGCGTCAAGCTTCCAACCTTGGTGGAGACAGGTGTGGGCAACAAGAAGGCCGGTTTCTGCCAATGATAGATTGGTGACTCGGTTGAATATTGGTGAAATAAGAGTGAGGGCTAAATGAAAGAGAAAAAACAAGTTCCAGACGGGGCGAAATGAAATCTCGAAAAATGCGGCGGTAGAAAAATGTTTAAATGCCCACACGCGATGAAAATCTCAGGCTGTCTGCTTCAGAACAAATGTCCGAGAAGCAAGGGGGGGATATGGAACAGCCTTAATCACCCCATCCGAAACTTGTATGACTTCGACTTTTTGTTGTCGGCAGGCGTCGTTGGGGCGTCTGTTAATTCTATTTATACGTTTTATATTTTTGGCCCACTCTTCTTTGTTTTTCTGCCTGTTTGCACGTTGGCGCGCTTGTTTGCTACTTGCCGAGTGCTTGTTTGGCAGGTGGGTCTCTTCTTACTGCCCTGCAAAGGTACGAAAATCCCCCCCCCCTCCAAGAAATTTAACATTTAATTTTCGATAGGGGCGAAGATTTAACGTTTCTTGTTGTATTCTGTCGGCCTTTCTTACTTTTATTAGTCCGTAGGCCCTTTTTCTTGACGAAATGTCAAAGAGAAATCGGAGAGTTGACTTCATCCAAAAGATGAGATTAATCGCAGCTCTTTTGGCTGATTTTCTTTGTATGCTGTCAACTAGTTTTCCGAAACCGTTGTTTCGGAAATTTCGAGTTTTTGAGTTCTCTTCTTCCGAAGTTTTGTATGTAAATGAGTTTTTCCATGTTGATTGCGTAAAACGGCTTTTCCACTTCACGGGCGAGTTTTCGTAACAGTGGTTTCGGAAACGACGGTTCGGAAAATGTGACTGCGCTGGCGGCTTGTCTTGAACAAAAAAATGGTCCACGGGTTGGATACCCATGGACCATCTGATGTTGTGTGTGCTGTGGGAGCGGGAGGCTCCCCCAGCGTTATTGTGAGAGAGAAAAAGCTTCGGTTAGATGCTCTTCAGGAACTTGATGACGGCGTCGCGGTCGGTCTTCGGCGCATTGTAGAAGTTGAGGGCCGACTTGTAGGCGTGGCTCTTCTTGTTGTACATGTGCCAGAGGATGGCCTCCTCCTCGCTCTTGGCGCGGCAGTCGTGCAGACGGTCCTCAGCGCCGGTGTTGGAATACTCCAGTCCGCGGCCCCACAGCGGGGTGGTGCGGCACCATGATCCGTGCACGTCATTCTTCATGTAGAGCTTGTGCTGCACGAAGTCGGAGTAGGGATAGATGGTCTGGTTCTTAAACTGCGGCAGCGTCTTGCCAGCCAGCATCTCCGGCATCCAGTAGTTGTCGTCGGTGGTCTGCCACTTGGCGCGGTGGCATGAGGCGCAGCCCCACTCGTTGAAGAGTTGCTTGCCACGCTGCACGTTGGGGTCGTTGAGGTTGCGGGCGCGGGGGATGGCCAGGCCGCGGTGCCACACCATGAAGGCGTAGAACTGGTCGGCCGACATCTCGGGCGTGAAACTGTGCCAGGGGTTGTCAAACTGGTTGGTGCCCGGGCGCAGCAGGTTGTAGACGCAGGCGCGGATGCTGTCGGTGGTACCGTCACCATAGTAGGGCGATGTGGGGTCGGCCTGGATCTTGGCGATGACCTCATTGTCCTCGCTCATGGCCTTGGCCCAAGCGTTGGTGGTGTAGAGGTTGGGACGGTCGGGGCGCGACACGTTGGGGATGTTCCACACGGCGTTGGCGCCATTGGCGTCGGCCAGCACGGCACGCGTCAGAGCGAAACTGTAGCGCTTCAGCGCGAAGTCCTGTCCCTTCACGGTCTTGGTGCCGTCGGCATACTGTCCGTTGCCCACACTGTAGAGGCTGCCGAAGGTCGAACCGTTGTAGAAGGAGCTGTTGATATACTCAGCGGGGTCGAGACCGGCGCTGACGAAGTACTGGTACTCCTTCTCATACTGCTTCTTGATGGAGTCCTCGGGGATGGCGTCGATGAGGCCCACGCCCTGCAGGCCGATGGTCGACTCGATGCGCACGGCATAGTTGGAGGGCTTGGGGTTGGTGTTGAAGGCCGTCTGGTCGATGTGCACCTCAGGATATTGCAGCTTGGGCAGGGGTGTGCCGTCGGGATAGGCGAAGTAGCCATCCTTCATGTGCTGCGGCCACACGTCGTTCTTGGCCTCGTTGCTGCCCAGTGTGGGCCATGAGAAGTGGATGCCCGTCTCCTCGATAGGTGCCTTGAAGGGCTCCACGGCCTGTGTCTGCGGCATGCCCGTCACCTCTTGGATGAAGCCGCCGTCGTTGGACAGTCCGTCGGAGTTGTCGGGGTCTGCGCCTTTGGGTGTGTAGATGGCCAGCAGGTAACCATTGCCGTTGCCATACTTGGTGGTGTACTGCGGGAACCACTTGCCGTGTCCGTAGTTGGGGTGGCAGTCGAAGCAAGAGCGGCGCACGCTGGCTGGGCCGAGGCCCTTGAAGGCACCGTTGTTGACGGTGTACTGGCGCTCCATGATCTGCTCGCCCTGGAAGAAGAGGTTGAAGAAGTCCTGGTTGTTGTCGACCACGGGAGCCTCGTCGGAGAAGGCGTTGGAGCCGACGTTGTCGGTGGTGCCGAGTTCGCCGCCGGGCAACCACTCGCTGGCTGCGAAGTTGCCCACAGCCTTGCCCACATAGGCGCCCTCGTCGATGCGCGGGTTGTTGTTGTCGTCGTCGTGACAGCTGGTGAGCGTCACGGCGGCAACCGCTGCGAGGAGCATGAGTTGGGGTTTGATGATCTTGTTCATGAGTAATGTTTTGTTTTAGCCCATTCAACGCGGCCATGCGCCCTTGGGGGCGAACGGCCACGTTGTGGGGGTTATGGTAAGAATTAATTAGTAGTGATCGTTTACTTCACGACGATGTAGCGTCCGCACCAGGTGGCAGCCAGGTTGAGCTGGTCGTCGAGCTCCTGCACGGCGTCGATGCACTTCTTGACCTGTGCGTTGGCAGGATCGTCGATGAAGGCGGTGTGGCTGTTCTTGGCGCTCTCAAGGGCGCTGACGGCGTTGTTCAGTGCGTTGTTCAGAGCGTTGTACTCAGGATAGTTCTTCTTCATGAAGGCCATGATAGACTTCTCGGCGGGAGCGGTGGCCGTCTCGGTGCCGCGCATGCCATAGAGCGAGTTCTTGATGGAGTAGATGTTGTCCTGGTAGTCCTGGAAAGAGCGCTTGCTGTAGGGCGACTCGATGTAGTCGCCAGCATCCTCGCCCTCTTCGCCCACCTCGGGGTGACCCGTGGCCACACGGTAGGCCTGGCCGAGCTTCTGGGTGTAGACCTCCTGGCAGATGTTGGAGCAACCGCCCTTGAAGATGTTCTGCAGGTTGATGGGCCATGACACGAAGAGGCTTGCTGTCTGGCCGACCGACTTCACGGCGACGCCGTAAGACACGCCGTTGTTGGTGAGACCCTGGTAGCGAGTGCCGTTGAGGGTCCACTGGGCGTTCTGGGTCAGGTAGTTCTTCAGGGCAGCGTCGGCGGTCCACTCATAGGCCAGCAGCGTGGTCATGTTGTGCAGGTCGCCGGCCACAGCAGCGGCAAAGGCAGCCTCCTGCTCGGTCTTCACGGTGCGCAGCTTGCGCTTGTTCTCCTCGACGTTCTCGCCCTCTGCGTTCAGGCCCTCGCCGCTCTCATACTCGGCGTTGAAAGCCTCGATGGTGCGGTTGGCGCCGTTGCGGAAGAGCACGAACTCCAGGCCATGGAAGCCCATTGTGGAGTCGAAGTCCTTGTTGCTGGTGTAGACATACTCGGCAGCGTTGGCGCCAGTGATGCCTGCGATGACATCGGCGCTGGTCAGGGCCTCGGCGAGCTGTGACTGGTCGAGGGGCCATGAGTCGATATGCGGGTCGATGTTGTCGTTGGTGGCAGCGCCATAGAGGAAGGCCTCACTCTGCTCCCAGTACTTGCGGGCGTTCTTGAAGGCGGTGCAGGCGGCGTCGATGTCGTCCTGTGTCAGTGTGCCTGCCTTTTTCTTGGCGTAGAGGTTGCGGCATGCGTTGTCGAGCGCTGCTGCGGCAGTCTGCAAGTCGCGGTAGGTGGGGTTCACCACGTCGTCGACATACTGTGCGACGATGTTCTCCAGTTCCGTGGACTGAGCCTCCACGGTCTTGTCCTCATTGTTGTCGTCACTGCATGATGAGAAGCCAAGGCTCACCACGCCTGCTGCTGCGAAGAGCAACGCATAGCGGAAAATCTTTTTCATGTGTGCTTATTGAGTTATTTGATGTTTGTGATCGTTTGTGTTTGTCTGTTTGGTCCGGATTAGAGGAAGAAGCCCTGGTAGGCGATGCCGATGTTGATGGCGGGCTCGTCGTTGTACTGGCTCTTCAGCTTGCGGTAGTTGTACTCGGCCTTGATGGCAATCTGCGGCACGGGGTAGTAGTTGACGCCCGCAGCGAAGATGTTCTTGTTGGTCCACTTCTTGGTAGCCGCGTGGATGTAAGAATCATAGTACTCATAGTGGCCGAAGACATAGAGCTTCTTGTTGTCCTGGCGGAGCTTGGGTATCTGCGAGAAGATGTCGTAGCCCACCTCGACCATCGTGGCGATGGCGTGGCTGCCGAAATACTTGCCGTTGCCGTTCTCATAGGGTGTCACGCCGCTCTGTGCGGTGTTGGGATAGGTGAACTGCGTGATGCGGTTGGCGTCGCTGACATAGCCGTAGTCGATGTTGCCGCGCGCAATCCAGTTGTGGGCGTTGTAGGTGAAGTCGAAGCTTCCGAGATAGACATTGCCCTTGATGCTCTTGCTCGTGCCATACTCCATGTCGTGGGGCACGCTGTTGTGCATGGCCTGTCCGTAGTAGCCGCTGATGCCGAGGCGCAAGCCGGGCACGCTGTAGTTGTCGATGCGGGCCATGACGCCATACTTGTTGGCCGGCTCAAACTCGAATGGGCTGTGAGGGCCGTTCTGTATCCAGTTGGAGCGGTTGAAGTGGAAAGCGTCGAGACCGGCGATGAGCTGGGCCTCGTAGCGCCAGTCCTTCAGTCGTCCGAAGAGGCTCACGCCCGTCTGGTGCCAGGTGGAGGGCAGGATGGTGTTCTCGCCCTCAGGACGATAGACGGTGAAGAAGTTGAGCGGCTCGTGGTGGGCGTTGACCAGGCCGAAGGGCACGACGATGTGTCCGGCGCGGATGTTGAGGGCGCGGCCGAAGGTCTTCTGGATCCAGAACTGCTCGAGCTCTACCTCGCCGCCCTTCTCCTGCTCGTTCTCAAACTCGATGGCCTCGTCGGCCTCATACTCGATGGATGAGCCCGTGCCACCGTGCTCAAATTCGATCTCGGTGCCCATCGACCAGCCCTTGCCGAAGTCGTAGCCGAGGTAGATCACAGCGTGGGGAATGTCGAAACGTCCGTGGCTGGGGTCGTTCTTATAGGTGGAGGGCTTGGTGTAGCGGTTGCCGTTGTCGCTGTAGAAGTTGCGGCTGAAGGCGGCTTCGCCGTAGCCGCCGATGCTCAGGCGCTTGCCGTTGGCATGGGTCATCACCGAGTCGACAGCGCTCTGCTGTGCGTGGGCGGCAGAGAGGCCGCCGAGGAGCATCAGACCCGTGAGCAATCCTAATTTCATTGTGTTCATATCTTATTCTGTTGTTTTGTTATTCGTCACTTCAACAGTGCCCGACGGGGGCACGTGGTTGTCTTTTCGGGTGCAAAATTATCAATTATGCTTTTTTTGCACAATACCTAAAAAACATGAAATCGGATGGTGGCGCATGGGGATGGGACCTCACAATTTGTTGTTAGGCCACGTGAAGAGAGGCTCGTACAGGGGATGAAAACAAAAAGTGCAGTTGTCTGGTTGCAATCCCGCGGTCAATGGTCGGGCCGCTGCCCAGGGTGGGCGGGGGCGGACCTGTTGTCTGCAAGGGAAGGTAACCATCACTGCACTTTTTAAGTGGTGTGGGGTGACACGTTTTCTCGGATGCAAAGTTACGACAGAAAACGGCCTGTCGCAATACCTATTAGTGGGTAATTGGTGGCTATCCTCATAAGTAGGTATTTTCCCGGGCGATGATGAAAAAGTGATGGCAAAACGTTGTCTGTCTCATGAAAAAATCGTTATTTTGCAACCACAATCGTAATCATTTAGGTGTAGAAGATGAAAAATCAGAAGATGTACGAACCCGACGACAAGCTGATCAGCATCATCGGAGACAACTACAACATCCTGCAGGCGCTGGGCTGTTTCGGCATCAGCCTGGGCTTTGGCGACAAGACAGTGCGCGAGGTGTGTGAGGACCAGCATGTGGACACCTATACCTTCCTCGCCGTGGTGAACTTCACCATCAACGGCTATCGCGGATACGACGACGCCTACCGCCTGTCGGTGCCCACGCTGCTCAAGTATCTCAGGGCCTGCCACGCTTATTACATCGACTTCGAACTGCCCTTCATCCGCCGCGAGCTTGAAGAGGCGCTCGACGAGAACGACAACCTGGCCCGACTGATCCTCAAGCTCTACGACGAGTATGCCCACAGCATCATCAACCACATGCGCTATGAGGAGAAGACGGTGTTCCCCTATGTGGAGAAACTCGAGGCCGGCGAAGCGCCGAAGAACTACGACATCCATATGTTCTCGAAGCATCATGAGCAGACCGACCAGAAACTGAAGGAGCTCAAGAACATCATCATCAAGTACTTGCCCTCCGACGGACTGCACAACAACCAGCTCTCGGCCACGCTCTACGACATCTACAACTGTGAGGACTGGCTCTCGCAACACACGGAGGTGGAGGACCACATCTTCATCCCGGCCATACGCGAGCTGGAGCGGCGCAGCAAACAAGACGACGTCTCGGTGAAGATCTCCAACATGATCAACCAAAACCCTGAGTCGCAGGAGAAGCTCTCCGACCGTGAGAAAGACGTGATCGTGGCCCTCGTGCAGGGCATGAGCAACAAGGAGATAGCCGACCACCTCTGCATCTCAATCAACACCGTCATCACCCACCGTCGCAACATCGCCCGCAAGCTGCAGATCCACTCAGCCGCAGGCCTGACCATCTATGCCATCGTCAACAACCTGGTGGACATCAGCACCGTGAAGCTCTGACGCTTCGCAACAAACGTAAAGGATAGAGGCGTTGGATAGATGCCTTGGGCGGGCGCGTTGGCCGCAAGGCGACAAAAAAATAATGGCCGCATGGCACAATAATATTGGGCCATGCGGCTTTATATTTAATATAAGCAGTTTTATATAATATATATAAGGAGAGAAAAGCCGATGATGGAACGCCCCAAGAT
>JBNMMB010000064.1:0-20228 GCA_050875105.1 Prevotella sp. | reverse complement strand
GACGGCAAGCCCTGCATCAAGGGCAACACCTGGGTGAACATCGCCTCGGGCCTCAACTGGTACCTGAAATACTACGCCGGCGTGCAGCTGACGTGGAACCAGATGAAGGCCACACTGCCGGCCAAGCTGCCCGTGCCGCAGAAGGCCGAGCGCCGCGAGACCGACCTGAAGTT
Organism: Prevotella sp.; assembly: GCA_050875105.1. Taxonomy (GTDB): domain Bacteria; phylum Bacteroidota; class Bacteroidia; order Bacteroidales; family Bacteroidaceae; genus Prevotella. The sequence continues at coordinate 20,055 of JBNMMB010000064.1, read as the reverse complement.
GCGCTACGACTTCAACTACTGCACCTTCTCCTACTCCATGGCCTTCTGGGACTGGACACGCTGGCAGACCGAGATCGACTGGATGGCGCTCCACGGCGTCAACCTGCCGCTGGCCGTCGTCGGCGAGGAGTGTGTGTGGCGCAACCTGCTGCTGCGCCTGGGCTACACCAAGGACGAGGTGGGAAAGTTCATCGCCGGACCGGCCTTCCTGGCCTGGTGGGAGATGGACAACCTCGAGGGATGGGGCGGTCCGCTGCCCGACTCGTGGTATGCCCAACAAGAGAAGTTGCAGAAGCAGATCCTCAAGCGCATGAAGGAATGGGGCATGGAGCCCGTGCTGCCCGGCTACAGCGGCATGCTGCCCAGCAACGCCCATGACAAGCTCGGCGTGAACGTGGCCGACGGGGGCAGTTGGAACGGCTATGTGCGTCCCACCTTCCTCCAGCCCACCGACAGCCGCTTCCATGAGATTGCCTCGCTCTACTACGAGGAGCTCACCAAGCTCTACGGCAAGGCCAACTACTACTCGATGGACCCCTTCCACGAGGGCGGCAACACGCGCGGCGTGGACCTCGACGCTTCGGGCAAGAGCATCATGCGCGAGATGAAGGCCGTCAACCCCAAGGCCGTCTGGGTCATCCAGGGGTGGAACGAGAACCCGCGCGAGGCCCTCATCCACAACCTGCCGCAGGGCGACCTGCTCATCCTCGACCTCTTCTCGGAGTGCCGGCCCAAGTGGGGCATCGCCTCCATCTTCCAGGACGACGAGGGCTATGGCAACCACCAGTGGCTCTTCTGCCTGTTGCAGAACTTCGGCGCCAACGTGGGCCTGCACGGACGCATGGACCAGCTGCTCAACAATTTCTACCAGACCAAGACCAACCCCAAGGCCGCTCACCTCAAGGGCATCGGCTTCACGATGGAGGGTTCGGAGAACAACCCCGTGATGTTTGAACTGATGAGCGAGCTGCCCTGGCGCCCAGAGAAGTTTGGCAAGGAGGAGTGGCTGCGCGGATATGTGCGCGCCCGCTACGGCACCGACGACCCGGCGCTCCAGCAGGCCTGGCAGATCCTGGGCTCCACGATCTACAACTGTCCCATGGGCAACAACCAGCAGGGCCCTCACGAGAGCATCTTCTGCGGCAGGCCCTCGGCCTACAACTTCCAGGTATCGAGCTGGTCGAAGATGTCCAACTACTACGACCCCGACGACATCCTGCGCGCCGCCACGCTCTTCGCCAGCGTGGCCGACAAGTATCGCGGCAACAACAACTATGAGTATGACCTCATCGACATCGTCAGGCAGGCCATGGCCGACCAGGGCCGTGTGCAGTACGAACAAGCCATGGCCGACTACAAGTCGTTCCGTCCCAAGGCCTTCGCCAAGGACAGCAAGCGGTTCCTCGACATGCTGCTCCTGCAAGACAAGCTGCTGGGCACGCGCAGCGAGTTCCGACTGGGCCACTGGACCACACAGGCACGCAGCCTGGGCAACACCGAGGCCGAGAAAGACCTCTACGAGTGGAACGCTCGCGTGCAGATCACCACATGGGGCAACCGCTTCTGCGCCGACGAGGGCGGCCTGCGCGACTATGCCCACAAGGAGTGGCAGGGCATCCTGAAGGACTTCTATTATATGAGGTGGAACACCTATTTCCGCGAACTCACCAAGCAGATGGAGGCCAAGTCGAAGCCCGACATCGAGAAGTTGGGATCGGGCAAGTACAAGGGCATGACCACCGACGAGCTCTTCAAGTTGGCTCTCGAACAGGATGTGAACATCGACTGGTATGCCCTCGAGGAGCCCTGGACGCTGCAACACAACCCCTACTCACCACAGCCCGTGGGCCAGCCGGCCGACGTGGCCAAGGAGGCCATCAGCTTCCTCAACCAGCAACGCCATGACTGACCCCAACGCCACAGCCCGCCCCCGGCGACTGGTCAGCCTCGACGTGTTGCGCGGGCTGACCGTGATGCTGATGATCTTCGTCAACAATGGCGCCGGGCACCACATCTTCCCCATGCTGCAACACGCCAAGTGGAACGGCATGACGCTGGCCGACGTGGTGTTCCCCTTCTTCCTCTTCATCATGGGCGTGGCCATGTTCTTCAGCCTGAAGAAGTTCAGGTTTGAATGGTCGGCGGCCCTCGTCAGGAAGATCGTGAAGCGCACCGTGCTGCTGTTTGCCATCGGCCTGGCCATCAACTGGTTTGACATGGCCTGCGACGGCCGCCCGCTCGACTTCGGCCACCTGCGCATCATGGGTGTCATGCAGCGCATCAGCCTCTGCTATGGGCTCACGGCGTTTGTCGTGCTCAGCCTCGCCTCGGTGGCGCGCGCCTGCGGCAGCAGGGTCGTCCTCATTGGCGGACTGGCCGCCCTCGTGGTGGCCGTGCTCATCGGCCACAGCTTCATGTTGCTGGCCCACGGCGGATTCGACTACGACGCCACCACCAACTACCTGGCCCGCATCGACCTGTCGGCCTTGGGTTTCGACCACCTCTACCACAAGTCGCCCGTCGACCCCGAGGGTCTGGGCTCCACGCTGGCCGCCGCCTGCAACACGCTCATCGGCTTCCTCATGGCCGTCCTGGCCTTCGGCAAGCGGCTCCCCGACATGGCCCGCCACGCCCAGCGCGTGTTTGCCGACGGGGGTGGCGTGCTCATCGTCGTGGCCGCCCTGGCCTGTGGGGCCATCAGCCTCAACAAGCGTGTGTGGAGTCCCAGCTATGTGCTCATGACCTGCGCGCTGGCCGCCATGCTGCAAGGCCTGCTCATCGCCGCCATCGACGTGCACCAGGTGGCACGACAACAGCCCGTCTCCAAGGCCGCCGGCCGGCTGACGCTCGTCTTCGGCACCAATCCGCTCTTCCTCTATGTGGCCTCCGAGGTGCTGGCCATCATCCTCTCGGCCACCCACCTGAAAGATGCCATCTATGGTCTGCTCCACACCGTCATCGCCAGCGAGCCGTGGGCCAGCGTGGCCTACAGCCTGCTCTTCCTGGCCGCGATGACCCTCATGGGCTATCCGCTGTGGAAGCGACGCATCTTCATCAAGCTCTAAAGGCTCATCCGCAAGGGCCCTCGCCACACCTGTCTCGTGGCGAGGGCCCTTCGGCTTTTTGCACGTCCTTGTCCGTGCTCTCCAGCACCTTTGCGGACATCACCATCCCCCTTTCCCCTCCTTTTTCCACTCAAGCGCTGAATGTGAGGCTTTTCCGTTGGCGGGTTCGGAAAAACTTCGTACCTTTGCACCTATATAATACGCATTAGCTTAGTTTACCCGTAATCATGGAATTACTAAACAACTTGTTTCAGGGTTCGTCCCAATACTGGGGCGGCGGAGTTTCCCATTCTATTTTCATCTTGGCGCTGGTCATCACGCTGGGCTTGACGCTCGGCAAGTTGAAGGTGCGCAACGTGTCGCTCGGCCTCACCTGGGTGCTGCTCATCGGTGTGGCCTTCGGCTATTTCAACATGAACCTCAACGAGCAGCTGCTCCACTTCCTGCGTGAGTTCGGCCTGGTGCTCTTTGTCTATTCCATTGGCCTGTCGGTGGGTCCCAGCTTCTTCTCTTCCTTCAAGAAGGGTGGTCTGGCGCTCAACATGCTCGCGCTCATCACCATCGCCATCAGCCTGGTGGTGGCCGTCGTCATCGCCTACTCCACCGACACGCCCATCACGGCCCTCGTGGGTATCCTCTCGGGTGCTGTGACCAACACCCCCGGACTGGGCGCCGCTCAGCAAACCTACTTCAGCATGACAGGCGTCGACGCTCCCGACATCGCCATGGGCTATGCCGTGGCCTACCCCATGGGTGTCATTGGCGTCATCCTGACGTTCATCCTCCTGCGCTACTTGCTGCGCATCAAGCCCACAGCCGAGGAGGAGAAGGCTGAACGCGGACTGGGACAACTGGAACAGCTCACCGTGAGAAGCTTCACGCTGGAGGTGACCAACCCTCGCATCAACGGGCAGACCGTCAAGGAGCTGCGCCACATTGCTGAGCGCCACTTCGTCATCTCGCGCATCATTCTCCACGCCGACGAGAGCCACAACATGCTCGTCAACGGCGCCACACAGCTCCACATGGGCGACAAGGTGCTCATCGTGGCCTCGCCTAAGGACATCGACGCCATCACGGCACTGGTCGGCAAGCCGGTCGACGTGGACTGGAGCCCTTATGAGAAGGAGTTCATCAGCCGGCGCGTGCTCGTCACCAAGCCCGAGATGAACGGCAAGACGCTGAGCCAGCTCAACCTCGGCGACAACTTCGACGCCACCGTGACGCGTGTCAACCGATCGGGCGTGGACCTCGTGGCGCATCCCCACCTGCGCCTGCAACTCGGCGACCGCCTGACCGTCGTGGGCTCGGAGCTCTCCATCGGCAAGGTGAGCAAGATGCTCGGCAACTCGCTCAAGCGACTCAACTACCCCAACCTCATCCCCATCTTCCTGGGCATCGCCCTCGGCTGTCTCGTGGCCAACATCCCGTTGCCCATCCCGGGCATGCCCCAACCCGTCAAGCTCGGACTGGCCGGTGGCCCGTTCATCGTGGCCATCCTCATGGGATACTTCGGTCCCCGCTACCACCTCGTGACCTACAACACCATCTCGGCCAACATGATGCTCCGTGAGATGGGCATCACGATCTTCCTGGCGTGCGTCGGCCTGGGTGCCGGACACGGCGTCATCAGCACACTGCTCAATGTGCAGGGCCTCACCTGGTTTGCCTATGGCATCCTCATCACCATGATACCGCTGCTCTTGGCGGGCATCATCGGGCGCAAGCTCTTCCACCTCAACTACTACACGTTGATGGGTGTGCTGTCGGGAAGCAACACCAACCCGCCGGCCTTGGCCTACGCAAACATGCTCACCGACAGCGACCAGCCGGCAGTGAGCTACGCCACGGTTTACCCGTTCGCCATGTTCCTGCGCATCATCTCCATACAAATCATGGTGCTGCTCTTCCTTTCATAAGCAGCCATAAACACTTCATCCCCTTTCGTTCACACACCATTCCCCATACATGAAGAAAGAGAATCAAGACTTATCGTTTGAAGAACAAATGAGACAAGAAGAAATTATCGTAGACAAACAAGAACAAGCGGCCGAGCAAAGCGCCGACGTACAACTGTTGCGCCGCAAGCTCGACCTGCTGGTGCGCACGGGCAGCCTCCTCATGGCCAGCAACGCCGACTGTGCACGCATCATGCGCAACCTCCACAGATGTGAGGCATACCTGGGATTGCCCCACGAGTACATCCACATCCATCTCAACTACAACATCATCATGGTGAACCTCAGCGATGAGACTCACTCCTTCTCCAAATACCAACGCATCGACAGCCACTGCGTGGAGTTCACCGTCATCTCGAGGGTGAGCAAGATGCTGTGGACGGCCATCAACGAGGACTGGAGCCTCGACCGGTATGAGGCCGAGCTCAACGACCTCAACCATGTGCACAAGCAGTACACGCCGTGGATGATCGCCATCGCCGCCGGCTTTGCCTGCGGAGGCTTCTGTGTGCAGTTTGGTTGCGACTGGCCCGCCTTCTTCTATGCGTCCATCCCCGCCATCCTGGGCTTCCGCCTGAAGATGTTCCTCGGCAAGATGCATTGGAACGGATATGTGAACATCGCCGTCTGCGCCTTCATCGCCACTCTGCTGGGATGGCTCACCACGTTCATCTCGCTCAACGAGACCGTGGCCAACTGGTTGCCCAGCTTCATGCACTCCGACACGCCTTACCACCCGCTGATGGCCTGCACGCTGTTCATCGTGCCTGGCGTGCCGCTCATCAACTTCGTCAGCGACATGGTGAGCGACTATGTGCAGGTGGGCATCACGCGAGCCGTCACCACACTGATGATGATCATCGCCATGTCGTTCGGCATTGCGTTTGCCATCCAGGTCTGTGGCATCGACAACTTTGTCAAGACGCTCAGCATGACGCCACACAGCTCTTTCATCAACTATGCCATTGCCGCCGCCATCTCGGCCATGGGCTTCGCCACCATCTACAACACGCCGAAGCGCATCATGCCGGTGCTGGCCATCATGGGCATCATTGCGGTTTGCACACGCAACTTTGTCAACCTTGGCCCATCCAACGGCAACATTGGTCTCGACCAGGGCATCATCATCGGTTCGTTTGTGGGCTCTTTCGTGGCCAGCCTCATCGCCACACAGTCACAACACTGGCACCACATCCCCCATCAGATCATTGCCATCCCCGCAGTCATCCCGATGATTCCGGGTGTGATGATGTATCGCGCACTCTTCGGACTCATCCAGATGGATGGTGTCGTGGGTGAGCTGACGTTTGCCTTCAACTGGGCCATCAAGGCCTCGCTCGTCATCCTCTTCATCGCCCTCGGTGTGGCCATCCCCAACATCTTCGTGCGCCGCATGATACAGCCCAAGCGCAAGATGAAGTTGCTGAAGCTCGTGGAGGAACGCCACAAGCTCCACAACGACATGGTGGACCTCAAGAAGCTCTAAATGAACATAGACGACATCAAAGACAAGCGCATAGCCGTGCTCCTCTCGGGAGGCGTCGACAGCAGTGTGGTGGTGTATGAACTGGCCCGCCAGGGACTGCACCCCGACTGTTTCTACATCAAGATTGGCCCCGAGGAGAAGGAGGAATGGGATTGCAGTTCGGAGGAGGACCTGGAGATGGCCACCGCCGTGGCTGCCAAGTATGGCTGCAAACTGCAAGTGGTGGACTGTCACCAGGAGTATTGGAACCAGGTGACGCGCTACACCATGGAGAAGGTGAAGGCGGGGCTGACGCCCAATCCGGACGTGATGTGCAACAGACTCATCAAGTTTGGTGCCTTCGACGAGAAGGCCGGACACGACTATGACCTCATCGCCACTGGCCACTATGCGCAGACTGAGTGGATCGACGGGCGCAAATGGCTCACCACCAGCCCCGACCCCGTGAAGGACCAAACCGACTTCCTGGCTCAGATCTACCAGTGGCAACTCAAAAAGGCCATCTTCCCCATCGGGCACTACCTCAAGCATGAGGTGCGCGAGATTGCCGAACGGGAGCACCTGGTCAACGCCAAGCGCAAGGACTCGCAAGGCATCTGCTTCCTGGGCAACATCGACTACAACGAGTATGTGAGGCGTTACCTCGGCGAGAACCCGGGCGACGTCATCGAACTCGAAACTGGCAAGAAGATCGGAGAGCACAAGGGATTGTGGTTTCACACCATCGGACAACGCAAGGGACTGGGCCTCGGTGGTGGTCCGTGGTTTGTCATCAAGAAAGACGTGAAGCGCAACATCCTCTACGTCAGTCACGGATATGACCCGCAAGATGCCTACAAGAAGGAGTTCGTGATGCATGGCTTCGACTTCCTCACCGAGGGTATCGACCAACTGCCCGAGCGTGTCACCTTCAAGATCAGGCACACACCCGACCACCATGCGGCAACCGTGGTGCCTGAAGAGGATGGCCGATACCGCATCCTGTCTGACGACAAGATACACGGCGTGGCTCCTGGCCAGTTCTGCGTCATCTACGACGCCGACCACCATCGTTGCTTCGGATCGGGCGAGATTACCCTGTAGACAGCCACACAAACAGCAAGTGGGCGTATGCGACATCCCTTATCGGGAAAGCGTCGCATACGCCCACTTTTGTTTTGGGGTCACTGATGTCAAAGGCCACGCCTTTGTCTCTGCCGTCACTTGCCTGTCTTCTTCTGAGTTAGTTTCTTTGGTCTTGCCGCCTGACTTTGCGGTAATGTTCGGTCGTCAGTAAGTGTCTCGTTCGTGTTATCATGCTTCATGTCCACCTGCACCGATTGGCTTGTTTGATTTTTGGAGGACAACGATGAGGTCGTTTCTGGCTGGGCAACGATCTGATGAGCTGAAATCGTGTCAGGTTCCTGGAGCAACGTGTCTATTCTGCCAGCCAGGCTATCCGCCAACTGTTGACTGTTGCCTTCAGACGCAAGCCTGTGGAAATCAGCCTCCTTCTTCCTGTTCAGCAATGAGTCGCGCGCCGCTTGTGCCAGTTCGTGCTCTTTCTTGAGGCGCTTGTTCTCCTGGTCTTTCAGGTAGGCGTTGACGATGGGATCATCATCGAGCTGGTCCATCTTGTCAAAAGCCGCCTTCACCTTCTTGAGATGTTTGCGGTCGCGGCGACCCCTTCGGTCGAGCATGTTGGCAAAATCAAAACTGGCGATGCCCTTGGGAGCCTCCGCCGCTCCTTCACGGATGGCCTGCAGGAGTCCTCCGGCCATATTCTCATTGGCACGGTTGGAACCGTCCTTTCCCCACACGGTCACCTCACGGAGCGACTTGCCACTGGGAATGAGAAAGGTGGTGTCGCCCGCTTCTTTCAGTGATAGTTTGGTGGGAAGATAGCCCGCCTTGTAGACCCGCAACGTGTCGAAATCTCGCGGAATGCGCACGACGCCTCGATAATTGGAACTGTCGCGATAACCATCCTTGGTGGTCACGACAGCCTTGCGGATGGGGACACGCGTCTCCATATCGGCTATGACAAACTTGCGGACAGGCCTGTCGGGAACAGGCGTCACACGTGTCACCTCCTGGGCATAGGCCACAAGCGAGGACACGATGAGCAAGAGCAAACACGTAAATCGCTTCATCATTGCAAAATTAATGCTTTCACCTGTTTCCCTTTGCCTCCATTATCATCTTTTATGTTATTTAATCTTAATGGGGCAAAATGGCACAAACACTCGGATTGTGACCTTTGGGATGGAAAAAAGAAAAGGTTCGCCAGGCAGACGAACCTTCTGTACGATCAAAACAACGGATGCCCCGCCATGCTCACCGGGGGCAATAAGGCATAAACTCGGACCAATGGTCACACAGACTGGCGATGGACGGAAAGAGCACGTGTGCGCCCTCATTCGTCAGGGCCTCGTCGGGCAACGGGCCACTGTTCACCGCAACAGTGAAGCATCCTGCGGCCACACCAGCCCGAACACCCAAGGGGGCGTTCTCCACCACGATGCCTTCGCAGGGGCGCAAGCCTCCAGCCTTCTGCAATCCCATCAAGTAGGGGTCGGGGTTGGGTTTGCCACGCTTCACGTCGTAGGCCGTCACAATGTGCTGCTCATCCAAGAAATCGCCAAAATCGGTGAGCAATCGCTGGATGAGCGGGCGCTGGCCGGAACCGGTCACTACACCAATCATCATGCCTGCCTCCTTGATCTTCTGCATCAGCGGGCGCACGCCCTCGAAGATCTGGGCCTCACCCATGCTGTGGAAGATGTGGGTTTTCACATCATAGATGCGCTGGGCCTCTTCCACAGAGATGTCTTCGCCCTTCTGTTTCTTGACAAAGAAGCGTATGGTGTCGATGCCACGGGCACCTTCGGTGGCATAAGCGTCGGCCGCCGTCATGGTCAGTCCGAACTGCGCCATGGCCTTCTGCCAGGCGATCGCATGATGGGGCATCGAGTCATAGAGCACGCCATCCATGTCGAAGAGCACCACCCGGAACGGCTTCGCATCATTGCCCGCAGGCGCAGCGATGTGATCAAAATACTTTTCTATAGCTTCTTGTATCATCTTATAAACAGGCGACAGGGTATTTGTTTGTTTATTCAAGAAGAGCCATTCCTGCTCATCAGGCGAGGAATGGCTCTTCATATTCTATACTTTCGTGAGACGGAAACCAGGCAGCGACCAACCAACAGTCATCCCCTCGGTCAGTCAACGACCCTTCAACGGCCGTCTCATCAAACGTGATTACTTCTCCTTGGCGAGACGCTCCTGGATGGCCTTGCTCTCTGCCTCATAGCCAGGCTTGTTGAGCAGGGCGAACATGTTCTTCTTGTAAGCCTCCACACCCGGCTGGTTGAAGGGGTTGACCTCCTCCAGCAGACCGCTGATGCCACAAGCCTTCTCGAAGAAGTAGATGACCTGGCCAATGTAGTACTCGTTGAGCTTGGGGATGCTGACACGGATATTGGGCACGCCACCATCGACGTGAGCCAGTCTGGTGCCCAGCTCGGCCATCTTGTTGACCTCGTCCACACGCTTGCCCTCGAGGAAGTTGAGACCGTCGAGGTTCTCGTCGTCGTGAGGGAAGAGCAACTTCTCATTGGGCTCCTCCACAGAGAGCACGGTCTCGAAGATGGTGCGCTCGCCATCCTGGATCCACTGTCCCATGGAGTGCAGGTCGGTGGTGAAGTCGCAAGCAGCGGGGAAGATGCCCTTGTGGTCCTTGCCCTCGCTCTCTCCGTAGAGTTGCTTCCACCACTCAGCGATGTAGTGGAGCTTCGGCTGGAAGTTGGCGAAGATCTCAATCTTCTTGCCAGCCTGTGTGTAAAGAGCCTGGCGCACAGCAGCATACTGAGCGCTGATGTTGTCGGCATAAGCCACGTCGGAGGCTGTAGCCTTCTCCATGTCCTGAGCACCCTTCACGAGGGCCTTGACATCGAAGCCTGCGACAGCGATAGGCAGCAAGCCCACCGGTGTGAGGACAGAGAAACGACCGCCCACATTGTCGGGGATGACAAACGTCTTGTAGCCTTCCTTGTCGGCAGCGGCGCGGGCTGCACCCTTGTGGGCGTCGGTGACGGCCACGATGACATCCTTGGCAGCCTCCTTGCCCAGCTGCTCCTCACACTGCTTCTTCAGCAGACGGAAAGTGAGCGCTGTCTCAGTGGTGGTGCCCGACTTTGAGATGTTGATCACACCAAACTTCTTGCCCTTCAGATAGGCAGTGAGCTCAGCCAGGTAGTCCTCACCAATATTGTTGCCGGCAAACATGATTGTCGGATTCTTCTTATCGCCAACGAGCCAAGCGAAGCTGTTGCCCAAGGCCTCGATGACGGCACGTGCGCCGAGATAGGAACCGCCGATGCCGGCGACCACCACCACCTCGCACTTCTCGCGCAATGTGTTGGCCACAGCCTGCACACTGTCGAGGAACTCGTCAGTGATCTCTGTGGGCAAGTGGAGCCATCCCAGGAAATCATTGCCTGGGCAAGTGCCTTTTTCCAATGCCTCTTGAGCCTCTTTCACCTTTGACTCATAGCCCTCAACGACTCCTGCGTTCAGGAATTGAGTGGCCTTCGTAATGTCTAATTTGATATTTTCCATTGTTATCTGAAACTATCTGTTAATAACTTGATTTCTATTTGCGGATTGATGCGCTCGTAAAGGATGTTGTACACCGCGTCGAGGATAGGCATGTTAACATGCATGTGTCGGTTGATTTCCTTCATGCACTTCGTGCCATAGTATCCCTCGGCGATCATCTCCATCTCGATCTGCGCCGTCTTCACGGAGTAGCCCTTGCCGATCATCGTGCCAAAGGTCCTGTTGCGCGAGAAGTTGGAGTATCCCGTCACGAGCAGGTCACCCAGGTACACGCTGTCGTAGATGGATCGCTGGATGGGATGCACGGCTGTCAGGAAGCGGTTCATCTCCTGCACGGCGTTGCTCATGAGCACCGCCTGGAAGTTGTCGCCATACTTCAGTCCGTTGCAGATGCCCGCCGCGATGGCATAGACATTCTTCAACACCGACGAATACTCGATGCCGATGACATCGCTCGAAGTCTTCGTCTTGATGAAGTCCGACGCCAGCACCTCAGTGAAAGCCTCAGCCTTGTTGAGGTCCTTGCAGCCGACGGTGAGGTAGCTCAATCGCTCGAGCGCCACCTCCTCGGCATGCGAGGGACCGCCGATGCACGCCAGGTTCTCCAACGGCACGTCATAGACCTGGTGGAAATACTCCGAGCACACGAGGTTCTCGTCGGGCACGATGCCCTTGATGGCCGTGACGATGAACTTGTCGCGGATGTTGGTCTTCAGCTTGCGCAGATGGTTCTTGATGTAAGGAGACGGCGTGACGAAGACGAGCGTGTCATACTCCTTGACAATCTTGTTGATGTCAGAGGAAAAGCAGATCTCATCGACATCAAAGTGAGCCGATGTCAAATAAGCCGGGTTGTGGCCCAGTCGTTTGAAATCCTCTATGCGGTCATCGCGTCGCATGTACCAACCGATGTGGTGGGTGTGCCCCACGATAATCTTGGCAATGGCCGTGGCCCACGATCCACCGCCTATGATAGCTGTTTTTCCTACGTTGTACATAAGCCCTAAGACTCTAAGCCCGCCTTCCCTTTTGATGGGAAGGCTTGGCTGATAACACTATGGCGAGGCGCCCGATGGAGCCCCGCCCATGAAGCTTATTCTCCGGCCTGCGCTCCGTCGATCCACTTCTGGATGTCGTCGAGCGAAGGCTTCTCGTAGCCCAACTTATACTTCTTGTTGATCTCGCCGAGTTTCTGCTGCAGACCTTGTGCCTTCTGGCCCTTGATGTCAGAGATCAGGTTGAAGCCAGCCTTGCGCAACACATACACCCAGTCTTCGGGCACGCCCAGCGCAGCCCACTCCTTGACGGAGCTCTGTGGCATCTTAGCCTCGGGCTTCAGCTGCGGGAAGAGCATGACCTCCTGGATGTTCTCCTTGCCCGTCATGAGCATGACGAGACGGTCGATGCCGATGCCGATACCACTGGTGGGCGGCATGCCATACTGCAAGGCGCGCAGGAAGTCGTGGTCGATGATCATGGCCTCGTCGTCGCCCTTGTCGGCAAGCTTCATCTGGTCGACGAAGCGTTGCTCCTGGTCGATGGGGTCGTTGAGCTCCGAGTAGGCGTTGGCCAGCTCCTTGCCGTTGACCATCAGCTCGAAGCGCTCGGTCAGTCCGGCCTTAGAGCGGTGCATCTTGGTGAGCGGCGACATCTCCACGGGATAGTCGGTGATGAACGTGGGCTGGATGAACGTGCCCTCGCAGCACTCGCCGAAGATCTCGTCGATGAGCTTGCCCTTGCCGGCCGTCTCGTCCACGGTCTCGATCTTCAGCTTGTTGATGGCGATGTCGCGGATTTCCTCCTCGCTCAGTCCGTTGAGGTCATAGCCCGTCTTCTCCTTGATGGCGTCGAGGATGGGCAGGCGCTTGAAGGGAGCCTTATAGCTGATGGTCTTGCCCTGGTATTCCACCTTGTCGGTGCCATTGACAGCCACGCAGATGGTCTCCAGCAGTTCCTCGGTGAACTTCATCATCCAATTGTAGTCCTTGTAGGGCACATAGAGCTCCATGCAGGTGAACTCCGGGTTGTGGAACTTGTCCATGCCCTCGTTGCGGAAGTTCTTGCCGATCTCGTACACGCCGTCGAATCCGCCCACGATGAGTCGCTTCAGGTAGAGCTCAGTGGCGATGCGCATGTACATGTCGATGTCGAGCGCATTGAAATGGGTGATGAAGGGGCGAGCCGACGCACCACCAGGGATGTTCTGGAGGATCGGGGTCTCCACCTCTGTATATCCGTGCTTGTCGAAGAAGGCACGCATGGTGCGCAGCACGGTGGCACGCTTGGTGAACGTGTCCTTCACGCCGTCGTTGACGATGAGGTCGACGTAGCGCTGGCGCGCACGCATCTCGGGATCGTCAAACTTGTCGTAGGCCACGCCATCCTTGTATTTCACGATAGGCAGCGGCTTCAAGCTCTTGCTCAGCACGGTCAGCTCCTCCACATGCACCGAGATCTCTCCCATCTGTGTGCGGAAGGCGTAGCCCTTGACGCCAATGATGTCGCCAATGTCCAAGAGTTTCTTGAATACCTTATTATATAAGTCCTTGTCCTCGCCAGGGCAGAGGTCGTCACGTGAGATGTAGAGCTGAATGCGGCCCTTGCCGTCTTGCAGCTCAGCAAAGGAGGCCTTGCCCATGATGCGCTTGCCCATCAGTCGGCCAGCAATGGTGACCTCCCGTTTCTCGTCGTCCTTGAAGTTAGCCTTGATGTCCTCACTGGTGGCGTTCACGGGAAACTCGGCGGCGGGATATGGGTCGATGCCCATGTTGCGCAGCTCCTGCAGGCTTTGGCGGCGGCCAATCTCCTGCTCACTTAACTCTAAAATGTTCATAATGCCTTTTTATCGAATATATTCTTACAGTCTGCAAAGGTAATAAAAACTATCGAAACTCTTTCCTTTTTAATAATAAATAACCTCAGCCAAGGGCCGATGGCCGGCTGATGCTATGCGGCGCAAGGAACAAGCGCATAGGTTAATGGACGTTAAATAATGTCGAAAAACTTGGAAGCTATGAGCAAACAATATATCTTTGCAATATCAAAATGATATTAAAACAAAAACAATATTCACCCTAAAACATTGCGTTATGGAAACAACCAAAACCACACAAGAGACGCTCTCAGCCACAACCAGTGGCGAGCGCCAGTTTGAAGGCTACACCATGAATGGTTTCGTGGCCCTCACCGTGTATCTTCTTCTCCTCCTGGCCGATGGTGCCTGGCTGGTCATGGGCATTCTCGTGGAAGGCCCCGTGCCCTGCGTCGCCAGTTCGCTCGTCCTGCTGTGCCTGTTGATCTGCCTCAAGGGCTTCATCCAGCAAGAGCCCAACGAGGCCCGCGTCATGATGTTCTTCGGCAAGTACAAGGGCACGTTCAAGCGCGTGGGCTACTTCTGGGTCAACCCGTTCATCAACACCAAGCGCCTCTCGCTCCGCTCGCGCAACATCGACGCTGAGCCCATCAAGGTCAACGACAAGCAGGGCAACCCAGTGATGATCGGCCTGGTGCTGGTGTGGCGACTGAAAGACACCTACAAGGCCATGTTCGAGATCGACTCACAGACCATGGCGCGCACCAACGCCTCGGTGGGCACCGACGTGAACAGCATCATGGGCGCCTTTGAGAACTTCGTGAAGATCCAGAGCGACGCGGCCCTGCGCCAGGTGGCCGGTCTCTACTCCTACGACAACAACGAGGCCACCGACGAGGTGACCCTTCGTGGTGGTGGCGACGTGATCAACAAGCAACTGGAGGAGCGCCTGACCGAGCGCCTCGACATGGCGGGCATCGAGATCGTCGAGGCGCGCATCAACTACCTGGCTTACGCCCCTGAGATCGCTGCCGTGATGCTCCGTCGCCAGCAGGCCGACGCCATCATCGCCGCCCGCGAGAAGATCGTCGAGGGTGCAGTCAGCATGGTGAAGATGGCGCTCGACAAGCTCTCCGAAGAGCAAGTGGTGGAGCTCGACGACGACAAGAAGGCGTCGATGGTGTCCAACCTCCTGGTGGTGCTCTGCGGCGACGACTCCGCCCAGCCCGTGGTCAACACCGGCACGCTGAACATGTAAAACGCTGACATCCGACATGGCTAAAGCTACCAAGAGTTTTGTGCTCAGGCTCGACGCCGCCACCATGCAGGCGGTGGAGAAATGGGCTGCCGACGAGTTTCGGTCCACCAATGGCCAACTGCAATGGATCATTGCAGACGCCTTGCGCCGCAACCGCCGGTTGCCCAAGCACCCGCCAACGCCCCCTGCTGCCGACGGCGACGCCGAGAAGAGCGCAGATGCCAACACACAAACACACTCATGACATGAAGCAACTCATCTTAGACACCCGACACATCACGCCCACAGGCCACAAGGAGCGCCCCGTCGTGGTGCGCCCCACCCTTGCGGGCCGCGTGCTCAACTCGTTCTTCGCGGCCGTGCTGGTGCTCGTGGCACTCATGCGGCTCTGCGACCACAGCCTCGCCCACAACGTCCACTACTACATCGAACTGGCCTTCCTGGGGCTTGGCACCATGCTGTTTGTCTACAACGCCGTGCGGGGCGAGCATCCTGAGAACAGTCTCGACACCGACGAATACACCAACCTGCAACAGTATGCGCTCTACATCTGGAAGTTGCGGATGCAGAACATCTGCCTCAGCCTGCTCTACGTCTGCTTCTGCCTCAGCGACAGCTGCGGGCCGCTGGGCTATCTGGGCTTCGTCTTCCTCGGCGGTTTCTTCCTGTCGAAGTGGTACTTCAACCAGCAGATCAAGCAGGCCGCCCGCCTGACGGCCGACCTGCAGTTGGCGCCCCGCGTGGAACTGACGTTGGGCGTCACCCCGCTGGCCAGCCGACTGGAGTGGGCGGCGCTCGGCGCCATGGCCGTGGCCATTGCTGTGGCCTTGTGGGTGGGCCTGTCGAGCTACCTGGGCGGGCACCACGACGGCATGTGGATCTGGAGCGCCTGTCTGGTGTTCTGCGTGGTGGGTGTCACCTTCTCGCTGCGCAAGATGATGCGCCAGCCCATCAGCGTGGCCGACCAGGCCGAGGCCGACGAGGTGATGCGCGACCGCTGGGTAGTGCCGATCGTGGGACTCTGCCTCAACCTCCTGGGCGCCGTGACGCTCGCCGTGGTCTACCTGCTCTTTTTTTGACTGCTCGACAGCGCCAGGTCATTCAACGCCAATCCCCCTCTCCCGCATGGTCTGCGGAGGAGGGGGATTGTTGGTTTCATGCGTATGTGACAAGCGTGCGCCTATTCCTTGTTGCGATGGAAGGGGAATCGCAGGCGTGGGGGCGCAAAGCTCAGGTGGCGGTGCTCGTGGTGGTCGCCCTCGGGCTTGTCGCCACTGCGGGCCACGATGATGAGGATGACGGCCGAGAGGATGAGCACGATGCCGATGGCGAGGCGCAACGAGAAGCTCTCGGCGAAGACCAGGCAACCGATGAACACGGCCGTGACGGGCTCCAGGGCACCCATGATGGCCGACGGCGTGCTGCCGATGTTCTTGATGGCGATGTTCATGAAGAACAGGCTCATCACTGTTGGCAACAGGGCCAGCTGCGCGGCGCAAGCCCACTGGCGCGTGCCGTGAAGCCACTGCAGGGGCTCGCCCGACGCCAACGAGAAGACGAGGATGGAGAGCACGCCACCCAACGCGATCCAGAAGGTAAACTTCACGGGTGAGTAGGTGGTGGTCCACTGGTTCACGGCGATGATGTAGAGGGCGTAGAGCAGCGACGACAGCAGCACCAGCGACACGCCGACGGCCGACAGCGTGGTGTTCCCGTCACCCCGATAGAGCAGTCCGATGCCCAGCGTGGCCAGGGCGATGGACAGCACCGTGGGCCACGTGACGCGCTCATGGAAGAACGCCACCATCAGCACGGCGGTCATGATGGGGTAACTGAAGAGGATGGTCGACGCGATGCCGGCATCCATGTAGTGGAAACTGACATAGAGCGTGGTGGACGACATGGCAAAGAGGCTGCCCAGCACGATGAAGCGCACGGCATGCCCCCACTTCACGCGGAAGCTCTCTCCACGAAGCATCATCCACACGGCGAAGAACAGCAGGGCCAGCGCATAGCGATAAAACAGCACCGTGCCCGAGTTGATGCCATCTTGATACAAATAGAGTGTGCCCAGCGGATTGGTGCCATAGAAGATGGCTGCCAGCACGCCGGCCACATAACCTTTCACTTTTGAGTTCATTAACCTTTATTTATGTTTCGTCTAACAGAAACACACAACATGCAATTGGAAGACAAGCTGTGCCATCCTGTAAAATAAGGGCTTATTAGCCGAGGCTTCGTCTAAAATCCTCGGCTAATAAGCCTCACGATATTTGTTTTCGTCTTTGTCTTGCAGCATCGAGAGGTAGCTGCGGTAGCGGCTCTCGGCGATGTAGTGGTCTTCGACGGCTTGGCGCACGGCGCAACCGGGCTCATGGGTGTGGGTGCAGTTGCTGAAGCGGCAATCCTTGGAGAAGTGGAAGATCTCCTTGAAGTAGCTGCCGATCTCCTCGGGCTCCATGTCAAACGATCCGAAGCCCTTGATGCCTGGCGTGTCGATGATCCAGCCGCCACCTGGCAGGGCCATCATCTCGGAGAAGGTGGTGGTGTGCATGCCCGTGTCGTGTGCGTCGCTGATGTCGGCCACACGGGCGCCAGCCCCTGGGATGAGCAGGTTGAGCAGTGTCGACTTGCCCACCCCGCTGTTGCCGCTGAGCAGCGTCACGCGCCCGCCGAGCATCTCGCGCAGGGCGTCGGTGCCCTCGCCCGTGGCTGCCGACACCTGCCGGCACTCATAGCCCACGGTCTCGTAGAGGCGGACCATCATCTCCTGGTAGTGTCGCTCGTCGGGGGTGAGCAGGTCGGTCTTGTTGAACACCAGCACCACGGGCACCGAGTAGGCCTCGGCCGAGGCCAGGAAGCGGTCGATGAAGGTGGTGGCCGTCTCGGGATGGGCCACGGTGACCACGAGGAAGGCCTGGTCGACGTTGGCGGCGATGATGTGGCTCTGCTTGGAGAGGTTGGTCGACCGCCGCACGATGTAGTTCTTGCGGTCGTCGATGGCGGTGATGAGGGCCTGTCCCTCGGCGTTGACGCTGATCTCCACCCCGTCGCCCACGGCCACGGGGTTGGTGGACCGTATGCCTTTCAGGCGGAAGTTGCCTTTCACCTTGCTGTCCACCTCGCGCCCGTCGTCGGTGAGGACGGTGTACCAGAAGCCAGTGTTCTTGATGACTATGCCGTGCATGGGCTTAGACCGTCATGATCTCTTTCTGCTTCTTGGCCAGTGTGGCGTCGATCTCCTTGATATACTTGTCGTGGAGCTTCTGCAGGTCGGCCTCTGCGTCCTTGCTCTGGTCCTCAGAGAGTCCGTCCTTGACGGCCTTCTTCAGTTTGTCCTTCACATCAGCGCGCACGTTGCGCACTTCGACCTTCGACATCTCTCCGATCTTGTTACACTGCTTCACGAGTTCCTTGCGGCGCTCCTCGGTGGGTTGCGGCAGTCGCAGGATGACCATCTCGCCATTGTTCTCGGGCGTGATGCCCACGCCGCTGTCGAGTATGCCCTTCTCGATGTCCTTGATCTGCTTGCGGTCCCAGGGGCGGATGGTGATGGTGCGCGCGTCGGGTATCGCGACGTTGCCCACCTGGTTGAGGGGCACGCTCTGTCCGTAGGCGTTGACACGCACGCCGTCGAGGATGGCGGCATTGGCACGGCCTGCACGGATGCGGGCCAACTCTTCTTCGAGAAACTTAGACGCCTTCTGCATGCGAGCCTCGGCGTCCTTCAATGTTTGCTTTACGTCTATCATGTGTGTTCTGATTTATTTTTTCTCTGCACAAATTTAGGGATTATTTCCTTACGATGCAACTAATTGGGCAAAAAAATCACTTGCCGGGCATCACTTCGGCCACACGGTTGGTGAGGTCGACAAACTGGGCCACGGTGAGCTGTTCGGGTCGCCGTGTCATGATGTCTTGGGCGAAGAAGGTGGCGTCGGGCATCATGTCCTTGCCGAAGAGGGGCTTGAGCGACACGCGCAGCATCTTGCGGCGCTGGTTGAAGGCGGTCTTCACCACGCGGCGGAAGAGTGCCTCGTCGCACCCCAGGTCGTCGACGCCGTTGCGCGTCATGCGTATGACGGCGCTCTTCACCTTGGGTGGCGGGTTGAAGACGCCCTCGTCGACGGTGAAGAGATACTCCACATCGTACCACGCCTGTATCATCACGCTCAGGATGCCATAAGCCTTGTTGCCTGGCTCCGAGGCGATGCGCTGGGCCACCTCGCGCTGGATCATGCCCGTGCAGCAGGGGATGAGGTCCTTGTAGTCGAGCATCTTGAAGAAGATCTGCGACGAGATGTCGTAGGGATAGTTGCCCGTCAGCACGAAGGGCCGTCCGCCAAACACCTCACGTAGGTCCATGCGCAGGAAGTCCTCGCCCAGGATCTTGCCCTCGAGCTTGGGGTAGGTGGCGTGGAGGTAGGCCACGCTCTCGTCGTCGATCTCCACGGCCTTCACCTCGCGCGGCTTCTCCACCAGGTATTGGGTGAGCACACCCATGCCCGGTCCGATCTCCAGCACGGGTATGTCGGGACAGGCATCCACGGTGTCGGCTATGCGGCGGGCTATGCCGAGGTCGGTCAGGAAGTGCTGACCCAGGTTTTTCTTTGGCCTAACTTTTTTCATCTTTCGTTGTTGGTTTTTGGCGCTCGCGCCATTGTCATTCCGCAAAATTACGAAAATTTATCCATTCCACCGCATGACAAGGGGATAAGTGAGCGACTGAAGCTGAAAAAAGGCAGCGTGGGCGGTTTAATAAGGTTTATTCAAGTTTCAGACTTGCCTTGACAGGTTTCTATCGATTTGCCTAGTGCGGGCTGAAAGCTCAGTAAATACATAGCCCAGGGCAAGCGAAGCGGCGCCCTGGGTAG
>JBNMMB010000063.1:0-20450 GCA_050875105.1 Prevotella sp. | reverse complement strand
ATAGATATCTTATCGAGACTCGATAGATGCTCAACGGAGACTCGATAAGATATCTATCGCAAAACTCTGAGCATGCGCAAAGTTTTCCGGAAGGCTTATATTCGTTTAACACTCTGAGTGTCAGTTGTTTGTGTAAAACCCTCTCAGAATCGCGTATTTGCGAGCAAAAGTAGGCTTGATGGATTTCAAGCGATTCTCCAGCGACTTTTTGTTCAAATAATTCTGATTGCTGAGCCCTGTCGTTTTCGACAAAAACCAGATGATGCCTTTGCCTGTTTTTCTGAACTTGCCCGCTCGTTGCTTTCATGGAGTGTGACGTGTCCGACGTCACAGATCATCCAAAACCCCTTGAGTTACTTAATAAATGATAAAACGCGAGACGTTGTTTGGGTTTTCTGCCACAAAATGCTTATTTTTGCAAAATATTGTATTGAGATATGAAGAGTTGTAGATATTTCTCCCTGTTTCTGCTCCTGCTCGCAGCCCTGACGTTGCAGGCAGCCAACCAGCGCTTTACCCTCGTCATCGACGCCGGGCACGGCGGCAAGGACCACGGCGCGCCGGGAGCCATCTCGGAGGAGAAAAACCTCACGCTGAAGTATGCGTTGGCCTTCGGCAAGCTCGTCGAGGACAACTGTCCCGACGTGAGGGTCATCTACACCCGCAAGACCGACACCTATCTCACGTTGCATGAGCGTGCCGACGTGGCCAACCGCAACAACGCTGACCTCTTCATCTCGATTCACATCAATGCGCTCGACGGGGTGCACACGGCCCATGGCTTCCAGAGCTACACACTCGGGCGGGGTGAGACCACGGGCGACAAGGGACTGAAGGTCAACGCCGACGTGGCCAAGCGCGAGAACTCAGTCATCTTCCTGGAGAACAACTACAAGACCGTCTACGCCAACCTCAACGGCGACGCGCCAGAGCTCGACATCATGGGAGAGATCATCGCCGACCAAAACCGTGAACGGAGCGTGAAACTCTCGCGACTCATGCAGCAGGAGGTGTGCAAGGCCACAGGACGGCAGGATGGTGGATCGCACCAAAACAACCTGGCTGTGCTCCGACTGACGAAGATGCCGGCCATCTTGCTCGAACTCGGATTTATCTCCACGCCCGATGAGGAAAACTACATGAACACCGAGGAGGGCTACACGCAGTATCCGCGGGGCTTCTTCAACGCCTTCATGCGTTACAAGGAGAAATACGACAACTCGATCGACGTGCCTTACCGCTCGGGTGAGTCGGCACGCAAGACCGCTCCGTTGGACCAGCCCTCGGAGAAGGTGACCGAGGTGAAGACGGTCGAGAGGCGAGAGAAGGCTCCCGCAAGAACCGCGACGACGCCACAGCGCCAGCAACCGGTTGCCGCGCCCAAGAAAGCCACGGACGCCCCCAAGAAGACTGCGGAGGCGCCCAAGAAAGTCACAGAAGCATCCAGGAAGACTGCCGATGCGCCCAAGAAGACCGCTGATGAGAGCCGTCCTGTGTTTAAGATCCAGATCCTCGTGAGCAACAGCGTGCTCAAGGCCAACGACCATCACCTCAAGGGACTCACCGGATGCGACTACTATGTCGACGGCCAATACAAGAAGTACACCTACGGCGCCAGCAACGACTACAACGAGATCTACCGCCTCCGCAAGCAGATCGCAGACAAGTTTCCCGAGTCGTTCATCATCGCCTTCAAGAACGGCAAGAAGATGGACGTGAACGAGGGCATACGCGAGTTTAAACGAAACAGACAAGCAGGGAAGTGACCTGCAAACCCCATTATCATAAACCAATCACCAAGATTATGAAGTCATTCTCAAAGGAAATCAAGATAGCCCTCGTGGCTGTCGTTGGCATCATCCTGTTGTTCTTCGGGCTCAACTTCCTGAAAGGCATGTCCGTTTTCTCCAATGATGACACCTATTATATAAGGTTCAAGGACATCAGCGGCCTCTCCGCTTCCAATCCCATCTATGCCGACGGCTACCAGGTGGGCGTCGTGAAGGGCATCGACTACGACTATGCCCACAATGGCGACATCGTCGTGCGCTTCAGCGTGGACAACGGCCTGCGCATCCCCGAGGGCTCCTCGGCAGAGATTGTGGGCGACCTCATGGGCAATGTGAAGATGAACCTGCTCCTGGCCAACAATCCGCGGGAGCGCGTCATGCCGGGCGACACGCTCACCGGCACCATCAACAATGGCGTGTTGGGCACCGTGGCCGCCCTCGTGCCCACCATCGAGAAGATGCTGCCCAAGATGGACAGCATCCTTGCCAGCGTCAATGCGCTCCTGGCCGACCCGGCCCTGGCGCAGTCGCTCCACAACGTGCGCGACATCACGCAGAACCTGACCACCACCACACGTGACCTCAACACGCTCATGACCACCGTCAACGGCCGCATGCCGGGTCTCCTGACCAAGGCCGACGCAGCCCTTGGCAAGGCGGGAGCGACGCTCGACAACACCACGCGCCTCACGGCCAACCTCGCCGCCGTCGATGTGGCGGGCACCGTGGCTCAGGTCAACCAGACGCTGGCCAACGTGCAGCAGGTGACCGACAAACTCAACAGCAAGGAGGGCTCGCTCGGCTTGCTGATGAACGACCCAGGACTCTACAACAACCTCAACGCTACCGTGCAGAGTGCCGACTCGCTGCTCACCAACCTCAAGGCTCACCCCAAGCGGTATGTCCACTTCTCGCTCTTCGGCAAGAAGGACAAGTAACCCTCACCTGGCGCTGGGCGTGGTCGGTGAAACCATCCAATCAAAATTTTTTTGAAATAGATGTTTCACGGACTGCGCCTCGCGGCCTAACGTGGTCATAAACCGCTGGTTAGGATACGAAAAAATTTGTTTCACGAAAACTGGCTGATCTTCCTTCGTTGCTTTGCAGCGCTCTGATAATCAGATGGTTAGATTGGAAACAGGCACTTCTTGAGAGTCAAAAGCCGTCGCCGCGCCTTAGTGGTTGATAAATAAGCAGTTACGCGCAAAAGGATAAAAACGAGAAAAATCACACATTTGGAAGTTAGCAAAATCTTTCGTAATTTTGCACAACTGATAAGACAAGAAACCGTCTACTAAGGCGACACATTAATAATATCTGTCAACATGAAGCCAAGTCCCGATGCTCGTTGGGATGAGTCGCTTGCGCTCATACGCAAGAACGTCTCCGAGCAGATCTACAACACATGGTTCAAGCCCATCGTCTTCGAGCAGTTTGATGAAGCTCGAAAGATGATCCTCGTGCAGGTGCCCAGCCCCTTCGTGTATGAGTACCTGGAGGAGAACTTCGTGGATCTCATGAGCAAGGTGCTTCACCGTTGCTTCGGAGAGGGCATCGGCTTGTCTTACCGCGTGGTGACCGACAAGGAGCACAACCTCTCGCAGGACATCGAGGCCGACCCGACGGATGGCGAGCCCGAGCAAAAGCCACGCACCAAGGGCAACCAGAGTCCCACGATCCTGGACGCGGCGCAGCCTCAGCAGATCGATTCGCAACTCAACCCCCATCTCACCTTTAATAATTATATTGAGGGCGACAGCAATAAGTTGCCGCGTTCGGTGGGCCAGTCCATCGCCGAGCATCCCAACACCATGCAGTTCAACCCGATGTTCATCTATGGGCCGTCGGGATGCGGCAAGACCCACCTCATCAACGCCATAGGCGTGCGCACCAGCCAGATCTACCCACAGAAGCGCGTGCTCTACGTCAGCGCACGTCTCTTCCAGGTGCAATACACCAATGCCGTGCTCCAGAACGCCGTCAACGACTTCATCGCTTTCTACCAGACCATCGACATGCTCATCGTCGATGACATCCAGGAGTGGGCGAGCGCAGCGAAGACCCAGGAGACCTTCTTCCACATCTTCGACCACCTCTTCCGCAACGGCAAGCGCATCATCCTGGCCAGCGACCGTCCGCCCGTCGACCTCAAGAGCATGCCCGACCGCCTGCTGACGCGTTTCTCGTGTGGCCTCATCGCCGAGCTCGAGAAGCCCAACACCCAGCTCTGCATCGACATCCTGGAAAACAAGATCCGGCGCGACGGCCTACAGATTCCGCGCGACGTCATCCAGCTCATCGCCGAGACGGCAAGCGGCAGCGTGCGCGACCTGCAGGGTGTCATCAACTCGCTCATGGCCTATTCCATTGTCTACAACAGCGAGATCGACATGCGGTTGGCTGAACGCGTCATCAAGCGCGCCGTGAAGATCGACGACCACCCGCTGACGGTCGACGACATTCTCGAAAAGGTGTGCGGGCATTACAACGTGACGCCCGAACAAGTCAACTCCAAGAGTCGCAAGCGCGACTATGTCTTGGCCCGCCAGGTGTCGATGTACCTGGCGCAGAAATACACCAAGATGCCCGCCAGCCGCATCGGCAAGCTCGTCGGCAACCGCGACCATTCCACCGTCATACACAGTTGTGCACAGGTGGAAAAGCGCCTGAAGGCCGACCAGATGTTCAGCGCCGAGGTGACGAGCATCGAAAACTCCTTCAAGTTGAAAGGCTAAAGGCCACAGGCACACTCGTCTTAAAGATATTTTCCCAATGGGGTTCTCCAAGCGTCAAGGCGCAGGAGAACCCATTTTTCGATTGTGGCCATGGGCCCATGTGGAGGAGGCTGTTCTCTGACAAATGCTTTGGGTTGTCATTTTGTCGCTCGTCTCTGTCGTTTTGTCGCAACTGTTGGATTGGAATAAGATTTGAGATAGAGAGGGTGAAAATCAGAAAAACATCTAACAAGATAGAAAGGAAGAACAACAATATGACATTCGACAAGTTTACAATCAAAGCGCAAGAGGTCGTGCAAGAGGCTGTCAACACAGCCCAGCAAGGCCGACAGCAAGCCGTCGAGCCGACGCACCTGTTGCAAGGCGTCTTGCAGAAAGGCCGCGATGTCTCCAACTTCATTTTCCAGAAGTTGGGCGTCAACGCCATGCAGGTGGAGAACCTGGTCCAACAGGAACTCCAACACTTGCCACGTGTGGAAGGCGGACAACCTTATTTCTCCAACGACACCAACAAGGTGTTGCAACGAGCCGAAGACGACTCGCAGAAGTTGGGCGATGAGTTTGTCTCCGTGGAACCCATCCTTCTGGCCCTCGTGCAAGTCGATTCCACCGCAAGCCGCATCCTGAAGGACGCCGGCTGCAACGAACCCGACATGCTCGCAGCCATCAAGGAACTCCGTCAGGGACAGAACGTGCAGAGCGCCAGTGGCGATGAGAACTACCAGGCACTCAGCAAGTATGCCACCAACCTCATCGACGCCGCCCGCCAGGGCAAGCTCGATCCCGTCATCGGTCGTGATGAGGAGATACGCCGCGTGCTGCAGATCCTCTCACGCCGCACGAAAAACAACCCGATACTCATCGGTGAGCCGGGCACCGGCAAGACCGCCATCGTGGAGGGCCTGGCCGAGCGTATCGTCAGAGGCGATGTGCCAGAGAACCTGAAGAACAAGCAACTCTACTCGCTCGACATGGGCGCCCTCGTGGCTGGAGCCAAATACAAGGGCGAGTTTGAGGAGCGCCTGAAGAGCGTCATCAAGGAGGTGACCCACGCCAATGGCGACATCATCCTCTTCATCGATGAGATCCACACCCTCGTCGGTGCCGGAGGTGGCGAGGGCGCCATGGATGCTGCCAACATCCTGAAGCCGGCCTTGGCGCGTGGCGAGCTCAGGGCCATCGGCGCCACCACGCTCAACGAGTACCAGAAATACTTCGAGAAGGACAAGGCCCTGGAGCGCCGGTTCCAGACCGTGATGGTGGAGGAGCCCGATGAGGTCGACGCCATCTCCATCCTCCGTGGCTTGAAGGAGCGCTATGAGAACCACCACAAGGTGCGTATCCAGGACGATGCCTGCATCGCCGCCGTGAAGCTCTCCGAGCGTTACATCTCCGACCGCTTCCTCCCCGACAAGGCCATTGACCTGATGGATGAGGCTGCCGCCAAACTTCGCATGGAGCGCGACTCCGTGCCCGAGGAGCTCGACGAGATCACGCGTCACCTCAAACAACTCGAGATCGAGCGTGAGGCCATCAAGCGCGAGAATGATGTGGACAAGATCAAGCAGCTCGACAAGGAGATTGCCGACCTCAAGGACAAGGAACACCAGTTCCGCGCCAAGTGGGAGGCTGAGAAAGGCTTGGTCAACAAGATCCAGCAGGACAAGCAGCAGATGGAGAACCTGAAGTTCGAGGCCGAGCGCGCCGAGCGCGAGGGCAACTACGGCAGGGTGGCCGAGATACGTTATGGCAAGCTCAAACAGCTCCAGGACGACATCGACAACATCCAGAAGCAGCTCAAGGCCACGCAGGGTGGCGAGACCATGGTGCGCGAGGAGGTCACAGCCGACGATATCGCAGAGGTGGTAAGCCGCTGGACGGGCATACCTGTCACACGTATGATGCAGAGCGAGCGCGAGAAGCTGTTGCATCTCGAGGCTGAGCTCCACAAGCGGGTCATCGGCCAGGACGAGGCCATCCAGGCTGTCAGCGACGCCGTTCGCCGCAGCAGGGCTGGCTTGCAGGATCCCAAGAAGCCGATCGCCTCATTCATCTTCCTGGGCACCACGGGCACGGGTAAGACGGAACTGGCCAAGGCCTTGGCCGAGTATCTGTTCAACGACGAGAACATGATGACCCGTATCGACATGAGCGAGTACCAAGAGAAGTTCAGCGTCTCCAGACTCATCGGTGCGCCTCCTGGATATGTAGGCTACGATGAGGGTGGCCAGCTCACAGAGGCCGTCAGGCGCAAACCCTATAGCGTGGTGCTGTTCGACGAGATCGAGAAGGCGCATCCCGATGTGTTCAACATCCTCTTGCAGGTGCTCGACGACGGTCGGCTCACCGACAACAAGGGACGCACGGTCAACTTCAAGAACACCATTATCATCATGACCTCCAACCTCGGTAGCCAGTATATCCAGGAACGCTTCGCCGACCTGAAGGACAACAACCGCGACCAGGTCATCAGCGACACCCGTCAGCACGTGATGGAGATGTTGAAGAAGACGATCCGGCCTGAGTTCCTCAACCGTATCGACGACATCATCATGTTCCTGCCGCTCACGAAGCCGCAGATCGCCCAGGTGGTGACGTTGCAGATGAACCGCGTGAAGGCGATGCTCGCTCCGCAGGGCTTCGACTTGCAGTGGACGCCTGCCGCCATCGAGTGGCTCGCCGGCGTGGGCTACGATCCCGAGTTTGGCGCTCGTCCCGTGAAGCGCGCCATTCAGGACAACGTGCTCAACGAGTTGAGCAAGAGGCTGCTGGCCGAGCAGGTGGTGCGCGAGAAACCCATCGTTGTCGACGCAGCCGATGGCAAGCTGACATTTAGGAACTAACAGTATCCGACGGCCGAAAACCGTCAGAAATGCTCAATGAACAAGGGCGTCCGATGTGCATAACGCATGTCGGGCGCCCTTTTTTCGTCTCATATTGTAACAAAGGGATGAAAAACCTGTGACATTCGTCAGTTTTTGATTATCTTTGCACAGGATAGGGGAGACGTGCTCAGGTGCGGACGGGCGAGGTCCGTTGCACTCGCATGTGCCCCCTCGTGCTCAGAAAACAATTCACAGAAATCAAATCTATCAGAAATGGACAACGAAAAAGAGAAAGAGGTGGTCAAGCTGCCTGAAAATGCGTTTCGCGAGTTGAAAGACGGCGAGACCTATGAGCCCATCATGGCTCCCGGCAAGACCTACCGCGAAGTGACGCCCTGGTCGGTGACCTGGGGCTTGATCATGGTGGTGCTGTTCTCGGCAGCCGCCGCTTACCTGGGCTTGAAGGTGGGACAGGTCTTCGAGGCCGCCATCCCCATAGCCATCATCGCCATCGGCCTCTCCACGGCCACACACCGCAAGAATGCGCTGGGCGAGAACGTCATCATCCAGAGCATAGGCGCCTGTTCGGGTGCTGTGGTGGCTGGTGGCATCTTTGTCATGCCGGCCATCTACATGCTCGACCTTCAGGCCGACTTTCTCAAGATCTTCATCGCCGCTGCGCTCGGTGGCATCTTGGGCATTCTCTTCCTCATCCCCTTCCGCAAGTATTTTGTGAAGGACATGCACGGCAAGTATCCCTTCCCCGAGGCCACAGCCACCACGCAGGTGCTCGTCTCGGGTGGTGAGGGCAGTTCGCAGGCCAAGCCTTTGCTCATGGCTGGCTTGATCGGTGGTCTCTACGACTTCATCGTGGCCACCTTTGGCTGGTGGAATGAGAACGTCACCTCTCGCATGATTGGTCTCGGTCAGGACCTGGCCGACAAGGCCAAGTTGGTGGTGAAGGTCAACACGGGTGCTGCTGTGCTCGGCCTCGGCTATATCATCGGCTTGAAGTATGCCGCCATCATCTGCGCCGGTTCGGTGTTCGTGTGGTGGATCGTCGTGCCGCTGATGGCCGTCATCTTCCCCGACACAGTGCTCAACCAGTGGGACCCCTCGATCACCGCGACGGTGGGCAGCATGAGTCCTGAGGACATCTTCACCAATTATGCGCGCAGCATGGGCATCGGCGCCATCGCCATGGCCGGCATCATCGGCATTGTGAAGAGCTGGGGCATCATCAAGAGTGCCGTGTCGCTGGCCGCCCGCGAGATGAAGGGCAAGAGTCCCGACTCGGCTGAGGTGCAACGCACCCAGCGCGACATCTCGTTCAAGGTCATTGCCATCGGCAGCGTGCTGACGTTGCTGGTGATCTATGCGTTCTTCTTCCTGGGCGTGATGAACTTCAACCTGCTTCATGCCACGGTGGCCGTGTTGCTGGTGGCTGTCATCGCCTTCCTCTTCACCACGGTGGCCGCCAACGCCATCGCCATTGTGGGCAGCAACCCCGTGTCGGGCATGACGCTCATGACGCTCATCCTCGCTTCGGTGGTCATGGTGGCTGTTGGCCTGAAGGGCAACGCTGGCATGCTGGCCGCCCTGCTTATGGGTGGGGTGGTGTGCACAGCGCTGTCGATGGCCGGTTCGTTTGTGACCGACTTGAAGATTGGCTATTGGCTCGGCACCACGCCTAAGAAGCAGGAGGGTTGGAAGTTCCTTGGTACCGTCGTCTCGGCCGCCACGGTGGCTGGCGTGATGATGCTGCTCAATGAGACCTACGGCTTCAAGGGCGACGCCTTGGCCGCTCCGCAGGCCCACGCCATGGCCGCCGTCATCTCACCGCTGATGAGCGGACAGGGTGCGCCCTGGTTGCTCTATGGCATCGGAGCCGTCATCGCCTTGGTGCTCGACCGTTGCAAGGTGTCGGCATTGGCTTTCGCCCTGGGCATGTTCATCCCCATCCAACTCAACCTGCCGTTGCTCATTGGTGGCGCGGTCAACTGGTTTGTGGGCAGCCGCTCCAAGAACGCAGAGGAGAACAAAGCCCGTGTGGACAAGGGTACGCTCATCGCCAGTGGCTTCATCGCCGGTGGCGCGCTGATGGGTGTGGTGTCTGCCCTGATGAAGTTTGGAGGCATCGAGTGCTCGGTGGCCGACACGTGGTGGCAGAATCCCCTGTCGGAGGCTGTGTCGCTCCTGGCCTATGTGATGCTGATCGCTTTCTTCGTGAGGGCCACTCGCGCCAAGAAGTAACCTCGATAACTGACTTGGGGACTTGCCAAGGCATGTCCCCGTCATATACGCAAACTCCTCGGAAACACCTTTCACGATGTTTCCGGGGAGTTCTTGTTTCTGTGGGCTGCCTTCTCCGTCTTTCTTGATGGCGGAAGGTGACTGGCTTCGCGCAGCCTTGCGATGGAGAAAAGCCTATTTGGTGGCTTTCTCAAACTGTTGCATGAGCCATGCGTTTTGCTCGTCGATGGTCATGTGTGAGTTGTCGAGTTCCAGGGCGTCGTCGGCCTTGCGCAGGGGCGACACGTCGCGATGGGTGTCGATGTAGTCGCGCTCTTGCACATTCTTGAGGATGGCGTCGAAGTCGGCCGCGTCACCCTTGGCCTTCAGTTCGTCGTAGCGGCGCTGGGCGCGCACCTCGGCCGAGGCCGTGACGAAGATCTTCAGCTCGGCGTCGGGGAAGACGGTGGTGCCGATGTCTCGGCCGTCCATGACGATGCCCTTGTCGTCGCCCATGCGTTGCTGCTGGGACACCAGCGCCTCACGCACGAAGGGGATGGCGGCGATGGGACTCACGTGCGAGCTGACCTCCATGCCACGGATGTCCTTCTCGACACACGTACCGTTGAGGTAGGTGTCGGGACGGCCTGTCTCCGCATTGAGCTGGAAGGTGATCTTCACCTCGGGCATGAGCTCCTTCAGTTCGGCGGTCTTCACCGACCCGTCCTCGTTGAAGAGGTGATGGCGCAAGGCAAAGAGCGTCACCGAACGATACATGGCACCTGTGTCCACATAGACGTAGCCGATGCGGCGGGCCAGGTCTTTGGCCATCGTGCTTTTGCCACAGGAGGAAAAGCCGTCGATGGCTATCACAATTTTCTTCATATGTTTTGTTTTGATGATGTCGATGCTCACAAGACGTAGCCCACATTGAGCACCAGCGAACTGCTCGAGATGTGGTATTTGCCATAGGCCACGTTCAGCTTGAAGCGGTTGAGATTGATGCCCGCGCCAAAGGAAAGACCCGCTCCGTGGCTGCTCTTCTTGTCGGCCGATTGGATCTTCATCTCGTTGGCCCGCCTGAAGTTGTAGCCGCCACCCAACCAAAACTGGTCGGAAAGCATGAAGTCGGCACCTACGACGAGGTGGTTGATGGCCTTGTATTTCGGATGGTTGAGGTCGACAAGCGTGGCATGCAGACGCAAGGGCAATGTGGCAAACGACTTCGACACGCCGACCTGCACGTCGAGCGGCATCTTGTCGTAGGTCTCGTTGTAGGCCTTGAGCTGGCCGCCGAGGTTCTTGGCCACCATCGACACCGACCAGTTGTGCTTGTCGTCAAAATAGTTGAGGCCCAGGTCCACGCCAAAGCCCACCGATGAGTAGTCGCCAATGAACGACGTGATGAACTTGGCGGCGATGCCTCCTGCCAGGTGGTTGGTGAGAAGATAAGAGAAATAGCCGGCCACGGAGATGTCGCGGGCTGAGAACTCGCCTGTCTGCACGTTGTTCTCGTCGGTCTCTTTCATCTTGCCATAGTCCAGGTATTGGCCGCTGACCGCCCACGACGCACGCTCCTTGACCACCCGGTT
The DNA here is from genome assembly GCA_050875105.1 of Prevotella sp. Taxonomy (GTDB): domain Bacteria; phylum Bacteroidota; class Bacteroidia; order Bacteroidales; family Bacteroidaceae; genus Prevotella. The sequence goes on along the minus strand of JBNMMB010000063.1, from coordinate 9,276 downwards.
GAACGCCGCACTGGCTGTGTTGACCCCCGACATGTAGTTCATGTAGTTGAGGTCGATGGTCTTGTCGCTGACCGACGACAGCAGGGCGGGGTTGTGGAAGATCATGGTCTCGTCGTCCTCGATGAGCGAAATGTTGTCGCCTCCCAAGGCGGCAGCGTGAGCACTAACGGGCAGCCGGAGGAAATTGTATCCTGTCTGGCTCTCGTCCTGGGCGTGTGTGGCCAGCGACGGAAGTGTTAACAGAAGGGCAAAAACGGCTTTTTTCATTTATTTTCTCTAATTATTCGGCAAAGATACGGCTTTTTTCAAGATTTGCTGTAAATTTGCATCGCAATTATCGTATAGATAACGCTTGCCGAGATAGATTATTGTTTGGCCATGGAAATCAAAAAAAACATAAGCGCAGACTTGGAGCGCAGGCGGACGGGCTTCTTCCTGTTGGGCCTGATCGTTTCGCTGGCCCTGTTTTTTGTCGCGATGGAGTTCACGGTGCGCCCCAGTAGCGGGAGCTCCGACGACGACTTGCTCGATGACATGTCTGAGGACATTGCCCTCATGCCCGCCATGGACACCCACGACATGATATCGGCTGCGCCGGCGCCAGCGTCGAAGTCGATCACCAACAAGGTGGAGGAAAGCGACAAGGCCACCGACAATAGCGACAAGATAGCGCCCGTGACAAGCAAACTGGTCATCGGAGACGGCGAGGGCGTGCAGAAGGACGCCAACGTCACCGAGGCTTTGCCGCAGACCCCTGTCGACGAGAACAGCGACGTGCTGCGCACCGTCGAGCAGTTGCCCGAGTTCCCCGGGGGCATCGTCGAGTTCATGAAGTGGTTGACCAAGAACCTCAAATATCCGCCTTACGCACAGGCCCAGAAGATACAAGGCAAGGTGGTCGTGTCATTCATCGTCAACAAGGACGGCACCATCGCCAGTCCGAAGGTGGAGAAATCGTGCGACCCAGCGCTCGACCGTGAGGCCCTACGTGTCATCCGCATGATGCCCAAGTGGAAGCCGGGCATCATGGATGAGAAACCCTGTCGCACGATGATCGCGGTGCCTGTCAATTTCCAATTATAAGAATCATTCAAACAAAAGATAGTATCATGATGTTTACTGCCGATGAACTGTTGAAGACAATCAATGAGTTTTTGGACCATCTGCCCTACGACCGTGAGCCGAAGAGCCTCTATGAGCCTGTGCGCTACGCTCTCTCGATGGGCGGCAAGCGCATTCGTCCGACCCTGATGCTCATGGCCTACAACCTCTATAAGGATGACCCCGAACGCATCCTGATGCAAGCTGTGGGGCTGGAGACCTATCACAACTATACCCTTTTGCACGACGACCTCATGGACAACGCTGACCTCCGACGCGGCCATGAGACTGTGCACAAGCGCTGGAATGCCAACACCGCCATCCTCTCGGGCGACTCCATGCTCGTGCTCTCTTACCAGCGCATGGCCACGGGACTCACCGATAAGCTGAAGCCCGTGCTCGACACGTTCACCGAGACGGCCCTGGAGATTGGCGAGGGACAGCAGTATGACATGGAGTTTGAGACGCGCGACGATGTGGAGGAACCTGAATACATCGAGATGATCCGTCTCAAGACCAGCGTGCTCTTGGCTTGCGCCTTGAAGATTGGCGCCATCATGGCCGACGCCCCTAAGGCCGATGCCGACAACCTCTATAAGTTTGGCGAGCAGATCGGATTGGCCTTCCAGTTGCAAGACGACTATCTCGATGTCTATGGCGACAGCAAGGTGTTCGGCAAGGAGATTGGCGGCGACATCACGTCGAACAAGAAGACCTACATGCTCATCAACGCTTTCAACCATGCCAATGCCGAGCAACGCGAGGAACTACAACGCTGGATCACGGCCACGACGTTCGACCGCAAGGAGAAGGTGGCGGCCGTGACACGCCTCTACAATGAGATCGGGGTGGACAAGATGGCCCAAGACCGCATCGCTTACTACTTTGAGCAGAGCCGCAAGTATTTGGATGCTGTCCAGGTGGCGCCCGAGCGCAAGGAGGAGTTGCGTCGCTACGCCCAACGGATGATGAAGCGGCAGTATTGATGTGGCTTTGATGCTCTATAGATGAAAACAGGTAGTTCGTAGAACGATGATAAATATAATCGACACACACACGCATCTCGACGCTGAGGAGTTTGACGCTGACCGTCCCGAGGCCTTCGCCCGTGCCCAGGCCGCTGGCGTCTGCAAGGTGTTCTTGCCCGCTATCGACGTGAAAACCACCCGTCAGGTGCTTGCGTTGAGCGCCGCCTATCCCGGCTATGCCTATCCGATGATTGGCCTCCATCCCGAAGAGGTGAGGGCCGACTGGCGCGAGCAGTTGGCCGAGTTGCGGCCGATGCTTCTCGCCGACAGGGCTGTGGATGTGGCGGACCAGGTGTCCAGCCGACAGTTTATCGCCATTGGCGAGGTGGGCCTCGACTATTACTGGAGCCGCGACTTTGCGCAAGAGCAGTTGGAGGCTTTTGAGGAACAGGTGCGCTGGTCGGTGGAGACGGGCCTGCCGCTGATGATTCATTGCCGCAAGGCGCAAAACGAGATGGTCCATCTCTTGCGCAAGTATGAGTCGCAGTTGCCTGGTGGTGTGTTCCATTGCTTCACCGGCAACCGGCGCGAGGCCGAGGAACTGTTGTCGTTCGACCGTTTTGTGTTGGGTGTCGGTGGCGTGTCGACGTTCAAGAGCAGTCACCTGCGTGAGGACTTGCCTGCCGTGGTGCCCCTCGACCGCCTCGTGCTTGAGACCGACAGCCCCTATATGGCTCCCGTGCCCCATCGCGGCCAGCGCAACGAGAGTGCCTTTGTCGTGGAGGTGCTGCGCACCCTGGCCAAGAGCTATGGTGTCTCCGAGGAGGAAATGGCTCGTGTGACCAATGCCAATGTGTATCGTGTCTTCGGGGTGGCGACGCCCCAATCAAGTGAAAATTAAATCATTAAAGAAGCTTAAAAGATAACAAATTTTTCTCTCTTTCAATCGGAAAGGACTATCTTTGCACTCGCAAATGAGATTTGCAAGTTCAAACACAAGAGGAAAGGTGCTCGAGTGGCTGAAGAGGCACGCCTGGAAAGCGTGTAACCGCCTAAAGCGGTTCGGGGGTTCGAATCCCCCTCTTTCCGCACCTGTCGTTTGAAAGATGTGATTTTAATCTATGTTAAGATGAAAAAGAAAATTGCATATCTCGCCATTACCCTTGTTCTTATTCTCATGGCCCTGACGGTGGCAACGCCTTCCGCCTATGCCCAAACTGCGTCTGCTGCACAAGCAAGCGCAGACACCACAGCTGTCGATGAGTCGATGGCCGACAGCATTGACAGCGAGGCTTCGCTTGACGATGCCCTGGCCACCGATAGCGCCTCGGTGGCTCCTGTTGAGGAGACGGGCTTTCACAAGGCCTTGAAAACTAAGTTTATTGAGGGTAATGCGGGTTTCATGTCACTCGTGGCCCTGGCTTTGGTGTTGGGCTTGGCTTTCTGCATTGAGCGCATCATCTATCTGAGCTTGTCGGAAATCAACGCTAAAAAGTTCATGAAGGACCTCGACGCGAAGATCATGGCTGGCGACGTCGAGGGTGCCAAGGCACAATGTCGTGACACACGCGGACCTGTGGCCAGCATCTGCTATCAGGGCCTGGAACGTATGGACGAGTCGATGGACAACGTGGAGCGGAGCATCGTCAGTTATGGAACGGTGCAGAGCGCCAACCTCGAGAAAGGCTGTTCGTGGATCACTCTCTTCATCGCCATGGCTCCCTCGCTGGGCTTCCTGGGCACCGTGATTGGCATGGTGATGGCTTTCGATCAGATCCAGACGGCGGGCGACATCAGTCCGACGATCGTGGCGGCAGGCATGAAGGTTTCGCTTATCACCACCATCTTCGGCATCATCGTGGCCTTGATCTTGCAGGTCTTCTATAACTACATCCTCTCCAAGATCGACCACCTCACCTCGCAGATGGAGGAGTCGGCCATCACGTTGCTCGACTCTATCATGAAATTTAAACTGACAAGAAAATGAAGAAGCTTTTCGCTCGGTGGCGACAACTGCCTGCGGAGAAGCTGTCGTCGCGTGTGCTATATGCGATCATCGCTCTGGTGTGCCTGTTGTTTGGCCTGTTTTGGCTGGTGGGCTATAACCGGCCCTATGAGGACGATCCCAACTTCTCGGCTCCGTTGTTCACAGATGTGGTCATCGTTTTCATGGAGCTCCTGGTGTTTGCCACGGCTTGTTGTGCTGTGTGGGCACTCGTCCGTGGCCTGAAGATTAGGGGCAAGGGTGAGAAAATGGAGAACAATGTGCCCATCAAGAGAATTGGCTATTCGGTGACCATGGGCACGGTCGTGCTGCTCGTGATGACATTCGTGCTCGGATCGTCCGACCCCATGTCCATCAATGGCGTGCCCTACAATCAGGTCTTTTGGTTGAAGGCGGCCGACATGCTGATCACTACCTCGTTGGTGCTGATGGTGGTGGCCATCGCAGCCATGATTTTTGGTGCCACCAAATATGTGAGGAGAAATCATGTTCACCAAGCGTAGACGACATCAGGTGCCCGGCCTGAACACCACATCCACAGCCGACATCTCTTTCATGTTGCTCATCTTCTTTCTGGTGACCACCAACATGGATGTCGACAAGGGACTGACGCGCCAGCTGCCGCCTCCCGACAAGCAGGAGCAACAGTTGTCACAGGTCATGAAGGGCACAATGATGAATGTGGTCATCACGCGCGACAACGCATTGCTCGTCGACGGCAAGCCCACGCCAGTCAGTAAGGTATGCCGTCTGACGGAGAACTTCGTGCGCCGTGTCGGCAAGAAGCACCTCATCAAGATAGAGGCTGCGCCCGAAGCCGACTACGACATCTATTTCCAATTGCAAAACCAGTTGGTCATGGCCTACAACCACCTGCGCAATGAGGTGGCGGTCAAGACCTATGGCAAGGCTTATGCCAAGCTGTCGGAAGGGCAACGCGATCATGTGAAAGAGCTCTGCCCCCAGCGCATCGCCGAGGACAATGCAGTGGCCTCGCCCGTCTCTGCTGGAACACAAACCAGTACCGCTACCACCGACGCGGCTAAAGAAAAGGAGGGACAGTCATGAGCATGATGAGCAGACATAAGTATGGTGTGCCAGGTCTAAATGCGGCCTCGCTTCCCGATTTGATATTCACGGTCTTATTCTTTTTCATGATCGTCACTCACATGCAGAAGGTGGCTGTCAGGGTCAAGTACCGGGTGCCTCAGGGCACGGAACTCAGCAGGCTGACCAAGAAGTCGGCTGTGACCTATATCTACATTGGTCGCCCGTCAGACGACATGGGACGTGTGGTCGGTCAGGGCATGCGCATCCAGCTCAACGACAAGTATGCTTCTGCCGATGAGGTGGCCGACTATGTCAGCGCAGAGAAATCGCGCATGTCGCCCGAGGACCAACAGCAGATGACGGTCTCCATCAAGGCCGACAGGCACACGCCCATCGGTCTCGTGAACAGCGTCAAGCAGTCGTTGCGTAGCGCGAAGGCGCTCCGCATCAGTTATTCGGCGGTGGAGCGCAAGACTGAGCCTTGATGAGCGCATTTCGGAAGAGGGGGCCCTTGTCTGTCGACCTGGTTCTTGGCGAGGTGTGTGGTTCTTATAAATGACTGGCGAAAAATCACGAAAAAGCCCCTTGTGAGATTTTCGTATGCCGATGATAACTAATTTTAATGTCAATTTGAAATAAATTCGTTTAAAATAGTTGCCATATAAAATATTTATTGTTAACTTTGCAGCATAACTAAAATATCATTATGGCAAATCATCGTTTGGATGCTTTAGACAGAAAGATACTGAAATTGATTTCTGCCGATGCGCGAATTCCTTTTCTCGAGGTGGCACGCGCTTGTAATGTCAGTGGTGCTGCAATTCATCAGCGCATCCAGAAGCTCAACTCATTGGGTATTCTGAAAGGTTCACAGTTTATCATCGATCCGGAGAAGGTGGGTTATGAGACTTGCGCTTATGTGGGTCTCTATCTCAAGGACCCCAGTTCGTTTGACGCTGTGGTGGAGAAGTTGCGTGCCATTCCCGAAGTCACCGAGTGTCATTACACCACGGGCGGCTATGACATGTTTATCAAGATTTATGCGAGAAACAATCATCACTTGCTGAATATCATCCACGACAAGTTGCAGCCCTTAGGCTTGTCGCGTAGTGAGACCATTGTCAGCTTCAATGCGGTCATCGACCGCCAGTTGCCTGTTTTCGATGACGCTGAAGTGCCCGTGGAAGAGGACGAAGAGGAAGATTAATGCTTTAGACAACACTTATTTTCGTAAGCGATAAGTAACGAAGGAGAAGCCTGTGTGCTTCTCCTTTTTTGTTTCTACCCAATGGTTGAAGTCGATGGGTGGAAAGAAGGCGTCGGCGTCCGCCGGACAATCGTCCACCAGGGTGAGATGCAACGCTGTGGCAAGCGGAAGAGCTTGTCTGTAGATGTAGGCTCCGCCAATGATGAAGATGGTGGTGGTCTTGTCTTGGTTGGGGGAAAGTGAGGTCAGGGCGTTATCTCCTGTGGTGCACGCGCTGATGGCTTGTTCAAGTGTATTGTAGACCTCGGCGTCGGGTAGGTTGGTGAGCGTCGTGCTCACCACGATGTTGCGTCGTCCGGGCAGGGCGCCATGAGGCAACGACTCATAGGTCTTGCGTCCCATGATGATGGGGTGGCCCATGGTCAGCGCCTTGAAGTGGGCCATGTCTTCGGGAATGGCCCATGGTAGGCGGTTATGGCGACCGATGGCTCCGTTGCGACCCACGGCTGCGATGATGGCAATGTTCATAGCACGTCTACGGCTTGTTCGGGCAGATGGGTGGTCTTGATCTTCCATTCTTGGGGGAAGAGGTTGTTGGCACGGTTGCCGAGGTTCTTGCAGAAGCCGAGGGCTAAGCCACGATAGGTGAGCAGCACAAGGCCGTGAGGCGCCTCGGCTGGCAGGGTGATGGCCTCCTTGCGGAGGTAGCGCATGGCTTGCTGCCAGTCGATTGCCACCTGCGGAAAAGCTGTCGGACAGCATGCTGTCGACAGGGCCAGGGAGGTTGCCGGCACGATGTTCTTGCCCTTGGGCGTGCCGAGGCCGACACCTGCATGGATGAGGTGGAGGGCCGCCGATGCCTTCTCATAGAGTGGCAACCAACGTGTGGGAATAGCGCGAATGATGGTGGGCGTGTCGACGATGGTCCAGGTGTCTTTCCCTGAAGCTGCATCTTCTTGAAGCCATGGCAACACCATCTTCTGGTAGGCGCTGGGTTTGAGTCGCGAGGCGGCTTGGCGCTTCTTGCGCGATGGTGAGGGTTGGTCTTCCTCAGGCTTTCGCAGGATGGTCATGAACAAGCCTTCGCCTGGCGTGAAACCAGGGATGAAACGGAAGACGGATTGTCGCTGTCCGACTTTCTCATTGCTTCCGATGGCAGAAAGTCCGTTACCCAATGGGCCTGTAATGTTCCATTGCGGTTCGATAGGGATGTTGACCAGTTGGGCACCCAGTTGGTCAATGATCCACTGGATGTTCTCCTCATCCTCATGTTCGTTGAAGGTGCAGGTGGAGTAGACCAAGTATCCGCCAGCGCGGAGCGTTGGCCAAATGTCCTCGATGATTGAACGTTGTAGTTTGGCACAGTTGTCCACGTTTTGTGGACTCCATTCGCGGATGGCTTGTGGGTCTTTGCGAAACATGCCTTCACCCGAGCAGGGCACGTCGGCGAGTATGAAGTCGAAGGTGATACCCGCCTTGCGGAAGTCACGTGGATAGTTGTTGGTGACCAGGATGTCGGGGTGTCCTTGTTTCTGCACGTTCTCCGAGAGGATGGAGGCGCGCACCTTCATGGGTTCATTGGCTACGACGACACTACCCTCAGGCAGGGCGGCGCGCAACGTGGTGGTCTTTCCGCCGGGTGCGGCGCACAGGTCGAGCGCCGTGACAGGCTTAGTGATGAGTTGCCGCACCACATGGTCGATGAACATCGACGATGACTCTTGCACGTAGTAGGCGCCAGCATGAAGCAGCGGATCGAATGTGAAGTCGGGCCGCTGGGGCAGCGTGCGTCCCTCGGCACACCAGGGCACGGGCGAGAAGCCCTCGGCGGCCTGCGCACCCTGGATATTCCTCTTGAACGGGTTGAGGCGGATGGTGGCTTGCGGTGGGATGCGCAGGGCCTCAGCGAAGCGCTCGTATCGGGTGTCGCCAAAGAGTTGTCGGGTGCTCGCCTCGAAGGCTTGGGGTAGTGCGGTGTCGTTGACCATGAGTGGGATTATGTTAGTTGTCGTTTGGCGTCAGTCAGTCGAAGATGATGTCGTAACCATCTTCCTTGAGATCCTTCTTGCTGTCCTCGGTCTTCTTCTGGGGCATCTTTTTCAGTTTGCCCTGCTCGTCGAAGAGCCCATAGGTGGTGCGCAGCACCATGAACTCGGTGCGGCGGTTCAGCTGGTTGCAGATCTCTTGCTCTTTCTCGTTCTTCAGACTCTTGATGAACTCCTCTGTCAGCACGTCGCCCTCCTTGAGGAACGGATATTTCTCAGTCACCTTCTTCTTGATGACCTTGGGCTTCAGCTTGCCGTAGCCCACAGGCGTGAGACGGTCTGCGGCGATGCCATGCTGGATGAGGTAGTTGACCACCGACTCGGCGCGGCGTTGCGACAGGCGTTGGTTGTAAGCCTCGGAGCCCTTGTAGTCGGTGTGGGCGCTGAGTTCGATCGTCACATTCGGGTTCTCGTTGAGCAAGTTGACCAGTTGGTCGAGTGCCGTTTTCGAACTGTCGCGCAAGGTGGCCTTGTCGAAGTCATAGAAGATGTTGTCGATGAGGGTGGGTGCGGATATGTTGGCCAGGGCAAACTGCAAGGTGGTGTCTCGGCTCTCCTTCGGGTCGGCAAGGGCATGGATCTCCTCCTTGTGGTTGAGGTATCCCTTGCAGGTAGCCAGGAAGAGGTAGCTCACACCATTGTTGAGCACCTTGGTGAACGAACCGTCAGAGCGCACGGAGAGCTTCTCGTTGGTGCCGTCGTCGCCCACCACGTAGACCTCGGCAGCTGGCAACTCATAGCCGTCCATCTCGTAAACCCAGCCCTTGATCGTCTGCACAATCTCAGGATTGTAGAACGAATAGATGTGATCCCAGCCACGGCCGTCGCCACGGTAGGAAGAGAAGAATCCTTGGTTGTGAGGTCCCTCGAAGGTCATGCCAAAGTCGTCGCCCGATGAGT